>JAZDHP010000043.1:0-2075 GCA_043805855.1 Microcaldota archaeon
GCTGCTTTGGTCGACTTACAAGACGCGGGGCTCACGTTGAAATTCGGCCCAAGTGTTGACACTAGCGGTAAACTTGGTGCAGCTGGCGCCGTCATATACGGCGTAAATGTAAACAAACTAATGAAAATAGTAGAAAGAGTAGGCGTAGGGACTGGGCGAGATGCAGATCTTTCACTCTCTTTGCAAAGTAGACCAAACGAAGCAGGCATTTCAGCTGCGTCAGAAGCTGGAATAAGGCGGTCATGGGGGCATGGAGCAACAACGTCGTTCAGGTATAAACTAGCCCTAGGTGGCGAAAAATCTTACGGCGCAGTAGGATACGAAAAGCCTAACCTTGCAGGACGCGAGCACCTTTTTACTCTTAGTTTCGGTACACAATTTGACGGCGGGAGACGAAGACGAACAACACAATTAAGAAAACAAGAAACTCTACGTCGGCTAGCCCGAGAAACTAGACCGCCAATTGAAAACAGGAGAAGAATAAGAACTTAGCTGCCTTAGCGTTTGTTTTAAAAACTTTGAAAATGTAGCTCTAGTTATGAAAACTCAAACTTTGTTCATAACTTTGTTAATCCTCTGCTTTTTAGCTTTGGAAGTAAGCGCGGATACGCGTACTCCTTCGTGTGCAAATTACTGCGCAAATGGAACTATATATTCAAGTGGAAATTATTCCTCTCGTTCTAGCGCTTGCGTTTATGCAAGTACTTCAAATTGCCAATACGGTTGTGCAACTGACAATGTGAACTGTGCGGCGCAACCTGCAGGCAGAAGTTCACCATCAGCCCCAACGCAACCAGCACAAAACCAAACTCCAGCCCAACCTGCGCCTCAAAATCAAACTCCTTCTCAACCAACACAACCAGCTGCGCAAAATGCAACGCCAACTGAACCCGCTGCACAAGTTGAAATTCTTGGAACTTGTTTTGACGACGATAATGGTAAAAATTACGAGGTAAAGGCAAAGGCTAACTATATTAGTAAAGACGGTGCTTCAAACGGTGAAGACCACTGCACTTCTGAAACTAACTTATTTGAATATTATTGCAACGCATCAGGAATAATGGCACACGAAACGCATGATTGTAAGCAAGATGGAAAAAACTGCCTTGGTGGCGTTTGCACAGAAAAAGAGCAAATTTGCACTGACAATGACGGCGGAATAAATGAAACCGCAAGTTCTTCGGCTTTGGTAGAAGGCGTTATTAAATTTGCAAATGGAGAGAAGCAAGGTTGGAATTCAAAAATTGCAGATAAGTGTATTTCTTCAACGATTTTAAATGAGTCAATTTGCAAAACTGGGGCAACTGGAAAGGGATACTCTGAATACGTTTCAGTTAACTGCGCTAACGCTGGAAAGGTTTGTAAGAATGGCGCGTGCGTGACTGGCGAAAATATTTGCAAAGAAGATGATGACGGGATAAACTATAAAGTTAAGTCACACATTAGTGGGATAAACGAAACAACCGGTTCAACTGTTGGTTCAGACGATCACTGCAATGGAAATACAATTTTAAGGGAATATTATTGTAATGGAAACCAAGTTACAAGCGTAGACTATGACTGCGCTAAGGAAGGCAAGTACTGCGCGCTAGGTGTTTGTTTAGCTGGAAAAGGATGCGAAGATAGCGACGCGGGGCTAGATTACCTAGCAAACACTTCAGTCTACACTAGTGAATATATCGCAAATACGTCAGTAATAACAAACTGGAAAGATAAGTGCACTTCAACTGTAAATTTAGTTGAGTATTCTTGTGAAAATGGGAAAAAGAAAGAAACTGAATTTGATTGTTCAAAATTGGGACTCGTGTGTAAGAGTGAAGGAAAATGCGCGTCAATTTCTGGAAACGTCGTGCAAATGCAGGATATAGGCCAGATGTGCAATGGCTGCCTACAAGACGCAATTTGCATTCCAATTGGAACTAGGTTCAACAGTACACAAGGACAGAACAGTTACTGCAACTGGAACAATGCAATTCTATCTCAAAAACTTGAAAGCGAAAGTTGTCAAAACAGCTACGAGTGCGTTTCAAACATTTGCACAAATGGCAAGTGTATGGATTTAGAAAAACAGCAAA
>JAZDHP010000044.1:0-22208 GCA_043805855.1 Microcaldota archaeon
TTTTCTATTGATTTTTTAAACGCTGGTTTTAACAGCGCTTCAACTTCTTCTTTGGATAATCGCTTAGTTTGATCTGCGGTTATTACAATTGCGTCAACCCCTTCGCCAGTTGCGCTATCTCGTTTCATCGCGGAATTTATAGCTTTTACAGCTAAACGAACCGCGTCGTCGCGCGTCATGTTATCCTTGTAGTACTCGTCAAGTAAACCATACGCAGTTATACTGCCCGAACCAGTTGAAACATACTTCTCTGGAATTAAACCACCAAACGGATCTAAATCAAACAACGCAGGCTTTTCGTCAAACCCGGCAACTATCAACTGCACCATATAAGGATAGTACTTGTTACCTTGCAAAACATTTGCAAGAAGCGTAGCAGCTGCCTGCACTGCCATTGGCTTTCCCTTGGAATACTTGTAAAGTTCCAATTCAGCTTTCAGCAAGCGAACAAGCACCTGTGCGTCGCCAACGCCGCCTGCAATTGTAAGCGCCATCTTGTCACCAACAATGTGCACTTTGTCAACTTCTTTAGCTGCAATGAAACTGCCCATTGTAGCGCGCTTGTCAGCTGCAACTACAACTCCCTTGTCAAAAATAATCCCAACAGTAGTTGTGCCCTTGAGAGGCTTATACTCAGGAACGTCCTTGGCAATTAAAGAAATAGCCTCAGGAGTAGCTATAAATGTCGAAAACGGAAAACCCTTGTCCAAACTCGGATACACCTTTTTTTAAATTTTTAAAAACAAGCTCTGGCAAAATAACTAGCGAAAAAAAAATTGAACTAGTGGATTGCCAATAACTATATTACCCGTAACGTATTTAAACATTTTGACAATGTGTTGAAACTACATTAATCAGTTTGTTGCATTTTAGCCTTTTGAAACTCTTCATTGAACTTAACTGACTTTACTTCATCAATAAAAGTGAAAACCATTGCAATTGCCCGTCCCTTTTCAGCAATGTAACCTTGCTTTAGACACGCGTCGGAGTCAACAGTAAATGTCGCGACTTTCGCTGTTTCGTCGTAAACCACTTTTGCTTTTTCGCCAAAAAACTGTTGCCCAATTGCGCTTACCTTTGCGCTGACTGTTGTCAAATCTTCAATAATCTTAAATTTGTATGAAATAGTTTTGCCTGCAAACTCGTGGTTAAAATCAACTCGAACCCGGCCTCCAGAAACACTCTGAACTCGGCACGGCATATTATCCAATTCAAAAATCATGCCTTGAACTGGTTCAACACCTTGCTTTTTGAAAAGTTCAAGCGGAACAAGACGAACTAAATCAGCATTGCGCTCGCCATAAGCTTTTGCAGGCGGAATAACAACTTCACTTTCCTTGCCAACTTCAGTCTTTTGCAACGCTTCATCTAAACCCGGCAGCACGTGATTTTTTCCAACAGCTACTACAAGCGCGCCTTTTGGCTTTTCAATAACCTTGCCGTCAACACTAGCTGAATATTCTAATTTAATTAACGAACCAACTTTAACCATATTTTTACCACCAATTTTTTAAATATAAATTTACTGCGGCAACTGCACTGAACTCTCGCGGCTAGTCACGTCGACAATTTGCCCTTCATTTACAAAAATTTGCGAAGTTAATTCAACAGTCTCGCCAATAGAAGTATTACCTGCAACTAGCGCCAAAACACTTGAATACGGCAACGTCATTCCCTTAATTGAAGTATTTACAAGAGTAACATTCGCCTCGCGGGTTAAAAGCACATCAGAAGCTAACGCCGGCATGGTGCCATTAAACTCAACAAAGTAACGGCTAGACGGGAAAGAAACAAGCGAAACATTTACAACGCCGGTTAAACTTCGTTCAACTGCGGCGCGATCGGAAAAGTTACCCATGTAAAGCATGAAATTAGAACCTTGTTTTTCAACATTAGTTACAAAAGAAAAGTTCAACATTGACGCGTTTACACTTTCGGAAACATTTTGCAACACTACAAAATCTTTCGACACAATGTCATCGTTTGCAATTCCAGTAAAACCACTTGGCTTAATTGAACGGTTTTCCCACTGAAGCGAAACAACTGCAACTTGCTTGCCAGTAAACAAAGATACAACTCCATTTAACAACGCAGTTTCAACACTTTGCTGCGGTACAAACGGCTGTTCAATTAACAGCGAGCCAGGCACAAGCAACTCGCCTTGAGAAACAACTCGAAGGTAAGCTTCAACTACGCTGCCAACGCCGGCAGAACTGTCAGAAACCAGCGCAATTGGCCCGCGACCAAGCTGATCTTCGTAAAAATCAAGCTGCCGCTTTGAAACATTCGTCACATTACCAGACTTGTCACTCATTGATACAATTGTACTATTAAAAACAACACTTGCCTCGCGGAAAACTGCACCTTTACCACACGCTGAACTCTTCAACGCACTAGAGAAATTCCGCAGAAATACGCCGTCCGTTAAAGAAGAAACATTAACAACCCGCGCTAGGAAAATAGTTTCGTTTTGCGTTGTTCCAGTTTGCACTGGCTTACCTAAAAGTTCAGGAAACACTGGCAAAACAATCGAAGAATTGCTACACGTGAACAACATTGAACCAGTAAAGCTACGTATCACAAAAGGCGACGGTGCGCCAGTAGAAAATAACTCAACTTGACCAGCCGCAGAAGGAACATTGCCATTCCCATCACCAGGAGTAGATTGCGGCTGCTGGTACATGTAAACAATAAACAATTCAATTACAAACCCGGCAATTAACAAAATTGCAAAAGCTTTAACAATATTAGAACGGTTCAACAAAGACATAATAACAAAAAACACACTCAACTAAAGTTCAATATAGAAAACTAAGAAACGTAATTATTAATTAGCACAATATTTGAATAAAAAACAAACAGTTGGCTTCAAACGAGTAGAAATGAAAAAAATAAGAAAAATAAGAAAAAAAAGAAAAAAGGAAAGGGGAATTTCACCCCTTTATTTCAACGTACCTAAACTGGATCCCAAGCTGCAAGGAAGCCAATCAACTCATCAGCTGCTGCTTGTGTATCTGCTGCAGTTCTTCCTGCGACACAAAGCTTGTTGCCTTCAACAGTGACAACTGCGCCTTCAGCGCCTTCGTCGCCGAGTTTAGCACATTCAGTCATACTGGCTGCAACTGTGTTAACCCACGGTCCACCAATCACGATTTGTGGTTGAGCTGCGTCTGCCTCAGAGTCGAGGACAACTAACGGCTTGGTTGCTGTGTTCAACTGAGTAACAACTGCGCTACCAGAAGCAATTGCTGCGCCTGATGGAATTGTAATCTTAGTTCCACCAACGTCGCATGCTGTGCCAGTTGTGCAAGTTATTGTCGTAGTGCCAGCAGTCATGTTAGTGCCTTCAGTGCTCAAAACGTACTGTGCGCGGCCAACTGTATTTGCGTACTTTACAATAAATTCAGTTCCCGCTGGGGCAGTTGCTACATAGCTTCCACGTGGGGAGTAGTAAGGTACATCTCCAAAGAAGTTTGCAGTTTGGTCAGCTGCTGATCTTGCAATAGTCGTATAGTTGACCTTTCCAGTAGTTGTTACTGATGGACCATCGTATAAGTGAAGGTCTGTAGATGCGGTAGTACCACCTGCGGTTGTACCAAAAGCAGCGTAGACTGTAAAGTTACCGTCAACTGCTACTGAGCCACTGTCGTTCAAGATTTCCGGAATAGTGATGTTCATTGAAGAGGTGTTTCCAGGAATGTTAAATGTTCCTCGAGTGAAGTTACCATCCATAGTTGCGTTAATATACACGTAGGTATCTGAGCCAGTGCCAGGGTAGTAAAACTTAACCGCAGCTGCATAACTTTTAACTCCCATTCCTGAATCTGTAGTGGTTCGATATGTTTGTGGCGCATCTGTTGCAGAAGATGAGTTTGTCCAGACACTACTTGCGTTTTGGTAAACAAAGTAACCAACATATTTACTACAAGCGCCGCCTACATCAGCAGTTCGGTTCTTAACCAAGAGCCTTACCTTGCTAGCTTGGTCGTTTCCAAATTTAAATGCATCAGCTCTAGAAGCAATAAACTCTACACCAGTATAGTCGCAAGTGACTGTAGTATTGTACCCAATTTGCATGGAATCTAAGTTACCAAAGGTAAGCTTCAACTCAGTATAATCTGTATCCTTTAAAGTTGATCCCTTATATGTCAATTTGTATCCGGGTGCGCCTTTTATAATGTCTAAAGAATCACCTGGGTTCAATGAAGTTGTTTCAAGATCGTTTCCAATTTGAATCCTAGTTATAGATGGAGAAGCAGATACGTTACTCGTTGTAAAGTACGTTTGCCACTTGCCATAAATTGATTCGTCAATTGATGCGTTCTGTGATAATTTAAGTGAACCAGTTGCGAAGATAATTCTTGCAGTGCTATTTCCACTTTGAGTGTAGAACGAGTCTGGCACTTGTACGTAAAAGCTACCTAAAACTTTAACTGGCGCAGCTCCCGAAGTTACAGTAACGGTTTCAGCTGTTCCAGCTGCATTGGTTAAAACTAAGCCAATTGAAGATACTGAAGAAGATCCTTGCGGTGCTGACATTGAGTCAAGTTTAACTTTGTGTCCTTCTGGAGTTGTTATTACTGTTCCAACTGGAATAATTTGATCAACCGACGCTTTGGATAGTGTAAGTGTACTAATTGTATTTGGAGTAGTTGCAGTTGATTCAGTTATATGAGTAACTAAATAATCTGTACCTAAAAAGCGTACTTTTACTCCTGCACGATCTAGCCTCGAGTTTGTCGGGCATGCCCCAAGTCCATAAGTTGTGTCAAGACATGACGGTAAACCAGGGCTAAAGGTTAGAGAATACCATGCTGCTGGATTTCTCAATACATACTTATCAGCAGACGAGCTATAATCAGCCTGCCCAAAGAGATTTACGTATTCGCGTGAAGTTAAAGATCCAGAATACTTGCCCTTAGTATCAACAGTTCCATCTTTTACTAACGCAGTAGTTGTTGAGGAAATTTCCTTTACATTCATGTTTGCAAGATTGGAATTATATGACGGTCTCGTGCCAGTTATATTATAAACTGTATCTGCACTGCTGTCAACTCTGTCGTCTCCAAAGAGTGATGTGAATCCATATGTTCCTGCTGGGACAGCGTTTGCTGCATTTGTAACTGAAACAGATACTGTTTGATTTGCAGTTGTTCCAGTTGTTGCTGCCGGCGTTGCTGTTGCGCTAGTTGTGTATGCTTTGTTTGCGATTGCAGCTGCGATGTTGCCTGCTGCGATTGCGTCAGACACGTCTGCTGCTGAACCGAGTACGATTTGTACTTGTGGCGTTCCGTTCGAGTATAAACTCGGTACATAATTGCCGAGTCCTTCGTCGACGGTGACCGCTGCTGCTGCAAATGCTGTGCCGATTAAAGCTGCACCTGCTGCGATTGCGGCTATTTTCTTGACATTTAAACTCTTCATTTCTTTTTATTCCACCTCAATGGATTTTCGGTTTTTTGTCTTTTAGGATTTCATTCCGTTTTTTGTTTTTTTCTAAAACCTTCAATGTTTTGATGAAGCCATCTCAACTCAGGTACAAACAATATACTGGTGGGATGGTGTCTTTCAAAGACTAAAACCAGTATGTTAAATGTAACTAGGGTATTTAAACATTACGACTTTCGTCGATTGTACGAGAGTAGTTCGGCGATGAACTAAGTTGGTGTGAAATGTTCATACTTTACCTCTTGTGAAGATATAGAATAATAAGGTGAAGCGCAGTTAAAATATGAGCTAGATAGGCGCAAACAATTTAAACGAGGTTAGACGATAAGCGATGTTATTGGAAGTTGTTAATAATACTGAAAAGACAAGTAGCGGTGTTTTTGGACTTTCAACAGACGTTCAAGCCATTATAGTTGGACTGTTGCTTGTGCTTGTAGCTATTTTAGTGTTGTGGAAGATGCGTAAGTTCATTGTAAATTCAATTCTTGGCGTAATTGCGCTTTTCTTGTTGCAATTCGCAGGTATAACTATTCCGATAAACATAATCACTATAATAGTAGCTGGGGTTTTGGGCTTAATTGGAGTAGGAATTATGGTTTTGCTAATTGTTTTAGGGTTTACTTTCTAGAATTCAGTTTTTAAGCCTTTATCTGGAAACTACTTTTTAGCTTTGCTTTTCGGCGCCGGCAACTTTACGTAGTAGACGTCTGAATCAGTTCTTAGGATTACGGGGTCGCCGCGGAATAGCGCGGGTATGTTTAGCTCGTATGAACCTGGCTCTATTACTCTTATATTTTCCGGGTCGTCGAGATTTATCACAACTGGCTTTTCCTTGCTGAGCTCAATTAGTTGTTCAGTTATAAGTATTTCAGTAACTTTGGCAGTTGGCAGGCACATTGCTGGCGCGTCGGTTTTAATGAAGTAGAAAATTCTCGAGCCGCAAGTGCACCCTTTTAGAATTGCTTCTGACTGGTCAGGGTAGCTTTTGTTACATTTCACGCAGGAATGAGGCATAACAAAAATGAGAGCCAGAAGTTTAAATAAGCATAAGGCAAAGCCTTATGAATTAGACACAAAGCTAAGGGCTTTGTGCTGAAGGCCTGCGGCGACTGAGCGGCCTTTTAAAGAGATAACGCTATCGGCGGCACTGTAAAGCAATTAGCGAATCTTTGTCAAATCGCCGTTTATTATAATGGGGCGCGTTGCTTCGATTTCGCTCTTGTAAAATTGAATCTCTGGAATTGGATTCAAGAGAAAGATTTTCTTGTTTAAAACGTGTGCGAAGCCGATTTCGAGGAACGTGTTACCGCCAATGTAGTTTTTCACCCCGCGGCGATCATAATTTAGTACAAGTATGGCATCGCTTAGTTTGATTTTTTCCCAGAATTCGCGCATCGCGTCTTTTTCGTTTTTGTGATAAAGGGTTAGCTTTTCTTTTTCGCTTTCTGTTTTGCCAACGTAAGCGTCGGAAAATCCAGACACAAAAACAACGTGCCCCATTTCCTCAAGTTGCTTTTTAGTTTCAAGCATTTTCTCAGTGAAGACCATACTAGTGCAAATAGCGATTTTCATTTTTTATTATCACTTTAGCATTGGTGCGGCTTCTAGGTTTTTTATGTTTCGTAACTCGGCGATTTTGGCTTTGCCATTTGGCATTTCAAGTAACCGATCGTAAAACGCAAGTGCTTTTTGAAACTGCGCATCTATGAACTGGGAATGAATGCTTTTCCACTCGCCGTTGCTTTCCCTGACATGTTTAGCCCAGCGTTCAATTTGTTCTATTCTGCTTGGATCCATTATTTAGCCTCAGTTTAATTATTAGTTGTTTTATACTATTTATCTTTTCTTCGTTTATTTGTCCTTCAAACACCCGTCTTAAATGTAATGCGTCTTCAAGATCCTTGTCACTTTTTAACAGTTCTTCTTTAAACGCAAGGTTATACTCAACTGAACTGAACCAAACAGGTAGGCCAGTAATGGGAATTTTTATCCTTTCTTTTAACTGCATTTCATCTAGGATATCTTTAGCCATTTTTAGCTCTATTTCGGGCAATACTTGATTTTTCAATATATAGCGAACTGGCAAATTGTCAGCCAAGTAAAGAGTATAAATGTGAGTTGGATCATTTGATTGCACGCATTCGAACCCTTCTTTTTCAAGGGCGTAATGCAAAGTTAGAAAGTCTGAAAGGGAAATTTTTTGCGTTATTATGTCAATGTCTTCAGTCCCTCGACTTCTTCCAGTTGAAATTGCCACGTACCCAGATACAACTATATACTCACAGTGACGTTCAAGTACGCTGCAGAATTTTATGCATACGTCGTCTAAAATGTTCCTGTCGCTTATGAGCCGCATAAATTACTTAGGATAATTAGATTAAAAATACCACAAGCAGCAGTTTATTTTTGCGTTAACAGATTAAGCTTATTGGGGTCTCTTTTAATTTGCTTTACGAGTTTCGACGGACCGACTACAGTTAACCCACTTGTTTTGCCGCCAAGTAGTTTTACAAGTTGGGATTTGAGGTCAAGCGTCGTGCTGCCTAGTGTTGCTACTTCTATTCCTGCGAAGTTTTTGTCAACTTGTTCCATTGTTAGCTTAATTAGTTGTGTTTCTTCAGCTGGAGAAAGTGGTTCTTCTAGTACGATTATTTTGTCTCCTTTTTTCACGATATTGAGAATGTGAGTTAGCTTTTCGTCGTTTTGCTTGTCTTGCATTGCTTTGGATGATAGAAATTCAATTGCAACCATATGTTTATAATCACACTTTTTTCGCTACTTCTTCATATAACTTAGGCATGTTTTCGCCGGTTAACGCAGATACGGGTACGACGGAGTGCTGTGGAAACGCGTCTTTGATTTTGTCAGGGCGGGCTTTTTTCAAGTCCATTTTGTTTGCAACTATTATCACTGGTATTTTGCGCGCTTCAAGGTTTGCAAGAATTGTTATGTTCACCTGAGTATAGGGGTCTTTAGTTGCGTCCATTACTACAAACGCTGCGTCGACGTGTTCAAGCCACTTTATTGCTTCGATTATTCCTTTTGTCGCTTCTTTTGCTCGCTGCTGTGCCTCGTCTTTCGAAAGCCCATGTTCAATGAACTCGCGGTAATCTACCTTCGTTGCAATTCCAGGCATGTCGAGGATATTCATCGTTAGTAGTTTGCCGCCGGCTTTTATTGCAACGCGTTCTTTTTTCTGTACTTCTCGCGTTTCGTGAGGTATTTCTGAAACGTTGCTTAGTGGTTGGCCTGTCCAGTCAATGCAAATGCGGTTAGCGATGCTTGATTTGCCGGCGTTTACTGGCCCGTAGATGCCTAGTGATATTGATTTGCGTGAGTTGAAAAATCCTAGAAAAAAATTAAGTAACTTGCGGAAAGGCATTGTAAGAAAAAAACCCCTTTTGGTATTTGTGGAAAGAGTACGTTGAAAAAGTTAATATAGCTTACACTTCGTCTAGCGAAGTGTAAGGCTTTAACAAAGCAGAAAATTTAGATAAATGCTGCTTTGTTAAATAACAATATGCTGCCACATAGGAAGTTATTTTTTCAAAACTAGTTTTTCGTAAACAAAAGGCATTGCAATTCTTTCAATTGTTTGCACAATCATGTACAGTGAGAACATCGCAGTTACTCCTTGCCGCGCGATTATTCCAACTATTATCAAGGTTAACGTTATGGACATTGCTAAAAGTAATATGGAAAAATTCGTGGCGTTTGCATTTGCCGTTGGACTTTGTTTATAGTAGAAATGAGTGAAAACAAAGGCAACTGCAATGTTTAGCACAAGCATTGCGTTTTTGGAATTTTCATTGCCAACAAAGAGGAAAAGCACAAAGCTGAGAATAAACGCGGCTAGAACAGTTGCAAAGCTGTAAAGCAATTCGTTTTTCATTTTTAGTTTTCAACGTCGTTTGTTACTTTCTTTCTTTTTATTTTGCCAATATCTTTATCAGCTTAGCTTTCTACTCTTGGCGCTAGGTAATAAGTTAATTTAGCGTGGCCAACAGCGTAGGATATTTTGACAGGCGCGTCGGTTTTTAGAAATAGTTCAATCATTGAATCGTCTTGGCAGGCTTTTGTCATGTTTTCAAGGTATTCAAACGGGAACATTACTCTGCTGTTTGCAGTTGAAGTTAACTCGGCAAATTGAGGTGAGTTTTTGTCGCTTTCAATGTACAAGTCACCGCTGTCTCCCTTTGCTTCAACGATTAGTTGGTTAGTGTTTACAGATAGGATAACGTGGCTTGACAATAGCCCGGCGTCCTTTAGCATTTCTTTGAATGCTCCAGCGCGCATTTTGATCGTCGTGTCAAAAGTTATTTTTGGCTCTCGAGGCGCTGTTACGTTTAACTCAATTAAAGGTAGACGTACGCTTCTCTTGCCGCTGGGAGATACAAATTCCAGTAAGCATTTTGACTCTTTTTCTTCGGTTGATAGGGTTAGTTGTTCGTCGCCTCTGCTTCGCGATAGCATTTTCAAAAAGTCAACTAAGTTTAAAGATAAGTTTGACTGTTCTGCTTCGAATTCTTTAAACGCGTTTTTCGGCATTGAAAAGTCAACCATTGCGATTTGGCTAGGGTCCATTGCCCTAAGGTGCAAGCCATTTTCGTTTATTTCAAATTGCCCTTCGTCAACTAGGTTTACGACAGCTTCAATTGCTTGTTTGAACTGCCTTGCGTCGCCAATAGTAAGTTTCATTTTCCTAACCACCCAAACTGAATATTAAAAGGAGGCGTAGCAATAAAAAACGTTTCTCACAAGAAACCGCAAGATAAATGAGCTCGTTAAGTGACAAGCGTATCGCATCCTGCTGGTTCTGCGAATTGACCTGCTAGGAACAAACGGAAGTAGCCAACAAGCGGTATTCGAACTAGGAACTTGCCGTGGATTTTTTCCGGTTTGACAAAGTCAATTCCAGCTTCTTGGTCAACAACTTGGTTATTGTCTCCTTTTGTTAGATAAACTATTTCGCCGGTTTCAATGTTATGAAACGCTGCAATTGCACGGTGTATAACTAACCCTGCTATGTTTGACTCGAAAATAATTATATCATTGCCTTTAACATCACTACGGAGAGTTGAAACGCTATACGTATTTGCGTTTATTGTAACGCTTAAGTTTGAAGTGCAAGAGCCTTTTATTTGAAAGAACCCTCGCTTTGAAACAGAGCAATTCGCTTGTTCAACGTGAATAATTGGACGTTCGCCCGTGTAGTTTATCACAGGCGCGTTGTAACTGCTTTGCCCTTGTACTATTATTAGATCACCGCGGTTAAGTTCATTGTTCATGCTACATGACGTTACGACGTCAAGCGGAGATGGAGTACTTAGTATCATTGAAAGCGCTAGCCAAATTGCAGCTGCGCCGATAATTGCATATATTATTTCTAGGAGGTTTACGCGGCCTTTTTCCTTGCTAGTTGAAAGAAAGTCAACCGCGACGTAGGTGAGAAACGCAGCGAGGCACAACACAGCAAGTATTGCTTGTAGCGTTACTAAATAGAGAATTAGAAAAATTGCAGTAGCTATTGGGAGAAATATTTCCGGAGAAGCTATGTTAAATGGCTTTTTCATTTTGTCAGCTAACGGATTTCAATGTTGGAAGTTATATTTCTATGCCGGCAACTTGCAAAACTTGCAATTCTTCAAAAGATATTGGCTTGCCTGTTTTGAACTTTTCCATTATTTCTTTTGCGCGGATTTTTACGTCGTTGAGTTTCTTTGCTGCGATTTGCTTTGTTTGTTTACGTTGCGCTTCGAATTCAGCATGGTCTTTTTTACGTTGTTCAGTTTCAACTGCGGTTAATTGTATTAATTCACCGCGTTTTTCATCAAGTTCAGTTAACGCTTTAGGTAGTGTCGTTTGTAATTCGTCGGCGGTTTTTAGAATGGCTAACATTTCATGATGATGTTCTTCGCTTTGGTTAGCATGCGCTTTGAGGTCTTTAACAAGTTCGCCCAACTTTGTCCTTAAGTCGCGAGCACTATGCCGCAATTGACTTTGTTCTTTTAATTTTGGCACACTTGCCTGCATTGCTTTTAGTTGTTTTGAAAGTTGCGATACTTGTTTTGAAATTACTTTTTCCCTTTGTAGAGAATAGTTAATGTTAAGTGAATATTCCAACGCGCGGATTTCGACGTTTATTTTATCTGGAGAGCCAAACTGTTCTTTAAGTGGCTTTAGTTCAACGTCGAGTTTAGTTAGTTTTTCTTGCACGGCGTTAAGTTCCTTGCGGGTTTCTTCTATTTTGCCAGCTGTGGTTTTCACAATTGCGTTTTCGCTGTCGCGCGATGCTTTTTCCTGCGATACTTTTGTAAAAAGTTCCCTTAATTTAGACAAAGCTTGAGAGTTCTTTTGTCGCAACGTAGTTAGCTCAGCTACGACTTCTGTTTTTTCTTGTTGCGGTTCTTTTTCAGTAGAATTTTCGTCATCTGACATGTAAAGTTTTTCACTGTGTTTGAGTTTCTGGTGGTACTTCTAGTTCAATTTCTGCAATTATTTCATCTAATTCAGCGCGTTGCTTTTCTAAAACTTTCTGAATGCGTTTTATGCGTTTCTGGTTTAAAGCAATTTCGCGGTACTTGCGGCTAGCGGTGTTGAAATGTTCGCTTGAAAGCGTAAAGTATGGCTCTTTGTCCATTGTTTGCGAAATGTCAGAAAGAATTTCACCCAAGAGAACATTCGCACCTTCTTTGACGTCGCGTTTAATTTGGTGTTCTGACTTCAAGTTACTTTTAATAATTTTTACAACACGTGCGTTTGGAAACGGTAAATGTTCAGATTCTTCGTCTTCAACTTCTTCTCCTTCAACTGCTTCAACGTTTTCAGCTGGCGGCTGTTGTGAAGTTTGTTCGTCGGTCATAAAATATATCCCACCTGTAAAGTACAATTTATAGAAAAATAGATATTAAGTTAAGGAAAAGCCCGGTTTTTAACCTATCGCATTTACCCCTTAACAAGAAGTAAGAATACCTTCCTTTTCCTTGCGTTTTCCGGATTATCAGTTATAACCGTTGTTTTGAAGCCAACGCTTTTGAACACGCGTCCAACTTGCATTGCTTCCCCTTCATCGCGCGGGTAAAATTGTACAACCGCTTTTCCACCAGTTTTCAAGTGCTTCCAGAACTCCCGTGCAACTTTTTTCACTTCTCCAGCGCCAAGCGCCGAAACCCACTGCAATACAGATATTGAAACAATGCCATCATATAGACTGGCAAATGGAAATTTGCGCACGTCGCCTCGTTTTGCGTCAAAGCCTTTTTTTCTACAAAGAGTTACAAAAATTGGAATAACATCAAAGGGAAACACTTCATAACAGAGTTCGCTTAAAATAACAGAAGAGAACCCTGCGCCACAGCCGGCGTCTATAACCCGCGAGCCAGCTGGAAGTTGCATTAACTCAACCGCTCGGAGGGTTAAACCTTCTTGAATTCTTCGCATTGAATTACTAGCAGCGTATCGCTTCGCCTCCGCGGCAGTGTAAAACTGCTCGACTGTCTTCTCATCCTCTGGACGAACGTGGAAAGATTTCCATTCGCTTTTTTCAGGTTTTTCAAGTTTTTCAGGTAATAACAATTACATCTCCTCCGTCGATGACTCGCCATAATCAGATTATGGCGATGTCTTCAAACCTCACTCCAAACATCTTCGGGAAATATAACCCTGGCTCTATTGTAAAACACATTCCCTTTTCTGTTTTTTCTATATCATCAACTCGGCGCCAACCATCGTGCACCTCGAGTCCAACACTGTGCCCTAAACCCAGCCCAACATCGCGATAAGTATTCTGCGAAAAACCATATTCTTTCAACACAGCCAACGCGGTTTCGCTTGCCTTTTTGCCGCTTTTCTCGCGCTCAGCAACGTACTGTGCTTGCTTTTGCGATTCCCTTACTGCCTCAAGCGCATCTTTAGTGAATTTATCACTTCCTTCGTAAACCGTTGTTGTATAATCGCCGCAGTAAAACTCACACCGACACCCAACATCGATAAGCAATGGAGTTTTCAAATCTAGTTTTGCGCTTGACGCTGAGTTGTGAAATACTGCACTGCGCTCGCCGCTTTGCACAATTGGCGTAAACGCATCGAGGCTAGAGTTTAGTTCCCTTGCGTGTGCTTCGATTTTGCCAGCAACTTGATTTTCCGTTAAACCAGCTAAATTTTCTTCCAGAGTACGTGCGACGGCGTTTTTAGTTATGCTCTGCGCTTTTTTTATCAACTTAATTTCTTCTGTGTCCTTTTTCTCGCGGATTTGCAACAGTTGCTGCGTGAAGTTCACTTTTTCGTAACTGGATTTCGCGAATGCGAATAAACCAAGTAGGTCACTTCTGCTGTCAAGCGCAACTTTTTGCGGTTTTATCGCGTCGACTTCTTGTTTTAGTTTTTTACGCCAATCTTTGAAAGGCAAAACGTTGAAAAAATAAGGAAGATCTGCTGCCTGCATTGTCGAAAACATCATTGCGTTTTCTTTTGTGATTAACAAAACGCTTGGAAACGCACTATCGCCAGAATAGTAATACCCATTTGCGTCAAAGCGGTTGCCGCCGCCAAGCACAACTGCGTCAACGCTGTGCTCTTGCATTTTTTGCCGTAGTTTTTCCAAACGCTGCGAGTAGTTGAATTTCATTGTTTTCACATTGCCTTAACAAAGTGTTCACTCATAATTTCAGTCCACCTTGTTTTAATTGTTCCAGTTCAGCTGGAGGCCTGTAAATCCACACAACTCCCTTTATAGTTATGAGAATTTTACCACTTTTTTGCAAGTAGTCAAGCACTTGAAGAAGCGTTGCATGCATCACTTGGCGCGGTAATTTGCGCTTTAGCTCCGAAACTTTAATTATTTGCTTTGCGCTGCGTAGAGTGTGCTCTATCATTAAAACAGTGTTCAAAGTCGGGGAATGCATTACCTGCATTTGTTGAGTAGTCATAGTTACATTTATAGCTTTTAAGTATATAAATATATTGATTTGATATATTTAACCCTGTGGCGTTGTCACATTTACGTTTTCTACCAGGGCGTCACTGGAGAATATGGGCGTGTCAACTTCCCAGCCGTAAATTTGTCGCTGGTGCTTTGAAAGTAATTTGATGTTTGAAAGCATTTTTAACAAATTGTCGCTAATGCGGATGCCGCGGATTGGTTTTGTAATTTCACCGTTTTCAATTAGAAAAATCGCATCGCGAGGAATTGATGAAAAGTCACTTGTTGAATAGTTCTGGAAACGCGTGTACCAGATGTTCGTAACGTAAATTCCGTTTTTCGCCTCGCGTACCAATTCATCTAAACCGCTATTGCCGTTTTTTACAATTGGATTCCACGGATGTGGAGATACGATACCTGCGTGGCCAGTTGGCTTAACCTCGTAGCGCTTTGCAGTTGAAGAATTATGAAGGTAGGTTTTCAGCACGCCGTTTTCCACAATTGCAGTTCGTTTTGTCGGCTGGCCTTCTTCGTCAAACGGAGTTGCGTGAAACGCGCTTGCGTTTAACGGGTCGTCGTAAATTGAAATGCAATCACTTGTAACTTTACTTCCAATTTTTCCAGTAAGTGCAGATAACCCGCTTTCAACGGAAAACACACTAGTTGAATGCACAAACGGATCTAGCAGTGCAGCAAATGGAAGTGCGTCGAACACAACGTTGAAAGTACCTTGCTGGCCCACGACTGGGTTTTTCGCCTTTACGGCTAAATTACTAGCTTCTCGGCTAAGTTGAACTGCGTTTAATTTAGAAATAGCAGAATCGCACGCCACTTTATGCCCAGATGCGTTTTGCTCTGCAATGCAACGCATGGAAAAATAAGCGTTTGTTGATTTGAAACTCGCCTCTGGCCCAGCGCTTGACAAGAGATATTCTTCAGAAGCGTTTGTTTCCAGTACGCCGCCGGCGCGAGTTTGCTCAATACCTCCAAGCGACTGCTGAACTATTTCTACTAGCTCCTCATTTGCATTTGCAGTTCGTTCGTCAAACGCGTTTATTTTAGGATATTGAAATTTTCCTTTTGTAACTTCTAAAAATTCCTTATTGTCCGGAAGTTTCTTTGCAAGTGCAACAAAAACTGCGAGTTTTTCTTTTAAGTTAACCGCATTTTTTTCAATTACAGTTTCAGCAGTTTTCTTTCCAACAGCTATGAAGATTTGGCAGTGTTCGCTTTGCTCGACGCTTGAGCGAACGATTTTGTTATTAGCGAATTTTACTTGCTTGTGGACAGATGTAGACGCGTTGGCAATAGCTACATCTGCACCCAAACGACGTAATTTGTCAACAACTTCAACACAAAACTCTTTCATAAAAAAACAACTTCACTTCAAATTAAATTATTTCAAATTTACTCCCTTCAACAACAAACTCGGTCCACCCATAAACACAGGCATTCCTTGCATTGGTTCGCCTTTACCGCACGACGCGGCGTGGAACTCTAAATTATTTGCAACCCCCGTAATTGCGCTGTACAGTTGCGGCGTTGTAATTTCAATAATTGGACTTTTCACCGGCGTTGTGATCGCGCCGTTTTCAATTTTGTACGCTTCGCACCCAACGTACTTTTGGTTAAAACGCACATCGTCAATATTCCACTCCATAAAGCGACGCAGATAAATTCCATTTTTCGCTTCGCTTATTAGTTCAGCTTCTTTCATTTTGCCAGGTTCGAAGAAAGTGTTTGACATTCTAATTAGCGGCTCACAGTCAAACGACGCCGTGCGAGCGTTTCCACTACTCTTTTCCTTTAGCACAGCCGCAGTTGTACGGTCAGAAAGCAGCGCATTTACTTTACCCTTGTCAATTAACTTCTTGGCTTTTGCCTTTACGCCTTCGTCGTCAAATTCAAAATAACCATAACTTCCCCGCAAAGTCGGATCGTCTATAACTGTAACGCATTCATTGGAAAACTTTGTCCCGCGCATTTCTAATTTTAAAAACGATTCGCCTGCTTGTGCAGCTTCTCTACCGAGTATACGGTCAGCTTCGTACGGGTGGCCGCAACTCTCGTGCGCAATTATGCCCGCAATTTCAGGAGAAACAACAACATTCGTAGAACCAGTAATACGTTCACTTGTGTTATTCGCCGCTTCTATTTCTTTTGCTTCGGTTGCAATTGCGTTTTCTAAATTCCACGTTTTTACAGTTTCAAACCCTGAACACGCACCTTTTTGCCAGAAACGCTGACTGTGCTCAGTTGTGAATAAATAATGGAAACCAATTCGCGGGAATGAAAATGAAATTTCACTACCTTCAGTGTTGATAAAAACACGCTCAAGAAACTCTAACTCTAGCGAGAGGAAACGTGAAGAAACTTTTAATTCTGCTAAACTCGCGTCGATAGTTTTTAGTAGTTCAACGCAATTTTCTACTGAAACACCTTGCACTGGCTGCTTTTGCGTAACTGCGTAGCTACGTTTGTTTACAACTTCTTTTGACAGCGCATTTTGCTCGCCAATTGCAGTTGCGCGTTTGACAATCTTTGCGGAATTCGCTGCAACTTTTTCCAAATCCGCGAATTTACTAGTTGAACAGAATCCCATTACACCTTTGTTGAAAAAGCGGCACCCGACGCCGCTGTGGTCAAAAGCAGCTGCTGATACAAGCGCGCCGTTTTTCATTGCAAAAGTCTTTACAATTCGCTTTTCCAGACGGGCTTCAGCATATTCGCCTAGTTTTGCAATTGTCCTGAGAATAGAATCTCTAGAGTAAGCTTCCATAATAATCAACTAAACGCGCTATTTAATTACCACAACAAGTTTTTTATGCTAGTTGCATTCTTTTTGTAGGTACTATAAAAAAGCTGTTTCTCTTTTTTTTTTAAGATTCACAGCGAATAGGTGAAAATAAATGAATATATCTGAATTAAGTCCAGGCACTGGAAACGTTGAAGTACAGGGCGAAATCGTCGAAATTGAAGCTCCACGTGAGTTTAACAAAAACGGCAAGACACTCCGCGTTGCAAACGCAACTCTCCGCGATGAAAGTGGAACAATAATTTTAGTATTGTGGAACGATGACATTGACAAAGTGCAAGCTGGAAACAATGTAAAAATCACAAACGGATACGTAAACGTTTGGAAAGACACACCGCAACTTACACTAGGCAAGTTCGGCAAAATGGAAGTCGTTTCTTAAATTAAAAACTAAGTTCTAATTTTAACTTCCCTTTTCTTTTTTTATTTTCCTTTTTATTTTTGTCTGGCTTTTATTTTGCTAACTGAACTAACCGCAGATTTAGCTGCTACTTTCACAACTGGCGCCACAGTCGTATTTGCTTTTGTTTGTCCAAGCGCCCACACATAGGCTTTTATCGAAACAAAGGTTGAGATGAAAAAAACCGCGGGCGAGTATATTGCGACTAATAGGGCAGACAAAGGTTGAATTGGAATGCCAGCGAGGTTGATAAGCGAGTCGCCAATCATTGCAAGCATTTGCGGCAGTGCAAAAACCATGGAAATAATTCCAGTTACAATTGCGCACGCTAGTAAAATTATAAATATTTTCAACGCTTTTTTACACGTTAAGTTCCACGAGCCACGCATCGCTCCGACAAGAGACGCTCCCTGTAAGTAAACATAAGGCGAGAAAGACAAGCGAACTAGGTTACGCACCATAATAACAAGATAAGCAGCTAGACAAACCCCTGCAATTATTCCGAACACAATACTAACTGGCAGCGTTGACATTGAAAAGTACGAACCAACGGCAAAGAGAATTCCAACAATTAAAAGCACAAGCCACTTTAGTTCAAAAACCGAGAACAACGCAGACAAGATAAAGGCAATTGACAAAATTATTAAATGAATGAAAACCATCGGCGTAAACGGCTTAACGTTTTTCCCATTAACAGCAAGCACGTCGCGCATTATTTTCATCGACGCGTATTGAAGCGCAACATACGCAACTACAATTACAAAAACAGCTGCAAATGCAACCATTATACCTGTAGCTTGGAAGGTAAATAATTGCGCAAGACCGGTTGGGTTAATTAAACTAACAATAAAGTATAACGCCGCTAGGAGCGGATAAAGCGACAGTATTTGTTTGTCTTTTATCCAAGTGAATCCAAACTTGTTAATTTCAACAACTTCATTTACAAAATCCATAAGTAATTTACCTCTTTTATCATAAAAGTGCAAGCGCAAGAAAAGCAACAACACCGAACAGCAAAGCGAAAAGCGTGTAGTTTCTACACTGTTTCAACATTACTACTTCTTGGCTTTTAAGCGCTTTGTAAATCGTTAACAATAATAACAAAACACAAGGCACTAGGAAAACAAAGTACGTAAGAGAAAAACTGCTTAGTAGCGGCACAATAGACAACGCGATTGCAGCTAAGATGAAAACCGCAGATAGCACAACAGTTGCCTTTGCGCCGATTAACATTGGAAGAGTAGTTGCACCTATTTTCTTATCGCCTTTGACGTCGCGCAGCGTTATTAACAACTCGCGACCGACCCCAACGAGAAACGCAATTGAACAAATTAAAACAACTAATTGCACAACAACTGGAGAAACTGCTAGATTTCCATAGAGAAACGGCGCTGCCATTGACAGCGCGATAAACGCGTTTCCCAACAACGGGAGTTTCTTCAGAATTGGATCATATGCTATTGAAAGCACAACGTAGACAAGCGCCAGCGCGAACACAAGTAAATTGATAAGATATGTAAGCGCAAGGCCAACTACGAATAGAACAAACGCAGCATAAAGCGCGTGGCTCTTGGCAATTGCCCCGTTTACAAGTGGACGATCTTTTCTCGCATTCGCTTTATCGGTTTCGTAGCCAAAATAATCATTCAACGCAAACGCAGCTAGCGTTATCAACGCTGGGCCAAGCGCAGGAAAGAGAAGAGAAAGCGAAAAGCTACGTACGACGAGAAGCTGTCCAACAATCACGCCGATAAAAGTAATCAACGCGTGTTCAGTGCGGAACAGCGAATGCCAATTTAAAATTATTTCTGAAAGATTTTTCATTCTAAGTTAAACCTGTAAATAGATTGGTTCTTTAAACGCTTTACATTTGTAAACCCTGCATTTTTCATACTCCCCGTAGCATGAGAAACGCACTGGTCATACCATTCGCCAAATACGCGAATTGGCACCTCTCGAGGTAAAGATAATTGCTTTTGCACTTCACTTGCAACATTATGCGGCGTAGAATCTAACACTAACAATCGTCGTCCAAGTTTACTGTGCGCAAATTTAATTAAACTCTCTTGCAGGGAATCTGTTTTATTCGTAACGTTAACTTCGTCTCGTAAAATTACTAAAACCGCATGCGGAGTTTTTGAAATGCGCTTTATTTTATTACGATATAACCGATCAATCACTTCTTGTTTTGGAACTACATATTCATTATCTGCAGGCAACCCCATAGCCAACCTTGGCTTCGCCATTTCTATTGCAATATTCTTTAATCTAGCTCGCGGCTCAACTGCATTAAATTCATGAGTTTCTCTTTTAGCCAATGAAACTGCCTCTGGGTATGCAAAATTGCTAGCAATAGCAAAATGTGGGTGCACCAGCACGTGGAGTTCAGTTACTTCGCGCTTTTGCGGTTTTCCATTTGTCGTCTTTTCCGGCATGGTAGGATATAAAATTCAAGTGAATAAATAATAGTGACAATAACAGTTATGGCAATTACAAAACCTTTCCAGGAACCACAGGGCGTTTTTACAAGCGAAGCTGCTCTACTTCCAGATTTTACCCCTGAAGAGCCACTGCACCGCGAGGCGCAGTTAAGTGAAATGGCTGCATCACTAAAACCTATACTTAATGGCCGCCACGCAGACAATCTTTTTCTCTACGGCCCAACTGGCACTGGTAAAACCACCTGTGCAAGGCACGTTGCGCGGCAGTTAAACGAATTTAAGCCAAAGGTGAACTGCGTTTACATTAACTGCTGGCAGCACAATACGCGGCTCGCGATTTTAAGCGAAATTGCAGGTTCAATGAACATTGGCTTCCCGCGGCGCGGGCTAGCTGCTGATGAAGTGTTTACAAGGGTTATGGAAATTGCAAAAAAGAGCAATTCAGCTAACATAATTATTTTAGATGAATTTGACCAACTGTGCGCGAAGAAAGAAGATGGAGTTGTTTACGATTTAACACGAGCTGGTGAGAACAACGGCGCTAATTTTGCGCTGGTGTGCATTTCAAACAACGCTAATTTACTTGAAACAATCGACGCGCGCATGCGGAGCTCTTTGTCACCGAAAAAGATTAACTTCCCACGTTACACACCAATTGAACTAAAGGCAATCTTACGCCAACGCGCACAACTATCTCTCAACCCCGCTGCATGGAGTGAAGATACACTAGCGCTGTGCGCTGGCCACGCTGCAAAACTCGGGGGAGATTGTAGAATTGCACTGCGTTGCTTGTGGCGCGCTGCTGCACTTGCCGAGCGAAGCGGGGCGAAAATCACTGAACAACACATTCGCAGCGCGTTTGAAGAAAAAGAAGAGCAAGAAAGCTGCGCGTTGAATGAAGTTGAACAAAAAATAGTTGAGTTGCTAAAATTAAATGAAAACGCCAGTGGCATACAAAGTGGAAAATTATACGAGCTCTTGAACAAAGTTACAAGCGAGAGAACCGCGAGAAACGCGTTGAACAACTTAGCGCAGCGAGGTGTTGTGGAAATAGTTGAAGTTGAAGGCAAGGAAATCGGCGGCCGGGGAAGAAGCAGAATTGTCAAATTAATGAAAAATGGAAGCTATTTAAATTGGGAAAAGTTCTAGATGGTTAAACATGGTCGTGGCGCGTAAATACATAAGAGAAGCGGCAGTTGGTTTACATGCAGAAGTTAGCTTTGAACCAGTTTCAGATGGAAAGAGACTTGAATTTACTTTTTCACTTACCCAGCGGCTTGGAAAAAGATCCGCTTTTGAATTTTTCGTTCCCTTGACAGATGCACAAGTGCGAGAAATTGCAACTTATCGCCAGCGAGTGCCTGAAAACCGTGCTCTTGCACGCGCGGCAGTAACTTTGGATAACGAAACGCGAACTTTAACTTGGCGTTCTTTCTACCCGCATGGTTTAGAAAGGCAAACTGACCTCGAAACAGCACACGCGCCAATTAGACGGGGAATCGCAACTGCACTTCACTATGCAATTACAAAGTTTCTTGCGGACAATTACGAACTCCACCACATTAGACACGATAACCGCATGCCCCTGGAACGAGAAGAGCATTTACGCAAAATGGGAATCAACCCGCGTGCGCACTATAAAATCACACAATACTACGAAATTGTTAAACGCTACGCTGAGAGAAAATTA
This sequence comes from Microcaldota archaeon, assembly GCA_043805855.1. Classification (GTDB taxonomy): domain Archaea; phylum Micrarchaeota; class Micrarchaeia; order Norongarragalinales; family UBA8480; genus JAHFHC01. The sequence continues at coordinate 21,715 of JAZDHP010000044.1, forward strand.
GTTACTTCTTGAAAAACAGTTCAATTACATCTCTATGTTTCAAAGGATGGTCTTTGCCAATTGGCTTCTTTTGCTTAACGTCAACTGCTTTGATAAACCCCTTACCCATATCAGTATGTAAATGAAACGCGAAGTCCAGCGCAGTTGAACCCGGCGGCAAGAGAAACACGTCGGGAATAATGTTACCCTCTGAATCCGCTAGTTTGTTAACGCCGCCTGGAAAAATTGCAATATATTTGAGAAAGTCAAAAACCGCAGCGTTGAGCGTTTTCTGAACTCCAGTTCCGTTAAATTTAGTCATAACGTTTTGCAATAACGTCATTGCTTTTTTCTGACCTTCGTTTAATTCTTTAAGAATTTCAAAACTAGCGTCACCCGGAATGTATTTAATGAAACCATGCTTGCCAGCTTCCTTAAGTGTTATTTCTGCTTCTGCAGAGCACGGTACAACTACATAATTAGGAAACTTTGCAACTATATTTTCAATATTCTTA
>JAZDHP010000045.1:0-28160 GCA_043805855.1 Microcaldota archaeon
CAGAAACCATTTTAAAGTCTAGTTTGTCTTTTAATTGTAACTAAGTTGTTTCGCCCGAGGCAACTTCTTTACTAACTACTTTCCTTTGGGATAACAGTAGAAGGGTGTTTAATTTGGATAAAAAGAAACTATTACAATGTATTGAAGCTGCGGTTACTCAAGGTCATGGAAAGTGCAAGTTCCAGCAAAGTGTGGAAATTGCAGTTAACTTCCGCGACGTTGACTTCAACAAGCCAGAAAACAGGTTGAACTTAGACGTTGTACTGCCGTACACTGCTAAAGAGCCAAAAATTGCTATTTTTGCAGAGGGACAACTTGGCATCGACGCAAAAGGTGTATGTGACAAGGTAATTTCACAAGCTGAAATTGAGTTATATGCCAAGGACAAGAAAATGCAAAAAGAGCTCTTTTCCTACACGCTTATTTCTTCAACGCAGCTCATGCCAGTTGTTGGTAAAACTCTTGGTCAATTGCTAGGTGCGCGCGGTAAACTACCTCGTCCAGTTATGCCTGGAATGAACTTAAAAGACCTAGTGAACAGGGTGAAGCGCAGCGTTTCGATAAAAACCAAGGGAAAGTACTTGCCAACTGTGCACGTTATGATTGGCAACGAGGCAACTCCAAAGGATCAGCTTCTTGAAAACTTACAGACTATTCTCGAGGCAATTGAGAAGAAAATTCCCGAACACCAAATTTCTTCAATTTACATTAAAACCACAATGGGTCCAGCAGTGAAGGTGGCTAACTAAAATGATCACTAGACAGCAAAAAACCCAAACTGTGAAAACCGTCGCTAGCTTACTTACTAAATATAGCGTAATTGGCGTTGCTGATATTTCAGGCTTAAAGTCAAGGCAATTCAACGCGATTAAAAAGAAACTACGCGGACAAGCGGAGTTAATAGTTGCTCGGAAAACCTTATTGAAAATGGCTATTGAAAAAGGCAAGCCAGAAGTCAAACAATTGGAAGACTCAATGACCAAGGCAGAAATCCTTGTGCTTTCAAACTTAGGTGCGTTTAAACTTTATAAGTTATTCAAGCAAAATAAGTCAAAAACCCCTGCAAAGCCCGGGTCAATTGCGCCAATGGACATTATTGTTCCAGCCGGCGAAACTAGTTTAGCTCCAGGTCCAGTTTTAACTGAATTAAAACAAGCAAAGATTGACGCAAAGATCCAGGGGCCGAAAATTATAATTACAAAAGACTGCACTGTTGCACGTGCGGGGCAGCCAATTTCGCCGCAAGTAGCTGGAATTTTAGCCAAGCTCGGTATTGAACCAATGGAAGTTGGAATTGAACTTAAAGTCGCCTACGAAAACGGCACAATCTACCCGGGTGAAATCCTGAACGTCGACGAAGAGCAAGTAATTGCAAACATCCTTGACTGCCACAGAAAGGCAATTAACCTCGCGGTTAACGCAGAGATCTTCAACAAGGTTTCAATTGAACTACTGTTAATGAAAGCTGCACGTGAAGTCAAAGCACTTCCAGTTGCTAAAGCTGAAGCTAAAGCGGAAAAGCCAGTTGCAACTGAAACTCCAGCAGAAGCACAAGCTCCGCCCGCAGCGTAGAACAGTTCAATAAATCAAAACAATCTTTTCTTTTAATTTTTTAATAAAATAAGCAAAAAACAACAAAAATAAATAAAAAATAGAAAAATAAACAAAACAAGAAAATAAAAAATTTAGGTGAATGAAAAATGGAATATACTTACGCAGCAATGTTGCTCCACGCAGCTAAACAACCAATCAACGAAGAGAACGTCAAGAAAGTTTTACACTCAGCAAGTGTAAAGGTTGACGATTTGAAAGTCAAAGCACTTGTAACTGCTTTGGATGGCGTTGACATTGAAGCGGCAATTGCAAAAGCAGCAGTCGTCGCAGCAGCACCAGCAGCTACTACATCAACAGCAAAAGTTGAAGTGAAAGACGAAAAGACCGAAGAAAAGAAAGAAGAAGAAGCAGCAGCAGGACTCGCAAGCCTCTTTGGTTAAAACAACGATAAAAAGAGGGAAGCCGCCTTTGGCTCCCTTTTTCTCTTTTTATTTTTTAACCTTTTTTTCTAGTTTCGGCGTTTAATCCATTACGCTTGCGTCAATTTCTATTGGTCTTCCTGCGGTTGTCAAGCCTGTCAAAGTTTCAGGTTTTAGCAATAAATCATAGAACTCTGGTTTTGTCGGTTCTCGTTTGTTCACTGCGAGTGAAGTTTCAAGTACTGTTTCTTCTAAATCAACGCCTTGTTTTTTAAAGTGTTTTTCAATTGCAGTGCAAGCGCGGACAATGCGATTTGCTAGAGTGTTAACTTGTCTTTTATTTAAATTCGTTTTAAGTTTGTGCAAGGCTTTTTTCAAAGTTTCTAAATCATCTGCACTTTGTGAATCTTCGCTGTCCGTTATAGCTGCGGTGCGCCATACTTTGTTTCCTCTAGAAAGGGTTTTTACATTGAAAAACCAGCGACTGGAAATGCCTAATTGTCTTTCTACAATGCACGCAATTGGATAGTTTGCCCTTGGTTCAACGCTATGTACGATAAAGTGCAAAGAGCGCGGTTTCTCGGTTCCTCTAAGCCAAATTCCGGAGCTATCAGTAAGTAGCTTTTCGACCCATTTTCTAGATAGCTGCGCCATTACTTCGCGCGCTTCTCTTGGAGTGGCTTCCTCACGTGGCAAATTTCCCCACGCTCCACGGTTCATATTACCCTCTAAGTTAGTTCGCAACAATACTCGTTTTGCACCTGGAAAGTGCCCCGGTTGAAATTCTTCTGGTTTCCGGTAAACTCGCCACGGTAGTACTGAGACGCCTGCTGTTCCGTGCAGCGCTTTTCTCAAGTGTTCCAAACCGTAAAGTTTATTGTAATACATTTAATGAAAGAAGTAGCGCGGCTGTTTTTTAAAATACGTGTCTTTAGCGGTTGCAAAGTAAAGCCAAGGCTAGGAAGTTAAAAAAGAAGTAAACTAAAGAAAAATAGTTACTTTTCTACGCTGCGGTTTTGTTTTCTACGGGGGTTAAACGTGCGCGTGGTACGTTAATTGGTGCGCTTATGTTAACTGCAAATGCAAGTAGCGTTCCAACTGCTGAACACGTGTATGTAACTGCAGTGAGCATGTCTGAAGCGAACTTTTCAGGGAATTGCTTTGTCTTGTCCCAAGAGTCTTTTAATTCCTTGTACTCTTTGTCGTTTTCCTCGAAGTGCAATTCGCCTTCGAGTGTCATTTTGCCAGCGTCTGGCGTATAGTTAATCTCGTAAGAATAAGTTACAGTTAGTTTGTTCTTGCCTTCAAATTTAGCGTCTTTAACTTGGATGTTGACGTTCATGCCTTGGTTTGGCCCGTCTTTCATCCTCTCTGCGCTGACTTTTTTAATTGTTCCACCAGTAATCATTTTCAAAACACCCTGTACTAGAATTGCGTATATTCTTTAGAAAATAACAAGTTTTTAAATCTGCGCGTTTTAGCGAATTAGAAGTCTAGAGTCTGTCCAATTTCCAACACCTTTGCAACTGTGCGAGTGTTGTTGCTGTGCAGGCGTTTTGCGAATTCATGCGGGTCAGCGTGGATTCTTTCAAAAGTGTTAAAGTGCATTGGCACAACGAACTTGGCCTTTATCTTCTTTGCAGCGCTAAGCGCACCGTACATATCCATTGTGAACGTGCCGCCTATTGGAAGCAAAGCAACGTCAACTTCAATTTGGCCCATTTCAAAAAAGTCATAAGTGTCGCCGGCAAAGTAAACGCTCTTTCCGTCTTTTTCAACAATAAACCCGACGGAGTGTACACTTTGCGGATGTCTCGCAGGAGTTACAGTAACTTGCAAGCCGTGAAGTGAAAAACTATCGCCTTCTTCAACTGACATCTTTTGCCGGCTAGAAATATCTGGAAAATTTGCTAGCGTCTCGTCTGGCCCAACTACAGTTGCAAACGTGCGCTGTGCAATTCGCGTAACGTCGTATGGGTCACAGTGGTCAAAATGCTCGTGGCTGACCATAATCAAATCAGCGCGCTTAATCGCGTCTACGTTTTTAACCGCTGGTGCAACTAGCCTATCTGCCTGCCGTGGCTTTTGGTCAAACCACGGGTCGAACAAAATGATGCTGCCGTTCAAGTTAAGCTCAAAACTCGAGTGACCAAACCATGTTAAACTAGCCATGAAAGAACACAGGAGGCAAGCGATATAAAACACTTCGCGTTTTGACAAAGTAATTAAAAATACCACGTCGTTTCAATATGGATGACTATGTTTAAATCTAACCTTTCCAAAAGCGCTGAAAAGCCAAATGTTCCCTTTGTATTTTTATTCATAGCTGCAATTGCAGTTATTTTTATTGCAGTTAACGTTTACTTTACACTTGCACCGCAAGGCAACGCCGCGGCGCCAATCCAACTGATTAACAGCTCGCAAAAGTCGATTTACTTATATGCGGCTGAATGTACAAATTGCTTTGCGCTTGACAAACTAGCGCAACAGTTGCTGCCAGATGCTGAACGCGTTTCCCTGAGTGAAAACCGCGGTCGAGAGTTAGTTGACAAATATCAAATAACAAAACTTCCCGCAATTATTTCTTTCAACGCTTCACAAGAACAAATCGCAATGGGGGCCTTTCAACAACGAGAAGGCGCCTACGTGTTAGAGGTGTTTACCGCTCCATTTTTCGACGTTGCATCTAGAACAATGAAAGGCAACGTAAGTGCATTTGTTGTGCTCCCTGCCAACTGTCCATCTTGTATGAATGCATCTGCTTTGATTAGAGAAATCAACGCAACTGGATTTTTACTAACTACGAAGTTTATAACTCAAGGTTCACCAGAAGCAGGTGCGCTGATTGCAAAGCATAATTTGAACTTTTTACCCGCGTTTATATTTTCAAAAGATGTGCTTGACTATAAGAGCAGTTCAATGCTAGCAACGCTTACTCCGAGCGCAACCTACGCAGATACTTTAGAGTCAATAAGCCGTACAAGTGAAAATTATTTAGTTGTAAAGCAACCGTTCCCGCCGTTTGTAAACCTAACGACGAGCGCGATTGAAGGAATTGTAGAAGCAATTTATCTAACTAACAACAACTGCACTAGCTGTTACAATGCGTCAATTCACAAAAACGCAATTCGCACTTTCAACATTTACCTTGCAAATGAAACTTTTGTAGATATTTCAACTGCAGCTGGCCAAGCATTAGTTAGTAATTATAATATAACCGCAGTTCCGACGTTGTTAATGTCAAAAGGCGCCAACGCTTATTCTGCGCTTATCAAATCCTGGAAAACAATCGGGTCAATTGAAAAAGATGGCTGGCTTGTGTTCCGTAACTTTTCAGTGCTAGGTAACATTAATTATTCACTTGTAAATGGAACTATAGTAACAAGCGCGCCTTAACAAATCCAACCAAATCCGACAACGTTGCATCTACGTCTAAAATTAGCCCGCGTTTGCGGTAAACTTTTACAACTGGAAGTGTCTTTTTGCGATACTCTCCAAGTCGCTTTGTAATTATTTCTTTACGGTCATCTTCGCGGTGAATTAGCTTTCCACTGCACTTGTTGCAAACTCCTTTTTTAACTGGCGGTGAAAATTTAACATTGTAAATCTGCTGGCACTTTGAACAAATTACTCGATTTACAATTCTTTTAATTACAGTTTCGTCGCTTGCAACTAAATTTATAACTTTGTCAATTTTCTTCCCGCGTTTTGCCAACAACATATCTAAATCGCTAACTTGTTTCAACGTCCGCGGGTAGCCATCAAGAATAACATTTCCATTTAATTCCTTTTCAACTAGTTTTAGAATATCTGCATCGTCAGCGTAGTTGCCTGTTTTTATCTTTTCCGCAACGATTTGTCCAAGGTCAGTGCCAGCAGTAATTTCCTTACGCAGCAAATCTCCTGTTGAAACTTGCCGCGCTACGCCACTCTTTTCCAAGCCCTGCGCTAAAGTGCCTTTGCCAACACCAGGCGGACCGAATAAAATTAAAATCATTTTGCTAAAACGTAAGGCGGGGCAAATAATAATACTTTGCGCGCTAGCGCTTTAAGCATAAATAGAAAAAACGGGCTCGAGGGGATTTTCACTGGGAGTTTTTCTTTTCCCACGGACTTTTCTTTTTCTAAAAGAAAAGCCGATTTGAACCCCTGACCCTCTGGTTGCTGCCTCTAGTTTTAGTAGAGTTAAAAGCCAGATGCTCTAGCCAAGCTGAGCTACGAGCCCGTACAAGGGCCGCCACCGGGAAGTTTAGCCGGACGCATTCCGACGCCGGAACCTCGCCTTACTGATCCCTCTGGAACCATAAAAACCCGTGCGACCTTTTGCTTATTTTTTCGGGGTAAAGGTAAATATAAATGCGTGTACCTAATTTTTGAAATGATTCCAGTTGTAATTGACACTAATGTTTTGCTTCTTCAGTTCCAGAAGCGGGTTAACCTAGAGGAAGAGATAGAGCGGTTAATTGAAGCACCGCATTTTTTTGTTGTGCTAGAGCAATGCGTTGATGAGTTGAAGGCAATGGCTTCGAAGCAAAGGAAGTTTTCCCTCGCGGCTAGGGCAGCGTTGGCTTTGATAAGGGTAAAATATAAAGTTGACAAAAGTACCGCTGGAAAGCCAGACGATGCGATGTTAAATTACTGCGTTGCGAATGGCGGGATATTGTGTACGCTTGACGTTGCGCTTCGCAAAAAAGCTCGCGACAAGGGGGTAAAAGCAGTTTTTCTCAGGGGGGAAAGCCACTTGTCTCTAGCGTAGCAAAGGCCCCCAGCGCGGCCTTCAGCACAAGCGAAGCTTGTGTCTGAGTCACAAATGCAGCGGCATTTGTGCTCATTGAGACCACGGCAACCCTAGCGTAGTGTTTTTTAATCAGTTTTCTTCTATTTTTTTTACGTTTTATTGAGGTTTACTTATATGTATCGATTAGTTACTTTCAAAGAAGTTGTAAGAATTCCCCCAAGTTACTTTGGCAAAAAAGTTTCTTTTGGGGCGCTTGACTTGCTCCGCGAGCAATATGAACGTACTGTTTCCAAACAGCATGGCATAATTGTTTCGCTGCACAACGCTCGCGTTATGTCAAAAGGCAAAGTTATTCACGGCGATGGCGCAGTTTTCTGCGATGTTGAATTCGACGCGCTTGTGTTTACGCCGGTTGTAAATGAAGTTGTTGAAGGTAGAGTTTCTGAAATTGTTGAATTCGGCGCGTTTGTGCGCCTAGGGCCAATTGATGGTTTAGTACACGTTTCACAAGTTGCAAATGACTACTTTTCCTACGACAAGAGAACTGGTTCCTTAGTTGGAAAGAACTCTAAGAAAACAGTGAAAAAAGGAGAGTTAATGCGCGGTAAAATTGCAACTGTTAGTTTGAAAGACACAATTCCAAACAGTAAAATTGCGTTGACAATGCGCAACGAGCCGTCAAACAAGTAAAAAGGTCGATTGTAATGAATGAAAAAGCATGTAGGCAATGTCGATTAGTAGTTGAAGGGCAAGTTTGCCCGTTGTGCAATACTGGTGAACACTTAACCAAAACCTGGGAGGGGTACATTTTCGTTGTTAACCCTGAAGGTTCTGAAGTTGCAGCTGCAATTGGTGCAAAAACGCCAGGCAAGTATGCTTTGAAAATCAAATAAGTTAAGTAGCTAGCTGAGTGATTTAATTATTTTTAATGGTGAATAAAAATGGAAGTTAAAATAAATTCTAAAACTGAAAACAAGCTTTTCGATAGGATTGAAGTGAATGCAACTTTGTCTAAGTATACATCTACTCCCTCGCGTAAAGAAGTTGAACAAGCGCTTTGCAATGAATTAAAATGTCCAGTTGGCGCGCTTGTTATAAATGAAATTTTACAACCGTTTGGTACGAAAACTGCAACGGTAAATGCGCGCGTCTATGTTTCTCCAGAACAAGCTGGAAAAATGGAACCAAAGTATAAGTTCCAGCGTGGGAAACCAAAAGAAAAACCAGTGGAAGCTAAGTAGTAAGAAAAAGGGTGTTTACAAATTATGGCTAAAGATAAAAAAAAGAAACCAAAAGCATATGTTGTAGGAAAATACTGTTTAAAATGCGGGCCAGGAACTAAAATGGCCAGCCACAAGGATAGAAACGCTTGTGGAAAATGCGGCTACGCTGAACACAAGTGAGTCTCGTAGCAAACGTACTAATACTTCTTTTTCCCTTTTTTACAATCATGGCTGCTTTAAGTGCGTTTATTTTATACGCGGCGCTAATTGCTTTTACGCTATTTCTAGCTAAGAAAAAAAACTGGAAACAAACGCTTGAATATTTAGGTGTATTTTGCAAAAAGTTTTCCCTCTCCCAAACGGTTGTTGAGTCAATTTTACTTTTTGTTTCGATGTTCTTTCTCCTAGCTGTTGAACTTTTTGTATTTTCTCTTTTCAATTTAGATGATTCGCAAAACGTTGCAGTTGTAATTTCGCAATTGTCTATATTTGCAATTATAGTTGTTGCTACAATTGGTCCATTTGCTGAAGAGTTGTTCTTCCGCGGCTTTTTGCAAAAACACATTGGTGTAATTTTGTCAAGTTTAGTGTTTGCGCTGTTGCATTTTTCTTTTGGTTCAATTGTAGAAGTTGCTGGCGCGTTTACCGCTAGCTTGGTTTTAGGTTATTGGGTGCGTTACCGTAGCAAGAATTTGTGGCCTGCAATAATCGCCCACGCGCTTTACAACATTGTAAGTATGGCTTTTGTTCTGGTGGTGCAATGAAAACCATAAAAGCAACAAGGGTAACGAAGACAAAGAAAGTAACTGCTGCAATGAAAGTGCTTGGTATTGAAAGCACTTGTCATACTTTTTCAATCGCGATAGTTGAAAAGCGCAACGGAAAATTTACGGTTCTTGCCAACGAAGTTGCAAAATATCCTTCTACTTGCGAAGGTTACATTCCGTGGAAACTAGCAGACCACCACGCTGTTGTATTTCAACAACTGCTAAGCGACGCGCTTGCAAAGTCGCATATTTCATTAAGCGAAATTAGCGCAGTTGCATATTCGCAGGGAAGCGGCATTGGGCACTGTTTACATGTTGGGTTCGTCGCTGCCAAAACCCTTTCTAAAACACTAGCAGTGCCGCTTGTTCCAGTTAACCACAGCGTTGCCCACATTGAAATTGGCCGCGCGTTTAACTGCGCTACGACTGATCCGTTGATTGTTTATGTTTCCGGCGGCAACACACAAATCCTTGCGCTTGACGTTAACAATAAAAAAGAAAAACATTATCGCGTTTACGGTGAAACTATCGACATCGGGATTGGCAACTTCCTTGATGTTCTTGGCAGAGATTTGCAGTTAAAGCCGCCAGACGCAGCAGGAGTCGCGCACTCTGCAGGGAAGGGAAAGAAATTCATCGAACTTCCATATACTGTTCGCGGCATGAACCTCGCGTTTTCCGGGTTGCAAACTTACATTAGCAAGAAAGTGCTGCCGCAGATTAAGCTTGGTAAATTGTCCGCTGAAGATGTTTGCTATTCTGTTCAAGAAACTGCATTTGCAATGTTGTGCGAAGCAGTTGAACGAGCGCTGTGTCACACGGGCAAAAAAGAATTGCTGCTATGTGGAGGAAACGCGCGTAACCAACGCTTGCAGGAAATGTTGAGAGAAGTTTGCCACGAGCACGACGTTAACTTTGCGTGTACTTCGTTTGAGTATTCCGGCGATCAAGCGGCGATGATAGCGTTAACTGGGATAAAAATGCTTGAAAGCAAAAGCGTGCCGAGGGATGTGACGCCACGGCAGCGAATGAGAACTGACTCGACGAGAATAATGTGGTAAATTTCGTCGTGTCAAAACCTTTTTATTCTCTTTTTTCGCATGTTTTACTTAACGAAGCGTATGTGCTTCGTTAAGGCCTTACACTTCGCTTGGCGAAGTGTAAGTTAAGTACCCAAGGTTAGCTAGAAGATTTAGATTCTAGTGGGCAGTGGGAATTCAAAGTGTAGGTGTTTAGAATGAAGACTAAGCTTTACCAGTTTATTTTAAAAGAGCGTGAAAAAACCGCCAAGGTTTTGGAACAAGTTGCACTTATGTTGCAGAACAACGGCGTTGCTATTATTCCAACTGAAACTTGTTATGTAATTACAATTGACGCCACTAGCGAAGAAGCTGCTAAGAGAGTACTTGCGTTGGGAGTAGTGCCTAGTGAAGGTCACCCGGTTCTAGTGAGCGATTTGAGAATGGCACAGGAGTACTTAAATGTTAATGAAATAGCTGTACAAATTGCAAACGCGTTTATGCCTGGCCCAGTAACGGTTTTAGTTGACCGCGCTCCTGAGTCAAAACTATCCCCAACAATGTTTCCCTCCGCAGCTGCGTTTAGAGTTTCTAGCAACGTTTTCGCCCGCGCGTTGTCAAATGAATTAGGAAAACCACTTGCAATTTTCATTTTGCCAGACAAGCCAATTTACAACTTAAAAGAAATCCAAGACAAATTTACGGGCAAGGTTGAAGCAATTGTAGGTGCGGGAGATTTGCCTCACACACCCCCAACTACAGTTGTAGATGTACGTTCAACTCCGTTAAAGCTAGTGCGCGAAGGGCAGATGCCGTTAAGTGAAATAAACGCGCTTGTAACTGAAACGTCTCAAACTATTTCAAGGTAGTGAAAGCAATGCACGGTGCAGAAGCAATTGTAACTCCTTGTACTTTTTTCAACGCTAGTTGTGTCGCAAAGCGCCGGCTACCAAAAGTTTACCGCAATTTAGTTCTAGATTCTAAACTACGCCGTGAGCGCACTAAACTAGAAGCGAGGTTGTTACATCGTGCAAAAGAACGTGGTGTTTCGTGTCCGTTGGTGTTAAATGTTGATTTGGAAAAATGCGAGATAGTTGAATCTCAATTAAATGGCGTAAAGTTAGTTGATTTTCTCAAGACAAAAAACGTGTCGGCAGTATTGCAAAAAGCAGGAGTTCAACTTGCACTACTGCACAGCGCTGGAATAAGTCACGGCGACGCAACAACTTCCAATTTTATGGTGTGCAACGACGGCGACAAAGTTTTTCTATTTGACTTTGGACTATCGCAGGGAAGCGCTTCGCTTGAAGACCAAGCAATTGATATACTGTTGTTTGAAAAGAGTGTTTCACCGCAACAATTTGTCAAATTTCTAACTGGCTATCGCGGTGAACGCGGTGAAAAACAAACCACTGCACTTTTACGCCAAGTTGCTGAAATAAAATCACGCTGCCGCTACGTTGAACGCTAAACTTGTTTCAGTATTACTTTTTTAACTTGTTTTTAGTATAGTACTCTTCATGTGGTTCTGGTATGCGCTTGGTGCGGCTGTTATAGTTGCGCTTTCTGCAATGACTGAAAAGAAAATCTTGCAGCATGAGCATTCGCTTTCATTTTCAACTGGCTACTCGCTTGTTGTTCTCCTTTTATCGTTGCCGTTGTTTTTCTTCGCTGACTTTTCCACTCTAACGCGAGAAACGCTGGTTTTTCTATACATTGGAACGTGGCTAGCGTCAATAGGCTTTTGGCTAAACGCCAAGGGAACCAAACATTTGGACTTGTCAATAGCATCTCCTTTAACCGTTTCCAGCTTAGCTTTTCTCCCGTTCCTTGCGTTTTTTCTAGTTGGCGAAAAACTAGTTTTGCAGCAAATAATTGGAGTAGCGCTTATTTTCATCGGCGTAGTCGCACTTGAGCTAATAATTCACCATGGTAAATTGTTTCCAGTTATTTCAACAAAGGGAAAAGAACGTTACATTTCGCTAATGCTATTAGCTGGCTTGCTATACGCGTTAACCGCAATTGTTGACAAAACAGTTCTTTCAACTTGGAGCGTTTTTACCTACCTGTTAATCGCGCATTGCTTCATTGCGTTTAATAGCGTAATTTTAATGTGGGTGATTGACGAAAACTACAAACGCGACTTGAAAAAACTATTCTCGCAAGATTGGAAAATAATTGTACTTGATTCGATTCTCTCTGTATTCGCTCGTTTGTTAACAATGTTTGCCATTTCAGGCGCATATGTGAGCCTAGTAGTTGCAGTGAAACGCCTAAGCGCACTTTTCACAACGGTTGTTGGCGGAAAGCTGTTCCACGAGAAAAACTTAAAAGAAAAAATAGCAATTTCTATAATGATGGTCGCCGGAGCAGCGCTACTGGCGCTATCGTAAAAATTCTTTTAGACAAAATGCGTTTCAATTCTTTTCAACGCAAGTGTTTTATGTAGTGTAAAACGCGGAAGCTTTGCCTAAGTTTACGGTCAATAATAACTTCTCCGCTGAATTTTCTAAACCCTTCTTTTTCAAGTTGCGTACGGCGCGGATAGTTAGTTGAAAGAGTACTTCCAAGTATACAATCACTTTTAGTTTCTTGTGCGTGTTTTAACCTAGCTAAGTTCAAAGCAGTTGCAATGCCTCTCCTGCGGTGTTCCTTTGCAACTGCTAAATTGTGCAAAACGTAAACTTTTTTGCCTTCTAGTTCTCTAAACTTTGTTTGGTTTAAAACACTTCCAACTGCTAATCCCAAAACCACGTTTTTTTCAACAGCTACAAAGACTTTAACATGAGTAATTGACCTCCCTCGGTCAACTGCCGGCCTTACGTTATCTGGAGTTAAAATAACTTCGTGCGGCAGCTCCTTAAAAGTCTCGCGATAAAGCCTATCTACTTGTTCAACTTCCTCTTCGTTTCTAATGTCCAATTCACGAATTTCAAAGTTTGGCATGTTTTTTCTCTCTTTATAATTTTTTAATAAAGTAAGCAACTGGTTGAGGTGTTTTTTCTTCACGGTGTATTTCAAAAAAACCCATTTTTTTAAAGTTAGCTAGTTGCACATCATTATCTAGTGTGGTAACTGCGCAAAGTGATTTGCATCCTAATTGCTTTGCATGTTCAACACGCGCCTCTACAAGTGCCTTACCTATTCCTCTGCGTTGAAATCTCGGGTGAACCGCCATATTATCAAGGAGATAATGTCGCCCGGATTCGAGCTTGGCTATAACTTTCGGGGGTAAATTACGTAAGTGTAAGACGTAGCTAAGTAGTGGTAAGAGAGGGGATCTTAAAATGCGGCTAAATAAACATCCTATAATTTTGCCATTTTCCTTGGCAACAAAGGCGTTACCGAATCCAAATGTTTGTATTCGTTCATATTCATCAATAAATTTGACTTGGTCCGCCATTGGAGGTAAGTGCGGCGAAGTGCCTCTCTCGCGGTGAAACTTTTTCGTTGCAGCGTGAATTACTCTTAAAGTGGCTAACTTTTCTCGCTCGCTTTTGTAATTCAAAGACTCAATCGTAATGACCATAAAACAGTTAGCAAGTTGAAGTTTTAAAATTAGTTTGTGCAAATGTCACAAAAGCTCACGCTAATTGTTTCGTAAAAAATTAAAAGAAACGACTTAAAGTTCGCCAACTCTGCGTTTCTGTTTGCGTTTCATGCGTTTGCGTCTTTTCTTGACCCATTTCCAGCGCATTTTGCCTGCTTTTTTCCATTTTCGTGGTCTTGAACCCATAAAGTAAAACCTGTAATTCTGCTAATATTAGTGTATTTATTGTGCTGCCAAAGTTTATAAGTTGAATTCCTTGGCTATTTAATTAGGTAATAGCGTACTGAAGCAAAATCACTAACTGAGAAACTGGTATATTTTCTTAATTCTTTCCAATTGATTTTTATGTTAATTATGGCGAGTAAATTGTTTGAAATTAGTTTAGTCTCTTAGATGGGTGTAAACAATATATTTATATATTTACACGGCTTAAACGTATTATAAATAATCAACCTTTGAGGTGGCTTTATATGGTTAGTATGACTTTGGCAGTTCCCTTGGAAATGAAAAAGGAAATGGATGAACGTGCTGAAATAAACTGGTCTGAAGTGGCGCGAACCGCTATTCGTAGTAAATTAGCTTTATTAAATAAGTTCGAGGAGTTTACGCGAGACAGTACTTTAACTGAAGAAGATACTTTGAGGTTAAGCCGTGCCGTTAATAAAAAACTGGCTAAACGATATGCTTCTTTAGAGCGTGGCTAAATGGATTTAGTTGTCGATGCGAATATTCTATTCGCTTCTTTGATAAAACAAGGTAAGACTATTGAACTATTGTTTAACGAAGATTTTCGCCTTTTTGCACCTGAATTTATCATTGAAGAATTGTTGGAACACGAAGAAGAAATTTTACAAAAATCAAAGCGAACCAGGGCCAAAACGCTTCACGAAAATAGCAGCTGCTTCTTTCAAGCTTTTTTTATCCCTCAAGTTTAGCGTTTGTATTTCCATTTAATCATTCATCCTTTTACTAGAGTTTTTCCACTTGTGATGTTTTTAACCTGTTCTTTTGTCAACTGGGTATAGTCCATTTCGGTTTTTACTCCTGCGTTCCATAAACGCCGTCCACGTACCCGGCCAATACCGCGTATCTTCGTTATATCTAGTAATTCTGCTTTTATTCCGTGTTTTATCCTGCGGCGTAGGTGTTTTGCCTCGCGGTAAACTTCAGTTCTATTTTCCAAAAATGCGAGTTCACGCAACGCGTACGCTAACCATTCAGCGTTTTTCTTCCTCGTTAACAAAATTCCGGGCGGCATTTCAAATTCTTCAAGCATCTGCTCTTCAGTTGCCTCGTTAATCCAAGCGTTTAGCAACTTAGCTGTTTTGAATTTATCAAGAGCTTCGGCGTCCCACGCGGGGAAATCGCTAAGTAATCCATAAGCGTCTTCGTACAATAATTTCTCTTCGTTTTTCTTACACCTCATGAGCGGCCGCATTTCAGTTGCTTCGCACAAACAATATAGGTAGTCAATTACGCCGCTTTTTCCAGTAGTTTGCTTTTTTATGAATTCGAGGAACTTCGCGCCAGTAAGCGGGTCAATGTAAAGTTCAGCAATTCTCCGGCCAACAGGCGTTGCGCTTAGCCGTCCGCTTTTCTCGCGGATAAAGTCAAACTCTTTTAACTCAGTACAAACTCGGTTGACAACTTCTTTTAATTTTAACTCGTCGCCGTATTGAAACGCGTAGAACGTCGACGCGAAGAATTTACTCAACTCTTCTGTCGTCGTAACATAACCTGACGAAACTAAAGAGAGGCAGTGGAAGCGCAGTGCAGTTTCATTAGCTAGTTTACTGTATAAGTTTTCCGGCTTGCCGTAAACATAGCGCTCCCATGCTTCTGTTGAATCGCGGCTATTGCATAGCATTACTCCGATGCCAATATCGTCGTAGTTTGGCCGTCCGCTTCTTCCGAGCATCTGTTGTACTTCCATCGCTGGAATAAACTCAGAGAAGTTGCCGTTAAAGCGTTTCAAATCTTTTACAACAACCCAAGTTGCTGGATAATCTATTCCCATTGCAAGCGTTGTAGTGCAAACAATTGCCTTGAGCATCTTTTCCTTCTTGAACGCAGTTTCAATCAAATCCCGCTGCTTTGGAGTTATTCCTGCGTGGTGAAACGCAACTCCATTTGCCAAGCATTGAGATAGAGCTTTGCACTGCTCTGTCGGAGTTGCCAATGCCTTTAGCGCCTTGTTGCTTGTTTCGCGAAGCCGGAACTTCTCCCCTTCGCTCAAAAACGTTCCTGTGATCGCGCCTAGCTCGCGCGCTGTTGCCTCTGCACTGCGCCGTGAAGATACAAATACCAACGCTTGTGCGTTTTTCTTAAAACCCAACGCGGTTTGCACAACGTCATGCAATTGCTTCTTTTCGCGTAATTTAACATCCGGCAACGCTGTGTCCTTAAAAATAATTGACTTTTCGCTTCCAACTCCGACAACTAACTTCGTCGGCCGAAAGGTACTTGTGTACAACTTTGCGTTTAGCCAGTTGCTAATTTCAATCGCGTTGGGAATCGTCGCGCTTAACCCGAGTAACTTCTTCTCCGCGCGGTGGAGTTTAGTAAGCACAACTTCTAACGTAGCGCCGCGCTCTTCATCTCCAATTAAGTGACACTCGTCTATAACAACACTTTCAATATCTTGCATGAACTTCGGCGAATGCGTCAAAAGAGAGTCGAGCTTTTCACTTGTAACAATCGCAATGTCTGCATCGTGGATTTTTTCATCGCCGCTGTCCAATTCTCCCGTGCTAATTCCGACCTTGAGGTCAAACACTGTAAGTTTTTCAGTGAACTCGCGGTACTTTTCACTTGCCAATGCGCGTAGCGGCACAACGTAGAGTGTTTTCTTCCCGCGCTGTAAATGGCGCAACATCCACAGTAACGAAATAAGAGTTTTTCCTGATGCAGTTGGTGCGCTTAGCACAGCGCGGTTACTTTCAAGTAGCCCTTCGTTGATAACTGCGTCTTGCATTTCGTTTAACTTCGCGTAGCCTAGCTTCGCTAAGTTTTCAGAATGTTCCATTTTGATTAATTATAATTTGTCTTTGTACAGCTTTAGAAAGTTTGGTATTTGCGAGTGAATGTTAGCTGGCAAATTATCAAGCGTAAACCACTTTATTTCGTCGAACTTGTGCGGCTCGCCGTTGCCAACTTTGGTCGGATCAATTAGTACTTTGAAATCTAAACCAATCCAGTGCGTTTTCTTCCCGTCGTGTTCGCGGTGCACATCGCGATAGCCAAGAAACTCGCAGTTCAAAACGTCAGTGCAGTACTCTTCTTTGATTTCTTTTCTCAACGTTTCCTCAACTGTATCTTCAAACTCTAAACCGCCAGCGCCAATATCCCAATTGCCATGCTCGTCGCGACAGTTCTTGCTACGCAATGCCATTAGCACATTGCCTTTGCCATCGTGGCAGAAATAGACAATCGAAACGCCAACAAAATCAAGACCTTTAATAAAATGGTCTTTCATCTTCCCACACCTTTAATCGTGCTGGCGTTATTTTGTACGCCCTTTCGTAAGCTTCTTGTGGAGTTATTTTTCCACTTGACATTAAATGTAATAGTGTCCACGCTGGTTTTCTAGTTTCTTGACGTGCGATTAAATTTCCCAAAGCTTTGCCAAGCGCTTCGCCCTTGAGATATGGATCTTTTAGCTCAGGCCATGTCTCTGGACTGTGAACGTCTTCATCGGTTCGCGATCGTAAACGGGTATATAGCCCCAGTACTGTGTTTGCTTTTATCTCTTGTTCATTTTTACGATAAGCTTTCCTGCGAGGTAGCATCGAATGAGCGGCTTCATGTATGCTAGCAAAACTACCTGTATCCGGGCTAATTGTATTTCTGTTGGTAATTGTGTTATGGTATGCTATAGCTTCTCCTTTCCTTGCCATTAGTAATTGTTTTACTCCGAGTACAGGTAAACCGCCAGATGAAACGACACTTAGCCAGTGAACAAATTCATTATTGGTATGCCGGCCAATATAAAATGCTAACGCGCCTGCAGCTAAAAACTTTCCAGCTTTAAGCACAAGGTGTTTTTCCATATTGCTAGTGATTTTAGTGCGTCGGTCTATTTGCTCCAGCAATTTTCTCCTTTGCTCTACGGGCAAGTGTCTACCGTAAACTGCAACTGCGAAAGCGTTTTGACGGTGAATTTCTCTACGTAGCGGCTCGTTGGTTAGTTGATGCAAAGGAATTCCGTTAATTTCACGCAGCGTTTTCCCCCACAGCTTTGCGCGAAAAGCAGCTGCAGAAGCAGCACGTACGCCTGCGTTTACAACTTTGTGAAAAACAAACTTAGCTCGCTCTTTCTTTGTAACCATAACAACACAAGAGATACGTTAAAGAATTTAAAAACCACTTTAATTGCCTATGAATAGTAAGTTAGAGGCAAGGAAACTGGCTTTTAATAGAATTAGAGATTTACCTCTCCACTGTCCAGAATTTTTAACAGATAAAAACTACACTTGCTGGGGAAAACACAGGTTACTTTTTTTGAAGCTAAAAAAATTAAGCTATAGAGTACGGTTTCGCGTTTGTTTGTTTAAGTGGTCGGAGTTTGGGCTTCCTAAAAGAATTTACAAATTAGCACCGCAAGATTTAGATAAACACCTTTACCTTGAAGTTTTTATTAATGATCGTTGGACGGTTCTGGATTGTTCTAATGATTCTAAACTTTCGCACTATAATAAATGGAATGGCAAATCTAATTGTAGATTAGCTGTGAAGCCAATAAGGATTTTTTCTCCTAGCGAAAGTATAAAAATAGAAAAAGAAATGAGGTGCAATTTTAATTCAATAGTCAAGAAATATAGCGAGTTTTATAAGTTACTAAATTTATTCCTTTGTGAACTAAGAGCAAAATAAAAAATAGCCCCGAGCGGAGTTCCGATTTCTTCATGGTTTTCTTTTCCGTGAAGCTTTTCTTTTGTAAAAAGAAAAGGTTCTTCGAACCGCTGTCCACAGCTCTCTCTGAAAAGCGCTCGGCCAGAGGTCTAAAAGGCCTGCGGCCGTAAGCGGCCTTTTCTCCAGAGGCTGCTATCCTTGACCAACATCTGAACAAGTCGAGTTTCTTTTCCCGACGGCTTTTCTTTCTTAAAGAAAAGGCTCACTAGACGACGGGGCTATTTAGTATTATTTTGGTAGTTTATGTTTTTATAATTGAGTTGTACTTGTTACTTTGGTGTTTTATGGTTAAAGTTAAGCAAGTTGAAATTACGAACAGCGAATTAAGCGCACTTGAAAATTTGGTAGTTGCTTGGAATCTCTGTGAGAAGCACAATCGAGAAACTTATGACAAGAGCGACGTTGAAATTTTTAAATTACAAAATTCTTGCAAAGCTTGCCAAAATAAAGAAGGGAAAATGAGGAACAAAGCGCTGCATCTCTGGAGCAAACTAATTCACGCGTATGAAATTGCTCGGCATGGAAAATGTGGCTGTGAAATAAAATGAGCTACCATGGCACTTTCTTTAATTTCAAGTAGTGTGCGATTTTGTTGAAAGCAATGTGTAGGAGGTAAGTTAGTGCGACGATTATTACTGCGTCTAGGTGTAGCAAGTTTATTTTGCCACTGTAAGCCGGGTACGCGACGACGAGTGCGATTATTACGAAGAGGATTTTGTCCATTACTAGGGATTCTGAGCCGCTTTGCATTCCCCTTCTTCGCTTTACGAAGCTTCCAATTAAATCGCCGAGCATTGCGCCGAGTGACAATAAGAAGTAAATGAGAATTTTGTCGTTTGTTGAAACTGTTGGGAAAATTTGCGGGAATAACAGTGTAATTATTATTCCTGTAACTGTGCCGCCTGCAACTCCGGCGATGAACCCTTTGATTGTTTTGTTTTGCCCAAATATTCTCTGTTTATCTCCCAATTGTGTTCCGAAATCAATTGGCGTTTTTCCTCTTAGAAGTACTGGCGTAGCGTTGGCAACGTAGGCTGGTAAAATGAATAGGATTATTTCTAGTGGGTTCATTTGATAACAAGGTTAATATTGTTACTCCGGTTATTTAAACTGTTTTTTATAAGGAACGGAGTTAGACCCACTGATGACTATGACTGGAGACGATATTGTACAGAATTGCCGCGAGTGCTTTTTCCAAAACGGCTATGGAATTAAGCTTAACCCAAATGGAAATATACTAGTTTGTCCACATGATTCTAACCATCGCTATGAAGTTCGCAGCGGTATGTTGGAACGTGTTTAAATCATGGGTTTATTTTCGTTTGGCAAAAAGCCAATTGAACAACTTTTAAAAGAAGGAGTGAAAAACGAAGCTGAGTTAAAACAATTAATCAGCGAAGCTTGCTCAAAAGGTGCAGTGCATGCTAAGTTTTTCCTAGATGCCCACAGCGTTGAAAAAACAGCAGCTGAAGATTCTCTAATTACGTTAGTTGCGCAGTTAACAAAAGAAAAAGGCGTACTTTACTGCAAGGGGATTATTGAACCAACAGTTGAATCTGACGGTTTAAACTCTGCATTCACAACTGTTGATCTAGTTACTACTAACTTTAGAATTATGGTTTCAATTGCAATGCGCTATGGTCCAACTAGTGTTGAAATAATGGAACCAAATGATAAAGTTGTTGTTCCAGTTGCTGATTGCCAGGGTATTTTGCTAAACGCTAGCGACATGTCCCAGTCATTCTCGCGTCACATTATGGAAAATTCAATGAACGAACAGCAACGCGTTACGTTTACTAAACAAATGCAAGCTAAAGCAGACTACGGAGCAAAGCTAAGAGAAAAAGCTGAAAAAACAGCTTCTAAACCATAAAGTCTAGCAAAGCGGCAAGTGGAGATTCCAAAGGCGTTTAAACGTCTGACCGTACTTATTTTGACTTGTTATGAAAATTACATCTCCAGTTTGCAATAGCTTGAAGTGAGTTGCAAAGCCCGGGCTATAGTCCCGCATTATTTCCGTTAACTCTGCATACTTCGGCCGCATTGTTTCTACATGCGTTTCTCCAACGGCGTCATTGTTCCAGAGTTTGTCTCCTCTTTTGTTTTGTTTGTGGTGTTCGTGAATTGCGTTTATCAACTCGCGCGCCCTACACGGCAAGTCTTCAAAACGCAGCTTATCCCTACACGGCGTTTCTATCACAATTACTGCCCCCCTGTTCACTATAGGAAATGTCTGATTAATAAAGCAAAGTGCCTAGTTTTCGGCATAAAGGGACAAAATTAGGGCGTTTGTTAGTCGTTTGACTGAACTCTGAGGGCTTTTTTTGTACATTTTCCGTCTATTTCCAGTCGTTTTGCTTATTTAACGAAACAGTGATAAGTTTGAAGGTTAATTTCTGGTTTATTTCTTCGTGTACATTTCTTCTAGGATGACTCCAAACGCCGGTCGAGTGATGAACACTCCAGCTAGTATTCCAATTATTACTGATAGCGCAAAGCCGCTGATTTCAACCATTCCTGAAAGAAGTAAAGGTAACATGGCGACTATTGCTACTCCTGCGATTGTAAATATGATTGTAAATGCTTTTCCAATTTTTTCGCGCATGTTGTACTCGGTGCGTTCATCTTCTTCTTCGCCGTTTGTTTTCTTACGCAGTAGTTCATCTGTAATAATAAGCTGGTCAGCTACTCCGGTTCCAATTAGGGAGATTACTGCTGCCATTGTTGCTAAGTCAAGTGTACCGATTTTGCCAATTATTGCGGTCAGTATCAAGATTTCACATGCGTTTATCAACACAATTGGGACGCTTAACTTGAGATCGCCATAGCGTATAATAATGAAAAATGCAACTACGATAATTGCAAGCAGCGTTGCGATCCAACTATAATTTAGAAATTGCTTGCCTAGTGAAGGTTCAATTGAAAATGAGCTGCCTACAAGTGCGCTTACTGGTAACTTCCCGCCGCTGATTACGCTTTTGAGTTGCTTTATCTCGCGCTGTGAATACTCTTCTTGTTCTTGCTGCGTTGCGCCAACTGCAGTGCCGCTAATTGAATAAAATTGCGATGCAGTGCCGCCGGCAAGCCCTTCTGAAAGCCGCGGTGAAGACAATAGCCCAATTGCCTTCCATTCGCTTATCTCACCACTTACTGCGGTTGGCTGCATTTCTAGTTGTGTTTTTACAATTATCTTTTTAGTTGCATTTTCGGCATTTGAAAAGCCCAACGCTGTTAATTTGCCGCTAATTGCGGTTAATGTTTCTTGAGTGAGTATAATTCTACTTTTGTTTGCAAGTAACGCTGTTGAATTTGACAGCTCGTCGGCGTATAATAGCAACATGTTGTCATTTTCTTTTACAAGCGCGTCGCTTGCTTGTTTTTCTCCAATTGCCGATAAGTCACCGTGGGTTAGAATCACAGCTGCATTTTCCGGCCTGTCGAGAAACATGTAAACTGGGTAATTAGCTTTGTTGAGTGCTGCTTTGGCGAATAAATCAGCGCCGCCGCGCGTTACGGTAAAACTAAGCGACCATTGTGGCACGCCGAGGTTTTCTGGCGTTTGTTCCCCGTTTGCACCGCCAACTGCAACTACGCTTTCTCCTGAAACTGCAATTTTACCGTCAATAATGCCTTCAAAACGGCCTTGGTCTTGCAAAATTTTCTTTACGCTTGTAATTACCTTTTCATCAGCTTGAGGTATTTCAACTAAAACTTCGTTGCCCCCAATTGGCCGTACAATTGCTTGTGACATGCCATAACTGTTAATCCTGTTTTTCAAAGTTTCTACAATTGAATCCATTGTAGTTGCGTCAACGTTCTTCTCAAGCGTAATTGGTATTCGCACCCCGCCGACAAATTCAATTCCTAGCCTTGCGTCGAAAGTTGACGGGTTAGCATCGCTTAGAAACAGTGAAAATATAGAAAGGAAAACAACTACTAGTAGCACTTGGATTTTGAAATTTTTAAGTAGTTTAGAATAGTTCATTTTTCAAACTCGCGCCTCTTTTTTCTCAGCGTATGACAAAATTAACACGGCGTTTAAGCCCCATGTTGCGGCAAAGTCAATAACTCCACCAATCATGGCAACTATTCCAAGTTCAAAGTAAACTGGAATTTGTAAATATAACCCGGTAAGCGCTAGAACTCCATATGCGCTGATTACAGTTAAGTTCATCAATGAACCGGTTTTAAACGCGCCAAATACCCGTTCTGCGGGTGTTCCTTCTTTTCTCTTTAACACACGCATCGTAAGCATAATGTCAGTATCAAGAGAAAATCCAATTAACATTAACAACGCTGCAATAGACGCGAGGGACATTGGAATGTTGAACAAACTCATTGCTCCTAGTGTTATGACAATATCACTAACTGCGCCAACTATAACCGCGGCGCTTGGTACAATACTTCTAAAAACAACGAAAACTGCAATTGCAGCTAAAATAAAAGAAATTAATAGAACTTCTCGAGATTTGTCAAGGAAAAACTTACTAAGCGCCGGGCCAACTTCTCTAAAGGAGTAACTCTTTACATTAACAACGCCTTTCACCGCGTTTATAACTTCATTGCGATAAACATCCTGTTGGTTATTGTAAGCGCCAACAGCTTCTTTTACAGTTAAATGCGCTTCAATTGGAGTGTAACTAACCCCAAGTTCTTGAAAAATTACCTTTGCATCTGAAATAATTTCTGCGCTTACTGCGCTTTCCCGCTGTGCAATTGTAACAGCTTCCTCTGTGGGTACAACAGTCGCGTTTACCTCTAACTCTCTTAGCAAACTATCCTTTGCCTGTAGCGCTTTAATTTTCTCTTCAATTTTAGCCAGTTTGTCATTTGTTTCAAGTTCAACTTCCAAGCCAGTGCCAACTGGGCTTGCAAAAGTGCGAATGTTAGAAATAGTTGCAACTTTAGCAACTGCAGCGTGTACCGCAGCTACGTCTACGTTGCCTTGAGCTTGTATTGAGAGTAAAACTCCTCCCTTTAGGTCAACTCCCTGCGGCACGCCGTTGAAAAAGATCAGCCCAAGAGCTGCAATGAATAAAACTATGGGGATTATTGCGAGTAACTTATAATTTCCAGTGTAAAAATTCGGTAACTTCATTCTAAACCACAAAAAACCTAAAAACAGTACTAAATCCAGCGCGCTGAACTTTAATAACCCTTGGCCATGCCTTTCTTTTTTCCAAAAAGAAAGGCCATCAGCACAAGGCAGAGCCTTGTGTCTGAGTCATAATGCCCTAGGCATTATGCTCAGGCGTGGCCAAAGAAAAATCGTTTTAATATGAAATTAAATGCAGGGAGCCCAAGCCAAGGTTAAACCTAGAAGCTCAAATGTTCAGCGGTTGACTCCAAGCGCTTTACATGTAATGCAGTTGTTTTCATATTTCTTGTAACGATAATACTTCAAATGAATGCCGCGTTGTTTCATCAATTCAAGCAACTCCTTATGCGTCATCATTTTTCCCCGTAGTTCAACGCGCAGCGTTTCAACTTCCTGCAACGCGCAACCCAATTTACTGGAAATTACTGAGCCATTTTCCAGTTCTTCAAAATATTTTTCTTCATCCCGCAAAGCATTATTCGGGCTCTCAATGTAATTCCCCAAGTACCAATTAATCGCGCGGTCAGCTGAAACAACTAGTTTAGAAGCCATGGCAATAACAATATTACGATCAATTTGCGCCTTTTACCCCTTTTGTTAAACTCCACTAATACCGACCGATCTACATAACTTATATTTAGTTTACTTTAGGGTAAACTATTTAAATATCAATTTCCATAATTTTTCATGGGCAGCGGGTTTACCGGACAGTCACAGCGAATAGTCATGTTTCTCTTGCTAAATGCCAGGAAGCCAGTCAGTCAGCTAGCGATAGTTAAGGCAACGAGATTGAGCAAGAGTTTAGTAAGCAGAGTAGTGAGTTTACTAGTTGCAAAGGGGGTCGTCAAGCGGCCTTATCGTTGCCGGTTTGTGCTTGAATACCCTGAAAAGCTACTTTTGGATTGGATTGGACAACGAAACATTGCGATGAAAAAAGCTTATTTTGCCAAAGACACAAACTTATTGAAAGAAGTAAAGCACTGCCACACTCTTTTGTCTGGTGCTTGGCTTGATTCTGGCTACTTGGCAAGTGAATTTATAACTGTTTATGTTGAGCCAAATTTCAAACCAGCGGCTTCCATGAACCTAATTGAAGGTAAAGTTGGCGAGTTAAAGTCGAAAGTGGTTTTAATCCCAGCTGATGATGAATTTGTATTTTACGGCAAATGGAGCATAAACAACGAAGAAGTTGTAAACCCTTTTCTGCTTTACGTTGACTTAGCTAGCTTTGGCGGCATTGCGTTTACTGCCTTGCAGCAAGTTAGCGAAAAACACGGCTTCCCGAGTTTATTTGAGGCGAAAAAATAATATGGTTGAAGTTTATGGAAGGGAGATTTGTGAAAAATCTTTCAGGGAAATGGAACGGTTTGTGTTCCATGCTAATCAACTTGGCGAAACGCCCCTATTGTTCGGCGGCTGGGCAGTTTATCACTACAATCAATACGCTGGAAGCCGCGACGTTGACTTCATTGTAACAGATGAACACTTTGAAGCGCTGGTTGACTTTCTAGTTGCAAATGGCTATACAAATAAAGAGGTTCGCTTGTTTAAAGACGACATTTTCTTTGACTTATACAAACAAAGCGAAGATATTGGAAGCGAAGCAAACAAACTCCAATTCAATTTACTTTACAAAGATGCAGAGCGAGTTTACTTGAAACGCTATGGTTCAACCGGCGGAAAAGGAGAAGTGCTAATTCCAAAGATTTCCAATTTGCTTTTCTTCAAAATCCACGCCTTGGCTAACCGCAGCGTGCCAAAAGACAGAAGCGACGTAACCGCACTAATACTCAAAGCCAATGACGACGACTTAAAAGAACTTGAACAAATGCTATCGCCAGAACTCAAAACGCGACTCGAAACATTGAGAAACGACCAAGCAACACTAACACTCATAACTACTCCGACACGGCGAAACCTCAACTCACTGAACAAGAAAATCAAAGAAATAACAAGTTGAACTAAAAATAGCGATTCTTGGTTTAAGCAAGATGCAGGGAGCCGGATTTTCACGGAAAGAATTTTTCTTTTCCCACGGACTTTTCTTTTTTGCAAAAAGAAAAGCCGTTTTGAACCGGCGAACTCCTAAGAGACAGGATTTCTCACCCGCAAGTGTTCTTTTGGGGTTGAAAGACCTTTTCTTTCAAGAAAAGGGCTTTCCTTAAGTCCTGCGCATTTGACCAGACTTTGCTATCCCTGCATTTTACAGTGATAGGAGGAATGCTTCCTTTCAGTCGTTTTTTTGGCGACTGAAAGCACCTTTTCTCAAAAGGGGCTTTCCTGAACTATCCCTGCATTTCTGCGTTTATGCTATTTTCGCGCGTATCTTTTTGGGATATTGTGTTTTTTATAATCGTGGGTAGGTTTTATTTGCTAACTTCAAAAACTCGTTTAACCGCCACATTTCTAAATATTGGCTACGTTATTTAGCTTATATAAAGATTGGTGGTTATTTTCATGAAACGCACTTTGTCAAGAGAAGTTAAAAAATTCAACGGAAAACAAGTAACGTGTTCTGGTTGGGTACAAACCATTCGTGATGTTGGTGCGCTTGTTTTTGTTATACTACGCGACCGTACTGGTTACTTGCAATTAATTTGCAAAAACGCCGCGGCCGAAGAGGCGCGCAAGCTAAGTTTAGAAAGTTCCATAACCGTCAGCGGAGTTGTGAAAGTCGACGAAAAGATAAAAATGGGCGGCGTAGAGCTACAAGTTGAAAAATTAACACTAGTCGCTGGTTCACTTCCAAAATTACCTGTAGACGTTGCTGGAAAGACGGAAACTAATTTCGAGCACCGTTTTGACCACCGTGTGATTGACTTGCGCCGCGAGGAACCACAAGCTATATTCGCCGTGCAGTCAACTTTGTGCAGCGCGTTTCGCGAAATTTTAAACAAAGAAGGGTTTACTGAAATTCACACGCCGAAAATAATTGCAACTGGAACAGAAGGCGGCACGCAAATGTTTCCAGTGAAGTATTTCGAGCGCGAAGCATTCCTTGCCCAGAGCCCGCAATTTTATAAACAAATGTTAGTTGGCAGTGGTTTTGAGAGAGTTTTTGAAATAGCGCCTGTATTCCGCGCAGAAGAGCACAACACACCGTGGCACTTAAACGAATATATATCGCTTGATTTTGAAATGGGATTTATCCGCGATGAAAAAGAAGTTATCAAGTACAGCGAAAAAGTTTTGAAACACATGTTGAAACGTGTAAAGGAGAAAAACCCAGGGCAACTCGCGAAGTTCAACAGCGAAATTAAACTACCAGCAAAAATTCCAATTGTAAGTTATTGGCAGTTACCTGAAATTTTCAAGTCAATGGACAAGCCATTTGAACCCAAACAAGATTTGTCATGCGAACACGAAGCAACGCTATGTAAATACGCTGAAGAAAAGTTCAACTCGCACTTCATTTATGTTAATAATTATCCAGTTGAACTACGGCCAGCTTACACACAACCTCACAGCCGTAAAGGTTACTCGCGCGGTTTTGACTTGCTGTTCGATGGTGTTGAAATTGTTTCTGGCGGGCAACGCGTCCACGATCCAGTGCTATTAGAAAAGCAATTCGCTGCAAAAGGGTTCAACGTGAAAGATTTTGAATTCTACTTTGAAGGTTTCCGATACGGCATGCCACCACACGGAGGGCAAGCTTTTGGACTAGAACGCCTCACGGCTAGGTTATTGAAATTAAACAACGTGCGCGAAGCAACTTTCTTCCCACGCGATAGAAACAGAGTCACACCTTAACTTGAGGTTAGGTTTTTTCTTTAGGCTACGTTAGCAACTGCCGCTGCGCGTTTAGCTTTCAATACCTTTACAACAATTGCAGTTATGTTGTCAGTGCCGCCGTTTTGGTTGGCAGTGCGCACTAGCATTTGGACCGTAGAATTGTGCGTTGCCTTGTTATCTGCGTAGCGTTTCAATGCAATTTGAATCCCGGAATCTGGAACGTGCTTGTTCAAACCATCACTGCACAACATGAACACATCATTGGGTTTAACGTCAACTTCTTTAACCTCTGGTTTAAAGTCACGCTCATTTTCCATTCCAATTGCTTGGGTTATGACATTTTGATAGTCGGGATGTTGGTGGTCAGTTGTCAATTGTTCCAATTTTCCATCGCGCAGGCGGTATACTCTAGTGTCTCCAACGTGTACAATGTGCCCGCTTTTTTCAGTTAAATGCAATGCGGTTAACGTCGTGCCCATATTAGAGCTATTACTAGCTTGCGCGTCGCGCACTTGACTTTGTGCTTGGGTAAACGCCCCGCGTAGCGACGTAACCTTTTTTGAATCAAAATTTTTTACAACTTGATGAACCGCAATTTGCGCTGCAACTTCACCATATCCATGCCCGCCCATTCCATCTGCAACTACAAAAAGGCCGCGCGATGGATCTATTGCAAATCTATCTTCGTTATTTTTCCGTACAAGCCCAACCTGTGTTTCGCCAGCGTGTTCAAGCTCAAAAAGCGGCGCAGGCGGCTTAGGCTCTAGAAATTCAACAAGCGCTTGTTTAGATGCACTGTGCCTAAGTAAAAGTTCAACTGCATCCCTGTGCTTTCCCGCAACGTGCAACTCAACTGCTTTTGGCAGTAATTGTTTTAATAGCATCTGACGGTGTGGTTCTTCTGGTTTGTCTCCAAAGCCACTGAATTGCGTTCCAATTTGCCTTAATTCCTCTCGCGTTACAGTGCCTGCAGTATGCATTTGTTTAAAACCAGCAAGCAACGGGCGCGGTAGCCAACCCCAGCGGGGCATGCCAATTTCTTTATCGTAAAAGTGTCTTGTTTCTTCACTAATTGCCATGAATATCTCTTGCGCAAAACAAGAATAAAAACCAAAGGTACTGTAAAGGCGCCAAAGAAACCACTAGCTT
>JAZDHP010000046.1:0-16857 GCA_043805855.1 Microcaldota archaeon
CTATATTTTCAATATTCTTAGCCGCTGTTGATAAATCACACTTGTTTGCCGCGATTACAATTGGCTTACCAATTTCGCGTAGTGTTTTGCAAAAGTCAAACTTATCAAGTTCAGTCCACTGCGCTAGTCGCTTGTCAGTTAAATTTAACGAGGACAACGCACGAGTAACCGCATGTTGCTTTATTCCCAAGCCAGTGAATTGAACGAACATCACTTCTTCGTTTTTCTTGTTGAGGTTACCCTCGCGTACAAGTTTATTCCACGCGTTTTCAAGAATCCCCTTAAACCAATAGTTAAGTTCAATTTCAAGAAACTCCACGTCTTTAACCGGATCGTGGCTGCCAGTTTCAACTGCTTCGCCATTTTCGTTAGTTGAACCAGAAGCGTCGACAATGTGAATTAACACATCTGCTTGGCGCAGGTCATCGAGAAACTTGTTACCGAGTCCCTTGCCTTCATGCGCGCCTGGCACTAGTCCAGCAACATCTAGAACTTCAACTGGTGCAAAGCGACGGTGATCAACGCAGTAACCGCTACGAGGGTTGCACTGGACGCTAAATTCTTTGTCAACGCACTCTACTTCAACATAGGCGACGCCTCGATTGGGCTTAATTGTAGTAAACGGCCTGCTTGAACGCTCAACAGGCACGCTTGTAAGCGCCTGGAAAAAAGTAGATTTTCCGCTTGATGGTTTTCCAACTAATCCAATTAACATTTTAGACCGCAAGTGTTTGGAAGCAACGAATTTAACTTCTTTTCTGGGCTAAATTTATTCATGTTGTGGACTGAAAAATACCGCCCAAAGCAATTAAGCGACGTTGTAGGCAACGAAGAGCAAATTGCAGAAGTGAAAAAGTGGGCGCATGAATTTGAACGCAATAAAGTACAAAAGCCAATTTTACTACACGGCCCACCAGGAACAGGTAAAACCGCAAGTGCACGTGCGCTTGCAAATGAATTCCAGTGGACGCTAATTGAAACAAATGCCTCTGACCTGCGAGATCCGGCAAATTTAAAAAAACTACTAGGCGTACAAGGAAGAGGGTTGTTCAACGACCAGCGGGTTTTTCTACTTGACGAAATCGACGGCGCGTTTGACCGAGGAGAAGTGCCTGAATTAATGAATGTTTTGAAAAACGCGTCGCAGCCAATAATTTTAACTGCAAATGACATTTGGGATAAACATTTAGCAAACGTGCGACCGTTGTGCAAAGCAATTGAACTCAAAAAGGTGAACTACCGCACAATTGCTAATTTACTAACACGCATTAGCCAAAGCGAAAAAATGGAAATCGACAAAATACAAATAGAAGCAATTGCAAAGGGAAGCAACGGAGATGTACGTTCGGCAATTACTGACCTTCAAAGCGGAGGAATTAGTTCACGAGACAGAGAAACAAATGTGTTCGAAGCTGTGAGAATTGTTTTCAAAACAATGGAGTACAAAAAATCAATCGCTGCTTCTGACAATCTAGATATTGACCTTGATACTTTTGTAAAGTGGATTGAAGAAAATATCCCAATTGAATATGAAAAGCCAGCTGAACGCAGCGCTGCTTTTGAATGGATTGCAAAAAGCGACATAATGCAATGCAGAATACGCCGTCGACAATATTGGGGGCTACTTCGTTACATTAGGGCGTATAGCCACGCGGGAGTAAGCCTATCAAAATTGGAAATGTATCGTAAATTTTCACCATACCAGTTTCCAAGTTTACTGCGCACGTTAAGCGCTTCTAAATTCAAAAGAGCAGCGCGAGAATCACTGTGCAAAAAACTGGGAAGCGAAATGCACTGTTCAGCTAAAAAAGTAACTGAAAACCTACCTTTAATTGCAACAGCTTTGTTAAAACAAGGAACTAATTTTACCGAAGACGAGGTAAACGTATTGGAAAGTTTTTCAGTTGTCGGAAACGAGTTTAAACCAAATAAAAAGCAACAGTGCAAGCACAAGTAGCAACGGGATTAAATTAGCTGCGTTTGAAAATAAACTAACAAAAAATAAGTTAACCTCTTCGCTGAGCGTTTTCTCTTCTATAAAAGAAATTTCAAACTTACTAGTTAATGGACCTTTAAAGGAAACGAAATTATTTCCACGCGACTGCGGTTCAGGAAGCGTTTGTGAAAAAGAAGTTCCCTCTGGAATTTCAAATGTAAACTCGTCAATACTGCCAACTACAATTTCTCCAGAGCGTAATTTGTTCAAATTCAAAAGTGAAGTATTTACCGCGTACTCCGTAACTCTACTGCTCTTCACGGTTTTTAACAAAAGACTCGGGTCAACGTCATATTCAACTGAAACAACTGCCGGCGCGTGGGACTGGGAAAAATCTTGCTTGGCAACTATGCGAGTTGAATTAACCTCTACAAGCGGGCCAAATGCATGGTAGTCAAAATAGCGACTGTACGCGCGCCAGTCTGAAATTGTACTTCTACCTAAACGCAGGCTGTCAGAAAACGCGCTTTTTTCAACGTCATTATCTAAAAGAAACGTGATTTTTTCAACAACGTGGACTTTTTCCGGCGAAAGTTGAAAATTAACAGTAAAAGAAGCGTCTGTATATCCGCTAACAAGTGGAAAAAGTAGGCAAATAGACAAAAACAACAGTGAAAACCGCATTAACGTCATCGCTCAAACACGCCAAACATAAAAACACAATTGAGATTTTTAATACGTATGTTAGCACTGCAACTCGCAACAATAACAACCGTAATAGCAATCGCCTTACTTGCCGCTCATGTAAACGCCGCGAATTCGCTAACCGACACAAAAATAACACTACTACAATCGCAAAACAATGAATTTCAAGAAAAAATGTACAGCGAGTTAATCAGCCAGGCGCTTGACTCAAATGGCGTAAATTGTGAGGAAAAGCAAACCAACGCAGCACTTGCATTGAACGCAGTTGTCGCTATACTCGACGCGCGACAAATTGAAATACAAATTACTTCCAACAACTCACTTGAAATAAATGAAATAACCTCCGAGTTGTTCTCGTGCGTTGGAGAAAAAATTTCAATTGGAAACGCAGAGCGCAACATAATATTGAAACTCGCAACACCAACAACAATTTTTGCTATAGGAAAAAAAACACAAAAATACAAAGGAGAGAATGAAAAATGACAATTTCCAAAGATGTGATTATAACTTGCGTTTTCCTACTCGCAATTACTCTCATAGCGCACGCTGCGCTGGACGCAACGCAGAAAACAGAACACGAACTCGCGCTTTTTACAAGCGAATTTGCAAACTATCAATCTTGCCTACGCGAAGCAACATTCGCTACTGGAAATTATAGTGAAAAAAGGATGTGCATTTATGACACTTGAACTCGACGCGATAATTGCAATTGGAATAATATGCGCACTTCTATTCGTTGCAGCAAGCGGACTTTCTATCAGCGCAAATGAACTAAAAGAAAAAGCCGCAACTGTAAAACAAATGGAAACCGCGCTACTAAAACCAAACGACCAACTGTGCATCTCGCGCGTTGTGCTAAATGAAAATAATCAACTAGAAAAAAGGTGCTCGCGTGATTTTGTCAATTGACGCAACACTTGCACTTGTTTTAACCTGCGCCACGCTGGCATCTCTTTTTACAGCAACGCAAAACTTGGACTTTACAATAAACGAAATGGCAGCCAACCAACTTGCAGGCGATTTAGCATTAGCATTGCAAGAGGAAAAATACGCGACGCTTGAATTACAGCGCGGTAATTTAGAGGCAATGCGTCATTTGCTTGAAAATATCGAACAATACAAGCACAGTAGTAATTGTATCGAAGTGGTCACTACTGGAAACAAGTACGGCAATTGCGATGGCGAAAAAGTAACGCGGAGTTTTCTAGTTTACAACAACGGCGTTATCGAAGCACAAGTGGCAATCTACTTTAGTTGAATCTCAACACCATCTAGTGTTTTAGCAAACAAAACAGTACAATTTCCCTTTGGTACTTGCAAAACCTTTGGCAATGCACCTTGCGCTGGAAAACTAGAGTTCAATAAACTAACTTCATTTTGATTAATTAAAATTTGAAACACAGAGGTAGAGTAAAAAACGCTTTGTAACTCGCTGCCTTCTTCGAGTAAATTTACTTGTTGTATTTTCCACGCGATTTGCCGGGCAATTGCCTTTTCTACATTAGAGTTAAAAGCAAATGAACTTTGTTGAAATGAATTAACAAGCGAAGGCAGGACAAGCGCGTATGCTGCGAGAAGTCCAGCAGTAATTACGAGGAATTCAATTGTTACTTGGCCATGCGGCCGCGAGTGCGAGTGCATTATTTACTTAATCAGCTCTTTTTACGGTAGCGCATTTATGCTTTCTAGAATTTGGTCAGTTTTGTTGGAAACAACCGCAGCGCTCTTGACTGCAGTGGTTTGTAATTGTGTTATTAAAATAAACGCAATAGCGATGATTGCGGCAGTTAGCACAAGCATTTCTGCGCTAACCTGACCGCGGTCGTGGCCGTCGTTCATTTTCTTCAATTTGTATTTTATGAGGTAAAATATTTTAAACATAAGGCAAACAAACGCCGCTGGCCGATAATAAAAACACAGATGGAAAAAGTAGACGAAAAGAAGAAAAATAAGAATTGACTTTTTACAGTATTGGAATAAAAATCAGTGCAACTAATGGAAGTAACGTTGCCGCCCATACTAATTTATTCCACGCGTATACTTTTGACCCGTCCATTGGGAACATTGGTATCATGTTAAACGCGCCGAGGAAGAAGTTAACTCCAGAGCCCATAATTGCGATTTCTTTCAACGCCGGGAATGAAAGGCCAAGAATTAGGAAAAGTACTCCGAGGATTAAGTTCGTCATTGGACCTGCTAGTGAGATTTTGCCGTTTTGCTCGCGGGTAATGTGGTTGCCGTAAACGTAAACTGCCCCCGGCGCGGCAAAGACGAATCCAACTGCGAATGCCATTATAACCGCAAATAGCAAACCTAATGTCCACATTTGGTAACGCGCGTATGCCCCGTAGTGAATTGCGACGAACTTGTGCGCCAATTCGTGAAAGATAAAAGCGACGCCAACTGTAAGCAAAATCATGCCAGTTGTTGCAAGGAACTTTGCGTCGAATTCAGTTGAGCCAGTCCACACAATTGCAAAGGCGAGTGAAATTGTAATCACGGAAATTAGAATGTGCAGTGCTTCGTCGAGTGAAATTGAAAAACCGGATTTCATTTTAATATTTGTTGCCCCGTTTAGTAAAATTGCGCGGTTGCTTGCACTTGTTCCATTTCAGTTATTTTCACTTGCGCTGGCGAAAAAGTAGAAGCGTAGCTAATTACGATACCTTCAGCTTGGCGGCCTTGGAAGTTAATGTTGATCTTGTCGCCTTTTCTCCCGCTTTGCATTGCAACTGCAGTTGGCCCGCCGAACAAGTTGATAATCGTGCTCATGCCGTTTGGGCTCATTTGCACTAAGTTAGTTGACAACACGTCACCCTTCTTCACACCGCGGAGATAAGGATAGGCAAATCCTGCAACTAGTGCGACACCAAGGCTCAACGCGAATAACTTCCAAACTGAGTCAACCGCACTTCCCGGAACTCCTACGAAGGAAAATGCAAACGCAATTAGCGAAAGCGCTACAAGTAGGAGAAACGCAACTAGGGAGATTTTTAAGTTCATAACTATACCTTTGGAAAGACACGAATAAAAAACTACTTTTTATCTTTTTATTGCAAGATTAACCGTATCCAGCGATTACTCCTTTTCTTTGCTGTGCTATTGTTGGCCGAATTGCTTTGAACGCAATTTCAAAGTTTTGCTTGGTAACTTGCTTTGCCTCAATGTTTTCGCGCAGTGCGTTCATTCCAGCTTCTCGGCACATTGCTTCAACATCTGCACCGCTGTACCCTTCTGTGCGTTTGGCAAGATCTTCAAGGTTAACATCTGGGCTAACCGGCATGTTTGCAGTGTGAACTTTGAAAATTGCTAAGCGTGAAACCTTGTCAGGCATTCCAATTGCAATTAACTTGTCAAACCGCCCTGGCCGCAAGAGCGCTGGGTCAATTATGTCAATTCTGTTTGTGGAGCCGATTACAACAACGCCTTTTAGGGCAGAAATGCCATCAAGTTCGCTTAGCAGTTGGTTTACCATTCTATCAGTAACATGTGAACCGCCGTCTTCACCGCCGCGTATTTGCACAATTGCATCAAGTTCATCCATGAAAATAATGCACGGCGCAGCTTGACGCGCTTTGCGGAAAACTTCGCGCAGACCTTTTTCGCTTTCGCCGACGTACTTGTTTAATAATTCAGGGCCTTTAACTGCAATGAAATTCGCTTCACTTTCAGTTGCAACTGCCTTGGCGAGGAGAGTTTTTCCAGTTCCAGGCGGGCCGAATAACAACACGCCCCTAACTGGCCGTATTCCAATTCTTTCAAACACTTCTGGACGTTTAATCGGCAGGTCAACTGCCTCGCGCAACTCTCGCTTCGCTTCTTCCAAACCGCCAACTTGCTCCCACTTGACATTCGGCACTTCAACGTAAACTTCGCGCAATGCACTTGGCTGAATTTCGCGAAGCGCAGCGTCAAAATCACTCTTCTCAACTTTCAACTCGTCTAGAATTTTTGCAGGGATGGCTTCGTCTTCAAGTTTAATCTTCGGCAATATCCTACGTAGAACTTTCATTGCAGCTTCCTTGCATAAACTTTGCAAGTCAGCACCGACGAAACCGTGAGTAACAGCAGCTAAATCTTCAAGCGTAACGTTTTTCGCAAGCGGCATTCCTCGAGTGTGGATTTGTAAAATTTCCAGGCGTCCCTTTTTGTCAGGAACACCAATTTCAATTTCGCGGTCAAATCTTCCTGGCCGGCGGAGCGCTGGGTCAATACTGTTCGGACGATTTGTCGCGGCAATTACGACAACTTGCCCTCTACTTTTGAGGCCATCCATTAACGTTAGCAATTGAGAAACAATTCTTTTTTCAACTTCGCCCATTACTTCTTCGCGCTTTGGAGCTATGGCGTCAATTTCGTCAATGAAAATAATTGAAGGCGCGTTTTCCTCAGCTTCGGCGAATAACTTACGCAGTTTTTCCTCTGCTTCGCCGACGAATTTAGAAACGATTTCTGGACCTGCGATTGTAATGAAGTGCGCTTCGCTTTCATTGGCAACAGCTTTAGCTAAAAGGGTTTTTCCAGTTCCGGGGGAACCATATATCAAAACTCCTTTTGGCGGTTCGATGCCTAGTCTTTCAAATAGTTCAGGGTGGCGCATTGGGAGTTCAATCATTTCGCGGATTTTTTGCACTTCGTCTCGCATACCGCCAACGTCTTCGTATGAAATTGTAGCGATTTTGCCAAGTTCTTTCATTGGCTCTCCTTGTAAAATTACCTCAGTGTTTTCAGTAACTATAATTAAACCAGTTGGGTTAGTTTGTGCAACTGCAAATGGAAATCCAGTTCCGAAAACGTTTACCGATAAATAATCTCCCTTTGACAACGGTTTGCCAATTAAATTTTTCTTAACGTACTGGTCAAAACCAGGAGCATATCGAGAAGGCTGGTTAGGCGCAAGTGCAATGCGCTTCGCTGGCTTTATCACTGCCTTTGTAATGCGAACTCTATCACCGAGGCCAACTCCGGCGTTTTGACGAAGGATTCCATCTAACCTTATGATTCCCAGACCTTCATCCGAAGGATGCGCGGGAAGTACGATTGCAGCTACACTTCGCTTTCCTTTTATTTCAACAACGTCACCAGTTGTCACAGTTAGTTGCTCGCGGCTAGCAGAATCCATTCTAATGATACGCTTCGCGTAGTCAATTTGCAAAGCTTCTGCAACTTTTAAAACAATGAACTTTTGCTCCATTTTTCATAACACCCGTTTTTGTTAATTTCTATTCTAAGTATTATTCATAAACTGCTTCGCAGTTACCTGGAAGCAACTTAGCTATATCCTCTTCGTTGAACTTAGTTTTCGTGCCTTTTGCAAATAGTTTCTTGGCAAAATACGCTTTAATAGATTTAGCTAAAGCGTTTTTCTCGCTTTTGCCAGGCATTAACTTTACACATAGCGCTGTTTTGCCCCGCACAAGCGGCCGCAGTGAAAACTCCAGCGTGTTTTCATCAAGGCACAAGTATAAACCAACTAGAGTGTTCTTGAACCACTGCCGCTCTCCAGCTAGTACAAACGCACCTTGTTCAATGTAACCACCGTGGCTGTGCTTACTAACTTGCGATACGCGTAGAGCGTAGACGTCAACGCTACCGAATTCGCGTTTCCATGCGCTTGAAAAACTAGCTGTAAATTGAGCTGCTTCTTGCAACTCTTCCTGCGTTGCGTTTGGATTCTTTACAATTACTGCTGGCGAGCCGCGTATGTCAGCGTGGAAGAAAAACTCTTCAGGCAAAGCGTGCTTAGCAAACACTACGTCGTTTTGCTTTGCATTGCGACCAGCAACTACGAGTGAACCGCTGGCAGTTTTAAAGTGTAAAAATTTATTGAACCAATCGTTGTGCTTTTTCGCAGTTGCATGCGCTTGTTCACTGTATTGCGCTTGTTTTTCTACGCTAGCAACTGTTTCTAGAATTGCCTTTTCAGCGCCAACCGCCTTTTGACGGTATTTCTTCGCTGCTTCTCTATACAGCGCAATGTTTTGCAATAAACTTTTCCTCGGATCAAGGGTTATTTTCACTTGAACTCCCCTCAACTGGCAATTTTGTTTTTGCTTTTGTCGTTTTAACTTTTGCAACCTTTGGAACTTTTGCAGCCTTTACAACTTTTGGTTTTGAAACTTTAACCCCCTTTGGCACTTTTGTGGTTTTTACAACTGCAGCAATTACTGGCTTCGCAACAACAGGCTTTACAACAACTTTTGCACTTGTAACATTAGCGCCGCTGGCAGTTCCAGCAACAACTGCGCCGCCAGAAACAACCGCGCCACTAGAAGCAGTTGGAGTACTTACGCTGCTTTTATTTGCCCAGCTTGCTTTTGTTTCGCATTTGGGATCAAGGCACATTGAAAAGAACTTCTTTGCCTTTCGCCGCACGCCAATAATTGGAGTACTGCACTTTGGACAAATTTTGTCACTCGGCACAATAAACGCTTTGTGCGGCAATGGAAATGTAACTTTGCAATTTGGATAAGCACTGCACCCAACGAATTGCCCGAATCGAGAACGACGAATTAGCAATTTACCGCCACACTTACACGCGCCGAGTTCAGCAGCTTGCGACATTGCAGTGTTCAACGCCGTTACTAAGAGTTTTCCAATTTCTAACTCATGTTGCTTAAAGTCGTTTGACAATTTAGTAATCGTCGCCTCTGCGCGGTTAATTACCTTCGAAGGTTCAACTTTGCCCTCTTCAATTAACTCCATTTCCTTTTCAAAATCACGAGTCAAATCTTCTTTTAACAAATCAGGGCAGTGTTTAACAAGCGCGTCGTAAACGCACATTCCAAACTGCGTAGTGTGAATACTCTTCTTATCAGCAATGTAATCCCGCGAGTAAAGCGTTTCTATAACCTCCGCGCGAGTTGCTTTTGTTCCTAGTTCAATATCTTCTAATTTGCGTACAATTGACGCTGGCGAATAGCGTTTTGGCGGCTGGGTTTCCTTTGCTTCAACGTAAATTTTATCAGCGTGAACTTTTGCGCCTTCAGTGAAGTTAATTACCGTGTCTTTCACGTCATTGTACGGGAGAAATTCAAGCCAGCCGAGCGTAAGCGTACGCGAACCGCCTGCTTTGAACTTTTCATTGCCTAACTGCGCAGTGACATTTACTTTTTCCCGCTCGCACGGTTGTGCAAAGCACGCGAGGAAATTGCGCACAATTAAATCGTACAACTTAGCGTGCTGTTCGCCTAAACGCAGCGGCGCGTTGCCAGTTGGGTGAACTGCAGGATGCGCCGCGTCGGTTTTCTTACCATTGTTGGGACGCAGTGCAGTTTTTAGAATTTTATTCGCGTCGCCAGCGTATTGTGGTTGCTTTGTTAACTGCGTAATTATTTTCTTCAAGTTAAGCTGTTCTGGCAACTGCTGCGAAGCAGTGCGCGGATAGCTGATGTACGCGTTTTCGTAAAGGTACTGCGCTAACTCTAGAGTCTTCGCCGGCGTGAACCCAAACGCGCCGTAGGCTTCAACTTGCAGCGTTGTTAAATCATGCGGGTTTGGCGGCTGCAGTTTGTGCAACAGGCGTTCCACTTTTGCAATTATTCCATCTTTGGGAGTTGTCGCGAGGATTTTGTCAACAGTTAACTTATCAGTAAACCGATCTCTCTCGTGCACGAACTGCACGTTTTCAATATCTGCAAATAGCTGCCAATAGGGAACTGGAATAAACGCGGCGATTTCCTTTTCACGCTGCGCGAGTATAGCAAGCGCCGGGCCCTGCACGCGGCCGATGCTCATTATTTTGAAACGGC
Organism: Microcaldota archaeon; assembly: GCA_043805855.1. GTDB lineage: Archaea > Micrarchaeota > Micrarchaeia > Norongarragalinales > UBA8480 > JAHFHC01. The sequence goes on from JAZDHP010000046.1 coordinate 10,393, forward strand.
CAGCTGCTTTTATTGAAGCCATTAACGCCCTGCTTAAATTAATTCCAAAGTACCAATCTAGAAAATGGCGCGTTTCACCTGCAATTGCCGTATTTACAGGAACTGCACTCGCGTGTTCAAACGCCTCTACAAGTTCATCATTTGTAAGTGTAGAGAATTTCATTCTTTTTGCAGGAAGTTTGGGCGCCATGAAACGCCAAATATTATACCCGATTAATTCCCCTTCTACATCGTAGTCACAAGCGACGATAACTTCATCGGCTGTTTTCGCTAACTTTCTTAGCACAGAGATGTACTTTTCAGCGTAGGCAAAGTGTTCACTTGCTTCTGGAGTCGTAACCCACTTTAAATTAAAAATTGGATAAGAGTTACTTTTTTCCTTCTGGACAAGAGTGTAAAGGTGGCCAACAGCAGGCGCGACGTTGATAATATCTCCGCCGCGTTTGATTTCAAAGTAACCCGCCTTCTTGGAAACGCTCCCGAGAGCGCTTGCGATTTTCTGCGCGGAGCTAGGCTTCTCTGAAATAATCAAAATATTTGACATAATTTATATCTACGGAAGAAACGTTGCGAAGAACTTAAATAAAACCCCTACGCTTAGAATTACCACTATGACCGAATATTCAATCGTGAAACGCGGGAAAAACTACCACTTATTTACAAACGCGGGCGAATTTCAACTCCCCGCAAAGTTATTCCAATTACTTCATCAGGATAATGTGCCAGCTCTAGAACATTTGCCTCACGCATTAGCGGGATTAATCCGGCGAATATATGTAAAAACTGAAGACAGAGCAGACAAATACCCCCATGACCCAAAGTTAGAAGCTGCAATTAAAACGCTGGTCGAAAAACACGAAGCCAACCCACTTAGCTATCTCGATAAGTACCAATACGACCCAAGTGACAAAATGCGCGAGCTAATCCCACACATTACTCCTGAGATAAAAGATTTAATGGTAAAAGAAAGGCTACAGTTTCTATTCGCAAACCGCTCTGCGAACGACGCTTACACTTATGCAGAGCACCAGAGTTGGGGCAGTTCAAGCTCGGCGTTTCTAGGCAATCCATTCATGGGTGGGTTCAGTATAGAAAAAGGCTGGCGGGAAAGCGCCCATGCGGCTAGAAAAGAATTTTTGAAAAAACGAAACAACTTTGCGATTCCGCTATTGAAAAAACCAGGCGATAGGCCATCAATCAAGGCAGACTATGAATGTTCAGAGCGCGTAAACCATTTACACCTGGAGCCAAAACCACCTGCTGAAACAGTAAACGCGTTGCAAAAAATATACGAAGGCACGAACCGAACACCAGAAACGCCAGGCCACGTGAATGAGCTTGATGAAGTGCGCGTAGTGTACTCGTCAGTTCCATACGATGAAAAAATGCATGCGTTTCCAAAACCAGAGCGCCTGGAATTTTGCCACGACGGGCAAGTAGTCAGCACTTGCACAGATAAACATACTCTAAATGCGCTTAAACTAAAACCACAAGACATCAAAGTGGCACTTACAGTAAAAGATGAAAAAGGCCGAGTTGTCCACGTAGGCGCAACTACAAAAGGAGAAGTGCACAAGCTCAAGATAATCAAACCGGCAAAACACTGGCACGAAAATTACCTAGAACGCATTGGGCCAGAACTAGAAAAAGTAGAACAACACAGAACACCGTAGCCAGATAATGTTTAAGCCATAGCTTACAGCAGCGTGTATTTCGACAAATAAATTTGTGACTTTAGCACTTCGAGGAATGGAACGATTAGCACTGCGTTTATTGCAACTGCGAGTAGCTGTGCGTTTATTGCACCAAACGAAGGCGCGAGCCATAAGCACAACTGCGTTACAACTAACATCAACACAAGTGCAATTACTAAATAACTGAGAAACAAAGGAAATTTACGAGTCATTATTGAAAGGGAAATTTTCGGAATGTGAATTGCGTTTTGATTGTCCATTACAACCGCTTGAGGCGCGAATATCACTAGCAATGCGGCAACGAGAGAAACAATCGCACCTAGCGTCGAATGTAAACCATACTCGTACAGCGCGATGCTTGCAGCGAGTGAAATTATGAACGCGGCGAAGAAAACAGTGAAGAGCTTCAGCGTGTACAGTTCAATTTTTTCAAACTCGTAAAAGCTAATTGTTTTCAAAGTGCGTTCAGTCTTAATAACAAAATTAATCGCAACTAAACCAAACGAAAACAATAATAGAGAAATACAAAACGCAACTGCGATTACACCTAAATCAAATAGGCCTAAATCGCGGCTGATGCTTCCAAAGCGCAAAAAGATGCCGCCCATTGCAATGAAATTCGGCAACAGCATTGACAGCGGCAGCACAATTAGAAAAGGAATGCTGAAAAGTAAAAGGAATTTAAAGTTGCGCAAGTAGCTGTCAAAAGTGTGCCATAACACGCCTGAAAAACTATCTGGTTTTACAATCATTTCTACGAGCACCACTAAGAATATGCAAGCTACTTTTTTAAGCGCTACCTTTACCTAGAAACTGAAAGCGTACATGCTTTTAGCGACGGGTAAACGCCACAAACTGTAGAAAACAACTCTTGTTCACTTAACTCATTTCCAACAATTTTATACCTTCCCCCAATAACCATCGTTGGCACTGCAAGTACGTTAAATTGCTTTGTTGCCTCCATTTCCCGCTGGAACAGAGTAGCGTTTTGCGTCTTACCGCAAGTTGTAATTAAAGTGGAGTTAATATTCCAAGTATCAGTGCAAGTTTCCCAAAACTGGGCACAAAAGGCAATTGAACCAGCGTTGCGGCACGTCGTTATATCTCTACTACGGCACATCACTGCCTCTAAAGAATATTGAGAGCGGTTTTCAAAAGCACATAGTTGAATTGCAGCTTCAACTAATTCCATTGCGCCGTTTTTAGAAGAAAGTGACCCGTTCTCATCTTTGTTAATTACGTAGTGCATTGTGAAATTTAGAGAGTTGTTAAAACGTTTCAACACGTTGTACGTTTTGTTTTGCAATAAAATTGAATTAGCGTCGTACGCAGTGACGAATAACTTCAAATCGTTTTCAACTGGCGCGGCGTTGAACAAATAACCAGAAGCGGTTTCCAAAGTACCTACGACGAAACCGTCACTTACATTGTTTACATAGCGCGCAAACTCGCTGTATCTTGAATTGTTCAATAAACTTTTATCCATCACGTACGCTGGCACAAGTGTAATGTTGAACTTCTCTGCAAAAGCCGCGCCTTCAGGAGTTTCAACATTTAACGTTTTTGTATTTACGTTTACGAGGAAAGACTTTACAACTTCTTCAACTTTAACAGAATCGCACTGCACTTTGCACTTTGAAGAAGTTAAAATTGTTAGATTTACAGTTGCAAAATCAGCGCGGTTAATCATAACTGGATTTGACGGCGTAGGCGGAGCTTGCTTGAACAAAGCAGGCGACATAAAGTAAAGCGTAGCTCCTAGAAAAATAATTATCAACGCGTAGTAAACCGCGTCTTTTGCAACTCCTTTTAACATTTCAAAACCACCGATGGAAAAAAATAACTTACACGTCGCTAGCGACGTGTAAGGCTTTAACAAAGCAACTTTTTCTCATTTTTGCTTTGTTAAATAAGTGCGACCGTCGGGAGGACCAGCCATCCTTCTAATCAAAGAAAGACAGTTTTTGAATTCTCGAACACCCTTTTCTTTTTGAACCGTAAACGGCCTTTTTCTTTTTAAGAAAAAGGGGGTTTCCCGAGCCTCTGCCTTGGCAAGGCAGTGTCCTACCAGGCTAGACTACGATCGCGATCGCACTAGTAAGAGTATTATCGCAACACAGAGTATTAAAAATATTGCTGGAAAGTACGGCTGCAAGGAATCCACTATTTGTAACCAAGAAGCGCCATTATTCGCATTCGCACTAGCAGATTGTGTAACAATTTGCTCGCCGTTTTGAACTGCAGTTGGCTCAATTAAAAACTCTTGCACAATTGAATAACCCTCAGTTGTAATGTTAACCTTGGCAGGCACTCGGCCTGCAGACGCATTTACAATAAAAGGAAAAACTAACTGTTTTTCCTCGCCGAGTGCAATAGAAAAGTTAACCTGTGTTGAACTATTTCTAGTGTTAAGAAGCGCAAACGCGTTGTTAAAAGCAACGTTGCCCGCGTTTTGCACAGTTATAATTATTCCAGTTGCATTTACGCGAATTTCCCTTATGCTCAACAGTGCAACTCCTTGCACATCTCCGCTCTTGCGAGCAGTTAAGTTAACTTGCTTTTGTGAACTTAGAGAACGTACGATTATTGGGTAAGTGTAAACGAAATTGTCAGTTAAGTTAAGCGGCACGAGTAACTTCCACGCAAATACCTGCGTTTCGCCAGGTTGTATTACAATAAATTTACTCTTGTCGCCTATAATTGAAACTTCAACCGGCGCGTCAATTGCAATTGGATAAGCTGCAATTTTATCATTTTGAGAAGTTATTGAAACGAAAACCGTTTGAATTGAACCTTGAGTGACGGTTTCGTTTGAAACATTAAGCACAAGCAACGGCGGCCGCGAGAAATTGTCAATTGCTACAAAGGAAACTTCGTGCGACCGCTTAATTACAACTTTGGAAAGATCAATATTCCCCCGCGCTTCAAGTTGTTCAACAACATTATTCTGGTCAATTCCATTAGCGAATTTAAAATGCGTCGCGTCTAGCAAAACGCCTTCGTTGTAAGTTGGGTCAAAGGGATACCATTTGCTGTTAATTGCAACTTCCGCCCACGCGTGGCTATCCCATTTTTCACCACTGTAAACTAATCCCGCTGAGAAACGCGCGGGAATACCTTGGCTTCTCGCTAGCGCGATGAACAAATGGCTAAATTCGTTGCAAACTCCTTTTCTCACTTCGAAAATATCCTGTGTGTTGAGAATTGCATTTTGGTAACTCAAATCATAAATAACATTATTGTGAACCCACTCTGACAACAACGCAGCTTTTTTCAACTCATTTTTCTCACTGCCGACAATCTCCACTGCCTTTGCGCGTATTTCTGGAGTTAGCAAGACAATTGAACTCTCTTGCGTATATCGCGATAAATCGCCGGTTGCATCGTCAAAACCAGCTTCGGGTTTAGCTGAAACAACTGCGTCAATTGAAACTTCTTGCACTTGCCTAGCTGGGTCTAGAATAAATTTTAACTTTGAATTGCCAAACTCGTCGACGTCAGTTGTAAACGAAGGGCTAGCAGTAAAAGTAACTGACTGCGTGGCTGTGTTTTGAAAACCAAAAGAAGCAAAAGAAACAGACGCTGGGTTTTGGCCGTTTAAATCAACAACCCACTTTAACTGAACTGAAGAAGTGGAAACGCCAACGTTTTTTGGCTCAACGTCAATGGCAAAAACCAACGTTGAAAAAAATAAACAAAACAAAAACGCTACAAACACAAAGTGAAACAGTTTCACGGAATAAAATTTCATTGAACAAATATAGAAAAAACTAGGATAAAAACAACACGTAAACTAAAAAAATGAAATTTAACTCTTTGGTGCGGGCCCAATAAGCGTAGCTAATTTTGTAAGCATCGCACGCCCACGCACGGTACGTTTAACGTTTTCAAAAGGTCCTCGCTGGTTGGAAAGATAAGTTTGCCTCAGCCGCACAGCACCATTCATAGGACTAATCCCAATAACCCATTCAGTAGCTTTACTAGTGCGTGAGTCTAAAACAATTCGGCAATGACCAGGAGAAATTTCAGAGTAATTTTTACCAAAAGCGGCTTTTAACGCAGGCATAACGCCACGAGTAACAACTGCACCGTCGGTTTCAGGATGCAAACGCAAATTTAAAACAAACTCATGCTTCTTAATCGGAGCTTTCAAATGAGGGCCTAGCAAACGCACAGTGTGAAACTCAACACTGTGAACCGGAACAACGTCATGAATTACTTTAACAATACGCTCCATTGCAACAAAACACCTAACAAATAAAAGAAATTAACAGGTTAAAAACTAACACTACAACCTAAAAAGAAACTTTTTAACGCACTGACAAACCACAACCCATTGCGTTTAACCAAAATCGACCGACCTATTTTTAAAATAAAACATATTACTAAAACGTGAGAGGAAAAAATATGGTCACTATCCAAAGCCCAGCAAATAGTTTAGCTAAACGCCTTCATGAATTCCTAGCAACGGAAGAAGGAAAATCACTTATGAAAGAACACGGGCTACGTAGATCGCGAGGCCTCATTACCCGAGCAGTGGAAAGAGTAGGAGCAGATATGACTAATGCAGCGACTAAGCGCGGTTCTCCAAAATTAACTGATTACCGGACTCACATAAGCTTTCATAAACGCGGCTTGAAAGGCGCATTTGTTCTAAGCGGTACAATACACATCGGCAAAAACGCAGTTTCAAGTATCGGCCCAAAAATAGAACCCTTCACCACAGCACTAGCTGATCGACTTAACGTAAGACGCGTAGAATACCGCGACT
>JAZDHP010000047.1:0-16152 GCA_043805855.1 Microcaldota archaeon
CTAATTGGACTATTTGTAATGACTGCAATGTTCGCATTCGCAAGCCAAATTGGCAGAACTCGTTTAATGCCCGGCGCCGACCACGAACAAATGAAAATGCTAGTCGACAACCACGACAAGAAAAAAGCACCCTTCATAGAAGCAACAGGAGCACGAGCAGGAGCACTACTTGGGGATTGTAGGCACGATCCACTTCAATCAATTCTGGGGAAGGAGAAGCTTTATTTAGCCAAACAAAGGGCTAAAGCGACTGGAAAAGGCGAATTGACCGCTAAAGCTACTTTAATTTCATTTGAAAAGCTTTGGAAACGCTTATTTAAAAAGTACCCCAATCTTGTCGAACAACACCCAAACAATTATGAAGCAATTGTTTTGCCAAGGAAAGAAAAAGTTTACACACTTGGCTACAAGAACGGCAAAACAATACTAAGCAGAATTTATTCACTTAACCGGTATTTTGCTGAAAAAGAAGTTGTTGAATTAGAAGTGCCGACAACCACTGTAACGCTAACGAGCGACCACAAAATTATAACCACAAAGGGAAGCAAAACCGCGAAACGCGCACGAGTTGGACAAGAGCTAATAACTTTAAGCTAAGTTCATTTTCCATTTCAGTTTATCAACTCCCTACTTTTGCCCAGTCTTGGCTCGACTTGGTTAATTCGCAAGATCGCTTTTAATGTTTTCCCCACCTAACGGCAGGTCGGCGCAAAGTGCGCCTAAAACAATAAAAGCTCCTTGCTCAGCCAAAAGGCACAGTTCGTTCGAGCCAAAGAACTGGGCTCGAGCGGAGTCGATAAACTATGGAAAACAATGAAAATAAATCACCGGCAGAAATTTCACCGGCAACGACGTGTGTTGAGAAAAGCATAAGCGATCCAAAAGCCAATCCTTCAAATATGTTAATTCTAACGGCTGAAGATATTTTGAAAACTTATCCAGAATACGAAGCAGAATCAGCAAGAAAGTATTATGAATTTCTAAAATTAAAAGAAGCAAATCCAACTTTTGGCTACAAAAAGCTAGCAAAAATGCTCGCATTGCCAATCTCCGCTACTCGCGGCTGGAAGCAATGGAATTGCAAACCAAATCCAATTAAAGCAATTGAAAAATTAACTCAAATTGGATTACTGCCTCTACATTCGGATAACCAAAAACTACCAGCTATTCTTCGGCTACTGGGCGCTGGATTTACAGATGGCGGAATTGACTGGAACTTAAATACGTTTCACTTTAACTCAGCTAGAATGGAAAATATTGAAGCATGGAAAAAAGATTTTCTAGAAGTTTTTCCGTACGGTGAAGAAACCTTGAGCGCCATTATAACTGGATACAACCAAAGCTCAAATGGAATAAGAACAACAGATCGATCAATTGTTCGTTTCTTTGCTGCTCTAGGCTGTCCAGTTGGAAACAAAACAATGATCAGCTACATATTACCAAAATGTGCGTCACAACTTTCAATAGAACTTAAAATAGCTTTTTTAGATGGATTTTTCAGCTGCGAAGTAGCAATGCCACAATATCCCATTTGGAGACAAACTAGAAATTTCGTAAACTTTTCGCTCAGTATGAGCAAAATAGAAGAAAAAGAAACTGAACATTTAGAGTTCTTAAAAACATTCTGCGAGTTATGCAAGAGCATAGGCATTGAACACACTTCAATAAATCGAGTCCCGCAGAAGAAAATTCACAAGGATGGAACACAGCGCAGAAAAGACGGGAAAACATGCGATTCATATAGGATTTTGTTCAGCAACACGTCAGAAAACGTTATGCGCACATACAAGCTAATTCCGCTAACCTATGCAATTGAAAAGAAACAAAAGTTCAACGAAGCAATAAAAACATACGAGCAACGTCACAGAATACCAATAAACACACCTAGAGAAGAACTTCCAGAATTGCTCAAACTCTCAAAATAGTGATTGTTCTTTTAAAAGAATGATCGTTCTTTTAAAAAAACAAGGCGTAAACGGCACTTTTTAAAACTTCTAACGCTACAGTTAGTTCATATGCCGAAAATAACCCGCGAGAAAATCGTGAAGAAGAGAGTATCGAAGAAAAAAGCTTGGTTCTACAATGCAACCACTGCTACAGGTAACTATTTCGCTAACAAAGTTCTAGTTCACAACTCAGGAGGCCTCGGCACACCCGCTCACTTGCGTATTGAAGCTGGCGCAATTCACCGCGCGCACAAAGGTGTGTTGTTCATTGACGAAATTGCAACGCTAAAGCCACGCGCACAACAAGAACTGCTCACCGCAATGCAGGAGAAGAAATATTCCATAACCGGCCAGAGTGAAATGAGCTCCGGAGCACTTACAAAAACACAACCTGCGCCGTGCGACTTTGTATTAATAGCTGCAGGCAATTATATGGACGTTAAGCACATGCACCCAGCGCTGCGCTCTCGTATACGCGGTTACGGTTATGAAATTTACATGGACGAATCAGTACCAGACACGCTTGAAAACCGCACAAAACTAGCGCAGTTCGTTAGCCAAGAAATTAAAAAAGATGAAAAAATCCCAGCGTTCTCGCGCGAAGCTGTGCTGGAAATTATAAACGAAGCACGCAAGCGCTCAGGGAGAAAAGGTAAACTTACGCTTAAACTCCGTGAACTCGGCGGACTCATAAGGGCAGCTGGAGATATTGCCAAGCAGGAAAACGCAACGCTTGTAACGCTCGTTCACTTGGAAGCAGCTAAGAAACTCGCGCAAACGCTAGAGCAGCAAATGGCAACGCAAATTCTCGAACAGCGTAAAGATTACAAGGTATTTTCAACAACCGGTGCCGAAGTTGGCAAAGTAAACGGTCTCGCAGTAATGGGCGACAGTGGAATTGTTTTACCAATAGTTGCCGAAATCGCGCCGTCGTCAAGCAAAGAAGAAGGCCGCATTATAGCAACTGGTAAACTTGGGAGCATTGCGAAGGAAGCGGTTGAAAACGTCTCTGCAATTATCAAGAAACACACTGGCAAAGACATTTCAACTTACGACATCCACGTTCAGTTTCTACAGACGTATGAAGGCGTAGAGGGAGACAGTGCGTCGATTAGCGTCGCAACTGCGGTTATCTCCGCGTTAGAGGAAGCGCCCATTCAGCAAAACATTGCAATGACCGGCTCCATTTCAGTGCGCGGTGAAGTTTTACCAATTGGCGGCGTAACGCAAAAGGCAGAAGCTGCAATAAGCGCCGGACTGAAAAAGATTATCATTCCAAGGTCTAACTACGATGATCTCGCGTTGACTAGCGCACAGAAGAAGCAAATTGAAATAATTCCAGTTTCAAACCTCGTTGAAGTACTACAAAGCGCATTGGCACCGTCCAGTAAGAAAAAGCAACTGTTGGAAAAAATCACGAAGGAACTAAAGTGAACTGTTTTAAAGAGACGACAAACTTAACTTTATTGGTGATAGACTGTGGAAGTAAAAATTTTACACGAATTAAATGGAGTTACAGCCTTAGCTGGCGTTGATTTTGAAACACACAACACGCACGAATTTAGAAGAGGCAAAAGTAACCTTTCAGTTTCGCATTTAGTGCGCGGAGCTTTCGCAAGCGATAGAAAAATAGATGACATAGCAAGTGAACTACACGCGGAATTAAAGAAAAATCCAAAGCTAGAAGTCGGTTTCGTGCGAGGAGACATGCACGGCATGCCCATGTTTTTCTTAAATAGAACTGGAGATCAGAAGAAAAATTGGCAAGTGAAATTCCACAAAACCGGCGGCGTCGAAACCATGCACGGCACACACATGTATGTTGAAATCTTGCGCAGATTTAAAACACCTCCAGCACAAGCACTAGCGTTAAAAGCTAGAGTTGCAAAATTTGAAAGGGAATTACATCAATAAAAAAAATTAAGTTAATGGGAATTAATGTGGAACACTTAAAAACAATTGCGCGGGTTGTTCACGAGAACTTTGGCGGCGTTACTGGCGTTGGCGTTGTAAATAAAACTAATAGACTAACAGGAACGCCGAAAACATTACTTGTTTTACACACGGAAGTACCAGGAGGACCGCAGCACGTAATTAACACGCACATAGGCCAGCTTTTAGAACCCTATGGATTTCAAGTGAAACTATGGCCTGAAATAACCGCTGAACGAATGAGAATAGTCGTAGCAAAAGGTAGGCACGCAATAACAATAACAAGTCAACCTACGAGCAAAAGTAGAGCTGGCGCAATAATGATCCACCAAATAGGCATGAGCTAAGAAGATGCGAAAAAAGCCGCAATTGCAATGATGCAAGCAGTTAGAAAACCAACTTAGCTCATTCAGTTCGTTACAGTTAAACAAGTGCCTTTTTTATTCACTAATAACTTATTCACTATAACTATGGAAATAGAACGCATATTTGCTAAAATCGCCAGCGAGGTTTCGCCTTCGCCGGTAGAACTTGCTGTTGAGAAGAAGTTCGCAGCGAAGGTAATTGCAAATCTGGAGAAATTCTTGCCAAAAAACGCTAAGGTCACTTTTGTTGGAAGCGCTGCGCGGGATACTGGACTACGCGGCGATCGAGACATTGACCTCTTTGTGGCGTTTCCCCGCGAGATGGACGAAGATAAAATAGTTAAGCTTACTTTCAACGCGGCGAAAAAGGCAGTTAAAACAAAATGGGTGACACACTACGCGGAGCACCCTTATTTGCAAACCATCGCTGGAGATTTCCAGGTTGAAGTTATTCCTTGTTTTCAAGTTGAGCCGCACACTGGGATAAAAAGCGCAGTTGACCGTTCGCCATTGCACATGGAATATTTACAAAAGAAATTAACACAACGTCAGCGTCGCGATGTGCGCGTGATGAAAAAGTTGTTGAAAGTAAACGGAGTTTACGGCGCTGAAGTTACAATCGGCGGCTTCTCTGGTTTAGTTTGTGAACAGTTGATGCTGAAATATGGCGACCTTGAAAGTTTATTGCGCGAAGCTACAGAATGGCGCCCTCCGGTTATTGTCGACTATGAAGGTTCGTGGAATAGTGAAACAAAGCAAGGCAAAACTGCTTTGCTGCAAAAGTTCAAAGACACGGGTTTAATTTTAATTGACGTTATTGACAAGAATAGAAACGCAGCTGCGGCAATTACAAACGAGAGCCTCGCGAAGTTTATCCTACTTAGCCGTGCGTTTGTCAAGAAACCAAGTTTGGAATTTTTCAAAGAGAAGAAAGTGAAAATTAATGTTTCAAAGATAAACGCCATGTTGAAGAAACGCGGCACGGTTTTCATAACTATTGAAGTGAAGAAACCAGATTTTGTTGACGATATTATATTCCCGCAGTTTAAGCGCAGCGAGAAGAACATCGCTCGTGAATTGCAACGCGTTGGGTTCAACGTGATTGGCAGTTGTGACCTTTATGAAAAAGGGCAACTGTTGTTCGAAGTGCAAAACAATATGCTACCGGCAGTTAAGCAAATTATTGGCCCACTAGCATGGGATACTGCAAACGTTGCGAAATTCTTAAAGGGCAAAAAGCCACTGCGTGGGCCGTACATTGAAAATGGAAAAATGTGCGTCGACATGAAGCAAAGCAAGCGCGGCGTAATTGAAATGATTAAAGTAATTTTACACCGCAGTGAAACTGGAATAGCTTCACACTATCAAACTGCTATGAAAAAAGCAAAAGTGCAAATTGTGAAAAAGGTTGACAAGCAAAACGCAACGATATTGCATAACTATCTATTCGCAGAAATTGGTTTAAAACTTTAGATTTCAAAATAATAGACGGCGGTTAATTATGGAAAGGAGAATTGAAGAAACAACAATTGAATCACTTGCTAGAGCTAATGAAGCGGCGGAACAACTCTCGCGCAGATTAAGGCGACCTGCAAATAACATGGGCAGAACCAACATTTCTCTAAGTGAAAGGCAAGTAACCCTTTGCGGTAAACGTTTAACTGCCGACCAAAAAAGAACAATGCTCGAACAAGTGGCACACGTAGCCGAATTACATAATTTAATGGCAACTATAGTGCACCATAATTCAACTAAAATTACCGCTATATTTGCACCAAAAAGAAAAACCGCTCGAGGAGACGCTTAAAAATAGATTAATTCCAGTTAATAACTATGGCCGAAATTGCAGCTAGCGAATTGGCAGATTACCTTAAAAGAAATGCACGAAAGCTGAGAGGAACTGCAGTTCTTCCAATGGATGAACAAGTAATGCTACACGCTAGGCGGAAACCAGTTCCCAAAGTTCATAAAGAATTTGCAATTGCAGAGGCGGAGTTAATCGCAACTAGGAGAGATTTAGGATTTGTGCAGCACGACCACACAAACGGCGCGTTCAGTATTACGTTTACACGAAAAGGAGGAAGAGCATAAAACATGTTAATGAGTTCACGCGAATTTAACGAAGATAAGGAAAAGGACTTTTCAAAATGGTACAACACCATAATCTACGCGGCTGACTTGGCTGACATTCGGTACAACGTACAAGGTTTTGTAGTGCACAAGCCGTGGTCAATGCGCGTTTTCAAGAAACTATACAAGTTATTTGAAACTGAATTGGAAAAAGACAACCACGAGCCAGTGCTATTCCCGACAGTTATTCCAGAAGAGAATTTCAATATTGAAAAAGAACACGCTGCAGGTTTCACGCCAGAAGTTTACTGGATTACAAAACAAGGAGATAAAGAGATGCCGCGCAAGCTAGCGCTGCGTCCTACAAGTGAAACTGCGTTTTACCAAATGTACAACTTATGGATAAAAAGCTATACGGATCTACCGATGAAGCTATACCAGTCGTGCACAGTGTTTCGCAACGAGAGCGAGACAAACCCATTTATGCGCGGGCGGGAGTTCATGTGGATTGAATCGCACGACGTGTTTGCAAATGAAAAAGACGCACGGCATCAAGTTGCAGTTGATGAAAAGACAATTGAAACGTGCAGCAAAGCAATGGCAATGCCTTTTTACTTCTTCAAGCGGCCGCAGTGGGATAAGTTTGCCGGCGCAGTTGAAACCTACGCTGCTGACACTTTACTACCTGATGGAAAAGCGCTGCAATTTGCAACAACTCACTATCTTGGAATTAATTTCGCTAAGGCGTTTAACGTGAAGTACAGCGACGAGAGCGGAAAAGAGCACTTGCCGCACACAACGTGTTTTGGTCCTGGAATTTGGAGAATGATGGCTGCAATTATTTCAGTTCACGGCGACGCAAAGGGTTTGATATTTCCATTTGCAATTGCACCGTTGCAAGTGATAATTGTACCAATTCAAAAAACTGGCGAAGAGAAGCATATTGAAGATTATTGCAATGAAGTGAAAGAACAACTTGAAGCTAGCGGAATTGAATGTCGCGTTGACAACAGTAGCAAAACTCCCGGTTACAAGTACAACTATTGGGAGTTGAAAGGAGTACCGCTGCGAATTGAAGTTGGCGGCCGCGAGGCAAAAGAGAAAAACGCAACTGTTTGCCGGCGCGACAATAGAGAGAAAATCACTTGCAAGTTGACTGAAGTCGCAGTAAAGGTTAGGGAAATCGGCGCAAAACTAGACGTAGATTTACTTAAGAAAGCACAGGATAATTTCAAAGCTAGAGTGAAAAGCGCAAAAACAAAAGAAGACGTGTTGAAAGTTATCGAAGAGAAGTGCTACGCGAAGACGTTCATCTGTTCAACTGAAAAAGAGGGATTAGAATGTGCACAGGAGTTACAATCATTTACCAAAGGCGGCAAAGTACGCGGTGAACTCGTAGGTGAAAAGCCAGCGAAGGGTAAGTGTTGCGTTTGCGGCAAAACAGGAGTACAAGTTTACGTAGCGAGGCAGTACTAATTATGCCAAATTTATCTGCACAGAAATTATTGGAATTTATAGCAAGAGAAAAGGAACAAATATCTGCTAGATTAAGCGCAAATCGGCGCGGAGTTGAATTTGGAGATAGCGGCACCCCGCAAGAAACTGTAATTAAAATAAGCAGAGAAGCTAAGCAAATCGCAGGAGAAAGGGGACTTACGACCGCTTATAACCGGGCACAAACCGGAGCTCACGAAATTCACTTTATCACACGCAGCGCTGAAATGAGAAGACGCAGATGAAATTCACTTTGAAAAATGGAGAAGTTGTTAACTGACTGGCTCTGTTTCCAATAGCCATTGCCAAACTGGCTTAACTGTTACCTTTTTTGGCAGATGTTTCCAAGTGTCTTGGTTAAAAGTTAAAATGAGCCCGACGGTAGCTTTTGTTTCGTGCATAGCTTCAACTAGCCCTTTAGTTTCCCTTTTGAAATTATTTTGGTCAAGGTCATAACAAACTTGAATCGCTTCGCGCCTTTGTGGTATTACAAAATCACACTCAGAATTTCTTCCAGCATAGTAGTAGACCTCACTGCCAATTCTTTTCAAATGTATTGCAACTAAGTTCTCGAGCAAAGCGCCTTTTTTCTCGTTGAAACTCACAGTATTTTTAGTCACAATACCATTATCAACACAATATACTTTCTTCAGGTTTTTGTCAAAGCGCTTTATCTTCCTATCAAATCTATGTACTGTAAAAATTAGATAAGTTTCTTCTAAATAGTTAATGTATTTCTGCACTGTGTTAGCGCTTATTAGAAAATTGTCAGCTATAGAACGGTAGCTTATAAGATTTCCTGCATTTGACAACAAAAACTTTGCCACTGCCTTAAGATCCGAAGGCTTTCTAATTTTATAACGAATTACCACATCTTTCTGAATGATGTCGCTAGGAACTTGGACTAACACAGAATCATTTGAAAATACCGTTGATTCAGGCATCCCGCCGTTTAAAAAGTAATTTGAAAATAAATTAGAAAGCATTGCTTTTTCCTCTGTTGAATAAAAACTATTAGCTGAAAACTTTGCGCCAACCGCCTTCAAGAATTCAGTAAAAGAAAAGGGATATAACTCTACGTCGACGTGCCTACCAGTTAAATGCGTTCCAAGTTCTTTGCTCAACAAATTCGCATTTGAACCGGTTATAAACAACTTATAGCCCTGCCGCAAGAGTCTATTTACAAAGAGTTCCCAACCAACTATATTTTGTATTTCGTCAAAAAGGATATTCTTCCGTTTTCCAAAAACAGTTAGAAACACTTCCATCAACGGTTGAAAATCCCTTGCTGTAAATCCCGATATCCTTTCGTCATCAAAGTTAAAATAGTAAAAATCTTCGACAAAATTGCTTTTCATAAATTGCTTCAACAAAGTGCTTTTTCCACAGCGCCTCACGCCTTTTACTACAAAGGCAGAAGAACCTTTAAACGAAGAAATAGCCGCAAGCCGCGCTCTAGGTACAGTGTCCTTTAGTGCTTCAAACTCCGACAATTGGTCTTTTACAATCAAACCCAAAACCGACTTAGATAACATAATAATAATAATAAACAATACCCCCTATTTAAAGATGCTCATTATAATGAGCAACAATGTGCTTAATTGCTCAATATAATAAACACATCAAAATTAGCTTGAAATGAGTTTTAGTGTAAAGAGTAAAAAAACCAGAAGTCATTAATAATTGGAAAAGAAAATATGAAATTCACTTTGAAAAACGGAGAAGTTGTTGACATTGAAGAGTTCGACAAACGCGTTACTGGAAAGAATATATTAGCTTATTTTGCGCCGATTATGCGCGAAAAGCCAGAACCTTTTTTAGAAATGAACCGCGCACCTACGTTGAAAGAAGAAAAAGAGTGGGTCGCTGCTGCATTTAAAGGAATGAAGAAAAAAACCGATTTGAAACTAGTTGCATGGAGTAAAGGAAAAATAATTGGAATTACAGATGCTAAACTTGGAAGATATCGCAACAGCGACAAAGCAAGCGTCGGAATTGCAATTGCTAAAAAATATCGCGCGTTTGGTTTAGGGAAAAAACTCCTTACTGAAATTGTTAAACTTACAAAGAAAAAATTAAAGCCAAAGATAATCTACTTAACCGTTGTCGCTGGTAACAAAAACGCGTGGAAAATGTACGAAAAAGTCGGGTTCCGTGCAGTTGCAATTTTACCAAAGTGGATGAAAGTACGCGGAAAATACTGGGGCATGGTTTATATGCGTTACAAGCCACGCGGCTAAAGCAAATCTTCAAAAAATCTGCGCACTGTCGCTATTATTTCTTCGCGTTTCTCTGGATTAAGTGACACTTCCAAGCCATAACCCGTTGGCTTTACAAGTAGAAAACCGTCTTGAATGAGCTGACGGCTGGTTTCCTTGTACGCGCCTTTCAAGTGAGAAGGACAACTCTTGTGCAAATTGTCAACCGAAGTGTGAGACGCGCCCCACTTGCGCTTGCGAAACAACTTGTGAAGAATGTCTGCTTTAATTTGATCTAAACTCGGCATATACACAAGTCAAAGCTGACATTATTGTTAACAACTACGAAAAAAGTGGACGAACAACAAAAGGTTAATAAACGTTCAACGTTCATTTTAGTAAAGGTTGAAAGTATATGAAAGACGAATCTGTGCTCGTGGAACACTTTGGACAAACGCCAGTTATCCTAGTTATAGACTTTCTTCTAGAGAACAGATTGTTCGACTATTCCAAGCAGCAAATTGCAGAGGAAAGCGGCATTGGACGCGTTACATTGTTTAACAACTGGAACAAAATAGAAAAATTAGGCTTGGTGAAAGAAACTCGTCGGTTTGGCAAGACAAAGCTTTACAAATTAGACGAAGCGAACCCCGTTGTGAAAAAGTTAATCGAACTTGAAATTCTACTAGGAGAAAAAGCCGCTGAACCGCAAACGATAAAGGCTAAAGCAAGAGTCTAAGCCGCAGAAAAAAGTTTAACTTCATAAACACTACAAATATTGTGAATCGAATGAAAGAACAAAAAGTTAACATAATCAACAAACAAGGAGAAAAGTTAACTGGAATTGAAACCCTTCCAGAAAATCTCAAAGGAAAGGCACCTGCGGTTATTCTGGTTCATGGCTTTGCTGCAGGTAAAGATGAGTACGGAATGTTTACTAGTTTAATTAAACCACTTTCGGAATTGGGAATTGCTACGTATCGTTTTGACTTTTCCGGCGTTGGCGAAAGCGAAGGGGATTTTCGAGAAACTACACTTACTAAATTAAGTGGAGAACTGGAGAAAATTCTCGAGTTTGTCAAAACCCAGCCGAACGTTGATATAAAACGAATTGCCATTATTGCGCAGTCGCTTGGAACTTGCGTTACACTTGCATTACAACCTAGAGTAAAATGCATTGTACTGATTGGATCAGTTGGAAGGCCAAAGGAAACCTTAGTGTCTCTCTTTGGGCTAGGGCACAAACCGCAAGGAGAATCATTCCGCACACTCACAAATGGAAAAGTAGTATACTTGAACCCTAGCTTTTGGAAAGATTTTGACAACTATAACTTACTTACAAATGTTGGAAAATTAAATTGCCCTGTGTTGTTCGTGCACGGCGGAGCCGATGACCGCGTGCCGCTTACCGAAATGGAACTTCTTTTTGCCAGTGCAAAAGAACCAAAAGAAAAAACGATAATTCTAGGAAACAACCACAACATGCGTCCGCATCTTGATAAGTTAAACGAAGCAGTAATCAAGTGGCTAACTGAGAACTTAGTTTAAGTTAGCGTTTCCACTATTGTCGCGGTTCCAATTTCTTTGTCGCGGTTGAAAACGTGTACTGCGCCACTTGCTCCTTCTTTCAACGTTTCATCGTGCGTTACGACGAAGGTTTGCTTTACTATTGTTGGGAGCGTTTCGTGCATTGCTCTGGCAAGTAACTGAACGCCGTTTGTATCTAGATTATGCGTAGGTTCGTCAAGAACAAGCCACGAGAGATTTGGAACAAGTACCATTGCGAGCGAAATACGTAAACATAGCGCTGCGCATGTCTTTTCGCCTCCGCTGCATTGTTCAATTGGCTTCCACTCGCTTCCAGCTAAAACTTCTAGCAAATAGTCATCTTCAGTTGCGACAACACGGCACGACGCGTAGTCGCGATAGGGGTAAATGCTCTTCCATATTTCTTGCATTGCACTGTTAACCGCAGTTATCAATTCTGTGCGGAGTTGCGTTTGGGTTTCTACAACGCTGTTTTGGAAAATAGTTAGCTGTGAAGCGTTGCTTTCGATGTCAGCCGCGTTTTTCTTTACAATTGAAAGCTTGGCGAATTGCGTTTCCAAGCGCGAAACTAATTCCGTTTTCTCTTTTACTTCACTCACTACGTAGCGGAGTGAAACTTTATTTGATTCTAACTGCGATTGCAACGTCGAGTGCTTTTGTCGCGTTTCTCGCAATGTTTTCTCGTCGAACTGCAACTGTGCCTTTCTTTGCGTTAATTCCTCGTGTTTTTGTTTCAACACTTCGGTTTTTTCAATTAACTCAATTGCTTTCAACGCGGCGCGCGACTCAGCTAGGCGCGTTTCCAAATGTTTTTTACTGTCAAATAATTTCAACACTAGAGACTTCTTGTCAATTTCTTCCCTCATCGTGGCGTAGTCCGCTTGAAGCTGGGTTAAACGCGTCTCGCTTTTTTCAATTTGGGTTAAGTTTTCTTTCAAAATGTTAAACCGCTGTGATTTAGCACGCAGCGCATCAACAGCCGCCTTGCTTGTTGCAACTACTTTGGAAATTCTCTGTAATTCGCTTTGCACTTGCGCCGCGTCTCTTGAAAGCGCTGTTTCGCGGATAGTTAAATCATAGCACTTTTCCGCTAGCGGTAAGAGTTGCCGCCAAGTCGCGAATACTTTTTCCATATCTGCCAGTTTCTTTTTAGCTTTGCTTGCAATTGAACGGTTTTCTTCAAGCACAACGCGTTCGCTTCCAAGTGACTTTTTCTTTTCAACAATTAGTGACCCGCATTTATCCTCGTTTAATTGTTGATCGCAAGTTGGGCAGTTTGCACCTTGCTTTGCAAGCAGCGAAAGCGACGCTTCCAATGTAAACACGGCTTCGCCTTTAGCTGCAATTGTTTTTTCAGTTTCCATTAGCAACTCGCGTTGCTCGTGCATTGCCTTTTCCAAATCTGCAATTGATTGAAATTGTTTTTCAAACAACTTCATCGCCTGGACTTGCTCTTGCAGCGATTTCACCTGCGGCGAGATTTGCTTTAACTCCGCAGCAATTGAAGCTTGGCTTGACTGTAATCCGCTTTCGGTTTTTGCCAATTCCATATATTCCTGCGAAGCAGTTTCCAAATCCTCACTAACATTTACTAACGCGGCCATCTCTGTTTCAATTGATTGCACCGAAAGCTGTTCTAGGTTTTCCTTAACTGCATTTAACTCTCCAGAGAGGCGCTCGGCATTAACTGTTAATTCGTTAATCGAATGTTCTAAGTCAACACGTTCTTGAAGTGCACGCGCACACTGTTCCAAGAGAGAAGTACACTGCTCTCGCGTGAACTCGGAAAGTGCTTCAGGCATAACTGAACCTGCGCTTGAAGTTAGGGATTTAATTTCTGCGGCTAATTTTGCAACTTCTAAGCTCAATTCTTCATTTAGTTTGGCAGATTCTTCAATTGACTCTAACTCGCGTTTTGAATTTTCAATATTAGTAACCAACACAAACTCTTGAGATTCTAATTCGCTTTTCTTTTGGCTAGCGCTCGCTAAGGCGTTTTTGTAATTTTGTAAATCACCCTGAAGGGAAGTTACATCAACCCCCGCGAGGAAATTTTCAAGACTGGCTTTTTCACCGCGCAATTTTAGCAACGCTGCGTTTGCATTCGTACGCACGTTTTCAAAAAGAGAAATTCCAAGCAACTCATCAAACTGCGCCTTGCGACTGCCTTTTGGCAGCGAGAGAAAATAGTCAATTTTGTTCTGTTCGCCGTAAATCACGCGTACAAAAGTATCATAGTCAACTTTTAACACTCGTGCAACGCTCTCGGTAACGCGCACTGGCTGGGGACCTTCAATCAACGCACTGCCCTTGCGTAAAAAAGCTTCTGTACCTTTTGCAGTAACCGCTCGCGTGACAATGTATTGCTGTCCGTTTACTTGGAATTGCACTTCAACAAGCGCAGATTCCTTCTTCTCGGGGCGCGACATAATTACGTCGGAAAGGTTAACTTGCCTGCTTTTCAACGATGGAAACGAACCAAAGAAAGCAAAACATATAGCGTCGAGGCAACTGGTTTTTCCAGAGCCCATTGTTCCAATTAGCAAGTTAGTTCCTTTGGAAAAGCTCAGCTCGGTGTTAGAGTGGCTCTTCCAGTTCACCATCTTGAGCTTCTCAATCATTGAAAGAAAATAGAAAGCGAAAAAGGGTTAAACCTTACTAAAGTAACAACTTCATGCCTTCAATACAGGAAATGCGCCGCGAGTTAAAACCAGTTTATGGCCGCTACACAGACGCAGTAATTTCAATGATTGGACTACGACCGCATGAAGCTGTGCTTGCTGCTGCGAAACGCGGAGATTTGTTAGAAGCGCATAGTGTGCAAGTTGCGTTATGCCAACAAAGAGACTTTACGAAATGGAAAGGACAACCTGACTTTTTTTCTAAGCTAATGAACTGGCAAGAAAGAGAACAAAAACCAGGTTGGTTCAGCAAACCATTGAAGGCTCCTGGTCTAAAAAGAAACGGTATCCAAATAAGATTGAAAATAAACAGGAATAACCCTTCAGACATAATTCATACAACTTTAGGCAAAATTGGCGAAGTTGACATTAGAACCGGTAAGATCGGACGTGTAAGGGCACTATTAGTACCTCATTTACAACAAAGTACTAAAGAACTGCCTTCAAAAGAAGCGAGAAAAATAGAAGGATGGAAAAACGCAGTTATGATTGCGTTAGAACAAGAAGCAAAAGAAAGGGATTGTGATTTAATCGCATTTAGCGCTGGAACTGGCCATTCAAGAGAAAATATTTCACAAAAACCAATTCAAGGGGAAATCTTAGAAACATACGGCAGGCTACCAATGCAGCATGGCTATAAACTAGCTCAAATTGAAACCGAGCCAGACCCAATGTTAGACTATTTTCAAAAATTAAAGTGGATCAAACGCGTTTCTATGAAATAAGCCCAACTTCTTCGACGTTTACTTCGCCGACGCCTGGAACTTTTTGCGTTAACTCTTCGTAGTCAACTGCAGCTTTGTCTTCGCACACGTAAGAGATTTTGATAATCTTAACTCCAAAAACATAATCTTCAATCTTTCCCTGGTTAAAACCTTGAATCTTTTTCAAATCTTCAAGCAGTTCGTTTAAATCCTTACCTTCTTCGGCAGAAATTCTTAATAACGTTAAAACCTTTCCCATGTTTATTTTACCTCGCAAATTCTTTTCAAAATTGAACTTTTATACTTTTCCGGCTGAAACGCCTTCAACCGCACCACTTGCGTTTTGCTTAAACCCATTTCGTCGAGTTTCTCGCGAATCTCCTTTTCGCCAAGCGTTTTCTGATCGTACCCAAGGCAAATTACCGCTGGCCTATATTTTACAACCGCAGCAAAGAAGTTATTCGTATCACCGAGTACAACTTCGTCGACAACTTTTAAACTCGCGACGATCTTCAACCGCTCTCCCTCAGTGAAAAGCGGCGGCTTGCCTTTTATCTTTATGACGTTTTCATCGCGGCTAATTACTACAATTAACTTGTCTCCAAGAGCTCGCGCCTGCTGAAATAAAACAACGTGGCCCAAGTGAAGCAAGTCAAAAGTACCAAACGCCATTACAAGTTTCATAAATAACCCAGGAGGTCGGCCGCGCTGAAAGCGCCGTCGTTATCTATGGACCAGTGTAGCCACATGACAGGCACTTGTAGCCATTTTCATTAGATCTACACGAAGCACAGCGCGTTATCTTACCCTTGCATTCTTTGCTTGGGCAGTTAAGCACAGCGTACTTGTCAGTTTCCCGTCCACAACTTGAACAAACGACCATATTTTCAACTAACCTCTCTAAAAAATTAATACACTAAATAGTTACAATAAAAAGAATAATGAGCGTTTTTATACGTTTGTAACCACAAAATAGATACACACCCACTTGGCCGAGGTCTCAAAGGCCCGGCCTTGAGGGCCTTTGGGGCTATAGTATAACCTGGATAGAACATTAGCTTGCGGAATTTCGCAGTCTCATGACTACATGAATGCAGACAGCTAAGGATCGGGGTTCAAACAGCTTTTTCTTTTTTGAAAAAAGAAAAACTTGGGAAAAAGAAAAAGCTTGACAATCCCCGTAGCTCCGTTAGCCATAACCGCTCCAGGCGTTT
>JAZDHP010000048.1:0-9829 GCA_043805855.1 Microcaldota archaeon
CTAACTCGTTTTTCCTTAATTGCATTACTTAGTTTCTGTTTGTCAGCTTTAGCATCCGGAATGTCAAACTTTTCAATAACTGCAATTTCTAAACGCCCAGCGTAAACAAAGTCAAAATCACTCTCACTTGCAAATTTAAAAGTTAAATTCATAAAACTCTAACAAAATAATAACACACTCATTATTTTAACCATAGCAACGCACTAAAAGTACATGGACATTGAAGTTGAAATCAGAAGTTTCATAACTCGAGAAAAATACGAAGAGCTGATTAAGTTTTTCACCGCCAACGGCGAGTTCGTAAACGAAGACTACCAGGAGACGTTTTACTTTGACTCGCCAGTTGACTTGCGAATACAGCGGAACAACTTTTACTCCAAGATATGGATGAAAAGGGGAAACCTGCACGACGAACAGCGCGAAGAAATTGAAGTGAAATTTGCAAAAGAAGATTTTGAAAAACTCGAAAAGCTATTCACTTCAACCGGGCTAAACGTGAAAATAAAGTGGTTTAGAAAACGGCACACATTTAACTGGCAGGGAATCAGCGTAATGGTCGACTACACTAAAGGATACGGCTACATTTTGGAACTGGAGAAAATGTCAACAGACGCAGAAAAGCAACAAACTTTGGAAATGCTAAAGCAAAAGCTACGCGAGCTAAACATTGAGCAAACGCCGAGGGAAGAATTTGAAAAAGCGTACAAGAACTACGAACAAAACTGGAAAACACTAGTTAACTAGTAGCGCTGCGAACCCACTGCACAACTTTTTTATCAACAGCTACTTTTGCAATTGTAATCATTGGCAATTCATAAGGATGCAATTTACGCAGAAGTGCCTCGGCGCGTTTACTTTTTTGTTCGCTGGTTTTCACCAACAACATAACTTCACCGCTGCGGTGCGTTTTACCTTTCCACTTGTAAATCGAAGTAATTTTCCAAAACGAAACACAAGCAGCTAACTTACTTTCAATTAACTTCATGGCGATTTTACGCGCTTGTGCAGATGTGGCAACGGTTGTTGTTATTTCAATCATATTCACAATTATATTACTGAAATGCATTTAAAAGTTGTTGCGGTTGCTTTTCACCTTTTACTCTAGCGTCGATGCCTTTTCGCTGCAACGCAAGCGCAAATTCACTTGCATGGCTAGCAGTACAGTGCACTTTCTTTGCGCCGGTTCGTTCCACAAAGTTCAACAAATCTTCAAAATCACAGTGGTCACTCAGTGGAAATCCAGCTATTCCTGGCCGGCGGTAATCTAAAGTCCAACCGCTGCAATGCGCTAAACGCACCTCACGACAATAACCTTCGCGAACAGCGTAGCCAAGATTATGTTTTACTAAATTAAGTGGAAAAACCGCAGTGAACCCGCCGGTAAGACAAGATTGCCCTTCTTGAGTTTCAGTTGAAACAAATTGCAATTTACAACCGTGCTCGTTGTACACTTGTGAAACTTCAGCAATAACTTTTGGAACAACTGGCGTAATACCAGCTTCGTTCAAGTGAGCTATTATTTCCTGCGCTTTGCCAAGCGAATAGCCGCCGATAATTGAAATTATTCCCTTGCGTTCATTTGCCAGCGTCCACTTTGCAACTTCGCCTCCAACTTCAACACGCGAGGGAAAAACGTAGCGTGGTGCGCCGAAAGTGCAGTCAACTAACAACTCGTCACACTGTGGAACAGCAACTGCGCCTGCAGTGAGAGATTCTGAAACACCAAGATCACCAGTGTAAAGAAAGCGAGCACCGTTTTCAACTAGCACTTGCCTGCTGCCAAGCACGTGGCCAGCGTTGTGCAGAGAAACTTTAGCTTCATCTGCAATTACATCAATACGCTGCGTTTCTGCCTTTGCGTACTTTCTAACTTTAAGCAACGCCATGGTTTCTTTTGAACATAGTAATTGAGATGCGCTTTTCACAGCGTGGTCCGCATGGCCATGAGAGACAAACGTAACGCCCGCTTTGCCTTTAACGTCGAGGAAAAGCGAAGCTGAACCTAGGGAAACACTATGCGAACTTGGGTTGAACATCTCTAGAAAAAGTAACACTGGCACGATTAAAAAAGCCTTGGTTTTTAACCAGCCATTTCCAATATTTTATATGGCTAAAGTTGTTTTGGTTTGGAATGAGCACCCGACTGAAGTAGTAGCCGGATACCACGCGAGGAAAGTTGCCGATATTCTACGCAAAAAGTACGGACACGAAGTTATGGTTGAAAAAGTTCCGTTTAAAAAAACCAATACTGGAATAGTTGCGCATAATTCTCCAGCAAAAGCGGTTAACGCACTGCGAGTTTTAACCTCTTCACGAGGCGTAACCGCCCAATTTTCAAAAAAACATGCTGCGCCAGCGTTTAACTTTCACACCTCGTCGCAAAAAAGTTTCGAACAATCGGAAAAACGAAAACCAGAAAACTTCAGAGTAGGAAATTCTAATATTGAAATAGAACCAATACTTAGCTTTAGCCCATTCTCGAGTGAAATTATATTTCAACACGGAAGCAACCCCTTGCAACATGAAATTGAAATTCCGGCTTTTTACGAGCGGCTGCCAAAAACTAGCTATGGAAGACGCAGGGAAAAATTAATACATTCAAAAACATTAGCCCACCTAGAAGGAATCGCGTACACCGGAGCTTTACGAGATGTATACCACCTAGAAAGAACTCCACTCAGTCATTCAAAGCAGAAAAAGTACCTCTCTCCAATTATTTCAGAAAAAATAGCAGCTGCAATTCACGAGCGGCTTACAGCTGCGCCAAAACACAAGTAGCCCACCTACAACGTTTCGTTACTACAATATAGTTATAAACTCTTCGTTTGCTAGTTTTAGAGGGGAGATAAAGTGGGAAGTTTTGAGACTATTTTACTTACAATTGCAATCATAATCATAGACATAATCATACTAAAGGAGTACTTGCGCCTTGAAGAGGAACTTGTTAGAACAAAGGCGTTGAAGCCCCCAAGCGAAGAAGCTTTACAAACAATAGCGCAGGAAGTCGTCGCCCCACTACCAGAAGAAAGCAACGAAGGAGAAAACGCTGTTGTTTTCAGGGAAACTGAAACTACAACGACAACCACGAGCAAACAGGAAAATCAAGATCAAGCGCTTACAGATTACAAGAAACAAACACACGCGAACAATTTAGCCGCTATTGGCGTACAAATTGACAAAATTTTAAAAAGTTTAAAAAACGCGCGCAAACAAGTGGTTGCGTCGCACGCTTAACAAGGTGAATTAAATGGAAGAAGTTTCAAAAGTCGTAACACAACGCGAAACAAGAGTTGAACAAATAATGGACGAAGTACTTGAACACAAATTACGCGAATACGAAAGCCGTTTAGCATGGATTGAAACTGAAGTTGGAATAACTTCCAAACAATTGAACGACGTACGTACAGCAAGCGAAGCGTTGAGAAGCGACTCGCAAAATTTACACGGCGAAACTCTAAAGAGGTTCGTTGAATTTGCCGAAAAGCTAGAAGAAATTTCAAAAGAAATCAAAAACATCGAAGACGCGATTGAAAATGAAGGAAAGACAATTGAAACAATCCGCGAACACGAAGCCGACGCAGTTAGCAACGTGAGAAAATGGGAAAAGAAAATTATCATTAATTTAAAAAAGAAGTTAAATTCAAAGAAAACGCTTGACGCAGTTGTCAAGAGACTAACAAGCGGAAAGCACAAGAGTAAAATTGAAACTGCTGTGAGAAACGCAAGTAACAGCACCAAAGCGAGAACTGCACTTGTAAACGCAGTGTTAAACGACAGGAAACTACGCGCAAAGCTAGTTAACGACGTTTTGGCTGGAACTCGCGGTAAATTAAAACGCCAAAAAACTACAACAACAATGGCAAACGTAGCTGCTAAAAAGGTAATGAAAACAATTAAGCCAAAAATGCGCAAAGCAGCTAAAAGCGCAGCGAAAAAAGCAGTTGCAACTGAAGCGCACAAAGTTTAATTTAATTAGAGAAATTTGCTAGTGCATGTGGCACAGGTGAACTGCGATTTTTTCCTGTTCGCTTGAGTCAAACATTTTAATAGTTACAATTAAGTGTTTTCCTTTTTTCTTCTTTTTTACTATTATTCCAAGAGGTAGCTTAGAATGCCCGCGTACAAAAGCTACATTTACTTTTCCTAGTTTACAAATCATTAGCTTGTGAGAAGGAATAGCGAAGTCAATGCACCTACGCTTTTTTGCAGCCACAACTGCAGGGTGAACTGGAAATAGTTGCTTTGCACGTTTAACTTTCGTTCTGCTGCTTTTCAGCTTGCTAAAAAGTTTTTTTCTACGTTTAGTTTTACTTTTTTTCGACGACAACACAAATCAACCCACTTTACCCTTTTACTTTTTATTCGCATTTTATCTATTTTTTAAAATAAACTTTTTCCGCGATCGCTATCTTCACTTTCAACAGTTGTACCTGAAACTTCCTGCGAATCAGGCGCATTTTGCTCTCCTGCAAAGCTTGCGAACATTGAAAAGTCCATTCCAGTTCCAATTTGGTCGGACACTTCTTGCGGCGAGTGCAACGCTTTAAGCGCAAGGTCAATAACTGCTTCTAGCTTTTTCTCAGTAACCTTGTTAAACTCTGCTTCAGTTGAAAATTCTTCTTCACTGACAACGCAGTAAAAGACGTACTTTTGAAACTCAAGCTCGAGGTCAATTGTCTTTTCTACAAGTAAATGAAGTGAGTCAAGGTCGTCGGGAATTGCCGTTACAAATGCAATTACCGCGTCGCAATCTTTGGAAAACAGTTTCTTTGCGCATACCGGGATTTTCAAAATTTCCGGCGCAGTTAAACGTTTTAGCGTAGTGCCAGCAAAGCTTTTTTCAATAATTGAATTCGCTAAGTCAAGCGAGTCAAAGGCATTTGACATACAATCTACAAAACCAAGTTTGGGCATTGAAACTGGTAACGCAGGCAAGGAATTAAAACATGTCGCTATTTAGAAAAAATAAAAGTGCGATGTACTTTCCATTGCGAAACGCCGTTCTTTTTGCCAACTTGTCGCAAAAGACTAACGCTATTAAATTTACATTTAAATTTCTTCTCAAATGGTGTCAAAAAGTTCATTACTTCTTGAAATTGCTCATTGCAATTTTCAGCAATAGTAATATGTAATTTTGGTTCAGTCGTTTCAAGCTCTTTCCAAGTTATTTCAGGAAACTGTCGTAAAGTAGAACAGAATTCAGAAGCGATTTTCTTAGATTGTTGCGATTGCTTAACATCAAGATAAATAACTCTATTTCCAAATGACTTGAAGCCACCTACTTGCATAGCAGCAGGAGAATGGTTTGTCGCAAAATGAGCGAGGACTTTTTCAAGCCAATCAAGTGAACTAACTTCAAATGGATACTTAAGAGTAAAGTGAGTTGGAAGATTGCGATTTTTAGTGAGATTTAAATTGAATTTCGCCGCCACTTTTTCAACGAGTTCCTGCTGGTAATTCACAACTGGGCCACTAAGCAAGCAAACAAATACAACTCGCATGGAAGACGTTAATCTAGCGAGGAATTAAAACTTTGTGACTATAATTTAATTGATTACAATTCAAAGATATAGCAAAACCAAAAAGTCTTTAGGGACTTTTTGGCCTTTTGCTATCTAGCAGAAAGCGCGAAAGTCTTTCGGACTTTCGCGTTCTGCTATAATTGAAAAATCCAGTTAAAAATATTACGAAAGAAGTGAAATAAATGGTATACGAACCAAGAGAAAATGAAGTTGAAGTAACAACCGGCGCGTTCATTATCCGTGACGGGAAACTTTTCCTCGCAACTGGCCCAAAGTTTCATGATAAATGGACCGTGCCCGGAGGACACGTTGACTACAGAGAAACAAGCAAAGATTGCATTGAACGCGAAGTAAAAGAAGAACTTGGCGTAAAGTGCAAAGCAATTGAACTGTTCAGCACGAGTGAACTTACACATCACATGATTCGCGGAAAAGACCGTCATTTCATTTTCCTAAACTGGAAATGTGAAATAACTGAAGAACCAAAAATTGACGGCAGGGAGTTTACCAAAAAAGTTTGGATGCCGTTGAAAGAAGCGTTGGACAACCCAGACGTAATGCCAACTGTCAAAGAGCCATTGAAAAAACTAATATAAATCAATAGAAAAGTAAAAGAGACAAATTAGTTTCTTTTTCTAACAACGCGGTTAACTGTTTTACCAAGCTGGTGTACATAGTGCGTTAAATCAAACCCGTCACCGCGCGGAAGCCCAGCCCGCTTCAAATTATCCTCGCTGAAGTCAGAAGGATAATTAGCTTCCCAAATCATGTAACCATTATGCCCTTTGAGTAAGTGCTTGGCGACTTCGTGGTGAAGTTTCCAATGCAAACCACTTAACCCGCGATAAATCGGCAAATTTTCAAACGGCGTAAAGTGCTCCCATGAAAATACTTTAACTTTAGCATTATGTGAAAGTTTAGCTGAACCGATTTCAAACTCGCCTTTTTCAGCGTGTAACCGCTCTAACTTTTGTTTCAAATGTGGAAAATCACGCAACGGAATAAACCTATCGTGCAATCCATGTATTCGCCCAACAGTAAACCTAAAATTACATCGACTAAACTCACCAAACAATTTAGTTTCTTCAGGATGAATTACAATTCCAATTGAACGACCCATGAAAACCTTTTATTGATACACGCATAAAACACTTATCATGGGAAACCCAATTCTATTACAAGCGTGCCTGCGACTTAACGAAAGTGAAATTCCAAAA
The DNA here is from genome assembly GCA_043805855.1 of Microcaldota archaeon. Taxonomy (GTDB): domain Archaea; phylum Micrarchaeota; class Micrarchaeia; order Norongarragalinales; family UBA8480; genus JAHFHC01. The sequence goes on from JAZDHP010000048.1 coordinate 6,740, forward strand.
CAACTGGAAATTGGAAAAGAATACCACTTTCGCAAGCGAGAGCACCGGCTATATCAAATTAACGTACCAATGGACTTACGAACAAATGAATGGAAAGCGTTAGGTAGATGCATTGTAACCGAGTATACAATTGGCAAAGGCAGAACAGAAGGAACATTCGTAATGGTAAAAATATTCAACGAAAAAGAATCACAATACGCAACTAACACTTACGTTTCAGATGAAGAAGTTAACAAAATAATAAACTCAAACCCTATTTTAAAATAAAGCTCGTTATTTATAGATAATAAACACGCCAAAAACTATTTATAAATAAAGACCTCTTTTTTTACATATGCTTGACAAATCAGCAACTTTTAAAGTCATGCGCGAAGTGCAAGAAGTAGAAGCTGAAAGTGCTATAAAAACTGCTAGTGAATTTCTTGAAACAGTAAAAAAACTACTAGGATAATTTCCAAACTCCATTTTGTTTTTTCATTCCTAGATTATGATAAGTCTGCTCGTAATGTTTAGCTGCTCTAGCGTACTGCGCTTGATTCATAAACGTAGAACTGACCGGCAATTCACCTTGAACTTCAAAGCCATGCTCTTTTGCATAGCAAAATACTTCTTTTCCAAGATGCAAATACCATGGTTCGCCAACTTGCTCTGAAAACAATAATAACTCGTCTTTTTTACCGCGGCCGCCTTGTATGTTGTTTATCGAAAGGATAGCATTCCGCTTGCCTTTCCGCAATAAACGAAAGCCAAATGAAGCCAACACTTCTTGGCTAGGTGTAGAAGAATCTTCAAGAACTAAGTAAAGCGGAGCTTCAGGGTGGCTAAACAACTGAGGTCTAACAACAAAACGACCAGTTACGCGCGTCGGCCGCTTCATCCAGCGAGTTAAATGCTCGAAGTTCAAACGAGTGTCTTCTAATTTATCACTTAAACTTCGAGTTGCACTTGGCAATCCGTGATAAATTACCGCTACCGCTAATTCCGGCTGCATAGAACGTCCATCAACTTTAACTTCGTTCAATTCTCTAACCTCTCTTGCTGAAAGCGTGTGGAGAGTTTTAATTCCATTAATTAGCCGCCTTCTAAAAACATAATATGGTATGTTTTTTGTCTCGCGTACAGCGTCGAGTTTTAACAAGCTAGCCCATGTAAGCGCAGTTTTTCTCGCTAAACTAGGGCTCCTGCGAAAAGGTTCGTGCCCTTGAAACGAATTAGTAAATAAGCCGGGGAAAAATTCTTCGTAAAATCGCTTAACCTGCGGATGCCTTTCAACCATACAAACGTAATAACCTAAAACAATTTAAAAACTACTTAAAAGAATTCAGCGAGTTCAGAGAGTTTGGAAATAACGTGCCTTGGGCGGTCTTCGCTGCGCTCGGGCTTCATATTCGCAAAGCGGCCTTGCGTTCTTTCTAACTTTATCGCAATGCAACCGAGTTTATTTGCCGGAGCAATGTCTTTGTCAATGCGGTCGCCAACAACCATAACTTCGCCAGCTGGGCACTGTAACTGTTCAAGTGCCTTTTGCAACGGTAACAGTGAAAACTTGTTCTTGCCGACTTCTTCAGAAATAACTATAACGCTGAGATAATTTGACAGGCCTAGCTTTGCAATTATTTGCCGTTCGCGTTTGGAAGTGCCGTCAATAACCGCGCCCATTTTAACGTCTTTCATTTTCAAAAAGTTAAGAATCGTCGTTGCGTCGGGATAAAGAGAAACATTTGCAATGAACACCACGTCCATTTCGTTCATTAGCTTTTCAAAATCTCTCCCTTCAACCTTAACACCGAGTGACTCGAGTAAATTCTTATTTATTAGCATTCCCCAATTGTGAATGTACATATTCTTGGGAAAAGTGTGTATAATCGCCGCGCCGGCCTCTTTTGACTTTTCCCTGAAAACTTCAAAAGAAATGTTCACCCCGCGTTTCTTAACATAGTTGTAAATAAACTCCAACTGAGCTTCTCGAGCTTTGGAAACGTCAACTAGAGTATCACGAAAGTCAAACAAAACCGCTTTTATCATACTTTAACAAGCGCCTGCATGCCTTTTATTTTTTACTAACGTTGTTTTTACCTATGTTTAAAATGCGCTTTGCATCGTTGTTCGACCCTTACTTGCCTTCAACTAGTATTCCAGCTTTTGAAAAAGTGAAGGAAAAAGGCGAAAACCCCGAGTACAACTATGAATTTATAGACTTTTCTAGCGCTAACTTTAATGGCATTCCTCTGCATTCAAACGGCTGGACGACCTTAACAACGCGGTACAACGTTACACTTTACTGCGACGTTTGCGAGTTGCCAGTACAAACGATAAAAATGCACGGCAAGACCCGCGAGGTACACGTTAACGTGTTGAAAAACTTCGGCGAAAACGAGAAAAGCGAGAGCTTCCAACGCGAGTTAGAAAAAGGCGACTTGGGAACGTTTACAGAGTTGAAGAAAAGCACTGCGCTTGGTGCAATTTACCGCTTACAGTGCGGCCGTTGCGGGAGATGGGTTGCAAAAGGCGATAATCACCGCGAGTGCATTGATGAAACTTACGGCGTTTGTAAATATTGTGCAAACGTCATGCGTGACATTTTGAAAGATTAAGGAGTTGAACAAAAATGAGCATTGTTAAAGATAAAACACTAGTTGAAAAGGGCAAAAAGAACATCGAGTGGGCTGAGAGGCACATGCCTGTATTGCGAATAATTCGCGATCAGTTTGAAAAAGAAAAACCACTAAAGGGAAAAACTATTGCCGCTTGTTTACACGTTACAAAAGAAACGGCAGTGCTTGTAAAAACTCTCCGCGCCGGAGGAGCAAAAGTTGCACTATGCGCTTCCAATCCACTAAGTACACAGGATGATGTTGCTGCGGCGCTTGACGCAGACGGGTTTGACGTCTACGCAGTAAAAGGATGCGACAACAAACTCTACTTTGAATGCTTAAACAAAGCACTTGACGTAAAACCAAACATTACAATTGACGACGGTGCAGATTTGATAAACGTTATCCACACTAAACGACAAGACTTACTTGCTAACATAATTGCAGGGCAAGAGGAAACTACAACCGGCGTAATTCGATTAAAGGCAATGGCAGC
>JAZDHP010000049.1:0-4075 GCA_043805855.1 Microcaldota archaeon
TTCCAAACACTAGTCCAGATTTCAAAAACGTTTTAAAAGGAAAATTCGGGCTAACTGAAAGCGACTTTGCACCAGTGCCGTAAAAGTTATTTAGAAAGTAACATTTTTGCTTTCAATATTGCAATGCAACTTGCGGCGTGAGTTATTTCACTGTTCATTACCATTTCAACTGCTCTGTCAAATGAAATTTTTACAAGTTGAATTTGTTCAGTTCCCTCTTGGTTTGCTTTTCCAAAAGTTAGCCCCCGCGCTAGAAACATGTGCGAGGTTTTTTCTATAACCGCAGTTAACGGATGCGACATCCCTAAGCTAGTCCATTTTGCTGCAGTTATGCCAAGTTCTTCTTTTAATTCGCGCTTTGCAGCTTCGAGAGGCGACTCGCTCCCATCCATTCCACCACTTACTGTTTCAATTGTTTCTCTTTCAACCGCATAGTGAAACTCTTTAGTTAAATAAGCAACTTTATCGTTGTCAAGCGCGAGCACGGAAACGCCGTCTTTTATTACTACCACTCCGTAAATTCCAGGATTTCCATCTGGTCGAATTACTTTATCTTCAATAACTGTCAGCCAAGGATTACTATACTTAACTTGAGAGGATTTTACCCGCCAGGGACCGTTGGTTTTTTCCATTTGCAATTCACAATTTAACTTACAGGTTTCCACTCTGTTTCAACAATGTTCTCATCAGCGTTTGTCTTACGGGCTAGCGCGAAGAATAAGTCAGACAAACGGTTTAAGTAAATCGCTAGGTTTTCATCCACAACTGCATTTTCGTTTAACGACACGACGCTTCTTTCAGTGCGGCAGCAAACAGTACGGCAAACATGTAGAAGTGCAGCGTAACGCGAACCACCTGGAAGGATAAACCCGCCAAGCGGACGGCACTTTTCAGTAGCTGCGTCAATCGCCTTTTCTAATCGCTCAACTTCCTTTCCAGTTATTGCAGTAATGTACTGTACTTGTGCAATTTGTGCGCCGATTGTAAATAGATCACGTTGTATTCCAAGTAGCAACTCGCATTCGCGCTTGTCACGGCAGTAAGTCTTTGCTAAACCAATGAACGAATTGAGTTCATCTATATCTCCAACTGCAGCTATGCGCGGGTTTGTTTTTTTCACGCGGCCGCCGTTGGCTAAACTAGTCTCGCCTTTATCTCCGGTCTTTGTATACAGTACCATTTTTGCAAAATAAGTTGGAAAAACAAAAGAAGTTAATAGTTTGCGTTGACTGAAGCGTTTTAGCAAATCACTTTGGTTCGAAAACTTTTACTTTTCTAACTCCAGGTACAAATTCTTTCCTTAGTCGTTCGGCTACTTCGTCATTGCTCGGCAAGTGAACGCCGTTTTGTTTTAAAAAGTCAACAAAACGCACTCTGAAACCAACTGGCGTGGAATCTTTCGAACTTGCAATAAAATGTTCAAAGCGAGAAAGCGGAACCTGGCGTAATTTCGTAAGTTCTGGCAAATACTGTTCAGCAAAGGCGTTATGTTGATTAGTGAATTTATACCGGTCTTCTAAATAGACAGTTAGTAATTGACGTAGTACTTCACGCAGTACAACTGGTTTAGATATTAAATGACCAGAACTAGGCACTGCTGGTGAAACTGGATCACCGCGCTGCACTGCGTAGAGTGTAACTTTTACTCCGCGATGAACTAAGTCTTTAACCAATGCAGTATGCGCTGTGCCAATGTAAGCTAGTACTGGCCCTTTTGCTTGGCGCGCCTTTTCAGTTAAAAATGAAGTATATCGACTTGAAGCGCTACGCTCAAGAAAAGATAATGCAGAAAAGACACGATGGCCAAATTTCACCATTTCGTCAACATTGCCTTGCTGTGCAGCTTTTATTGTACTACTCATTTCAATAGATGAAGTATTAAAAACAACGTCATCAGCCTCGGCTTCAACTTCATCCGCGGGTCCTACGAGGTCGTGTTCTAAGTTATGTTCACGAGCAAATGTATGCATGCCTAACAAAAACGACTTGGGAAACTTAACATCAATTCCGCTAGCTCCCCTAAGCTTTTGTAATATTTCAAGTTGTTTCGACCTAGAATCAGAACTTTCATGAAGTAAAGCAACTGGCTTTTCAGCAGCGACAACAGCAGGTAAACATTTTTCAACACCTTGCACGTGCGGGCCTAAAACTAAAATTACATGAGGCCTTTTATTTGTCATGAATAAATTTAACCCGAAGTAGGTTTAAATATACGCCGCGAGTAATGTCAGTTGTGAGCATAGAATGGGTGAACTAGCGTGTCCACAGTGTGGAAATCCTAATTTAGACGTAGATGAACAGAACAGCGTAGTCTATTGCAAGAAATGTGGGTTCGCAGTTCAAGTTGACCCCAAAACAGGAGAAGCTGTTCCAATTTCACAAGGAGGCGCACCTGGCGGCGCAGTGCCCGGCGCACCAATGGGCGGAGCACCAGCTGCTTACAACGACCACTCTATTTTCGGCATGGACCCGCTAACCTTCTGGATGGGCGGATTCGCAATAATCTTGCTACTATTCTTCCTCCGCGTTGTCAGCGACTTAATGATAATCGCAGCGTTGGTTGTAATCCTCACAATAATCTGGTGGATGAAAAGGTAATCTTAAAACTCAGGCAAGTGAATGCCTTTGAGTTTTGCAATTCTGTTAAAGATACTTTCTACCTTGCGACTGTTTTGCCGGTGCTGTTCAGTAGAATCTATAACTTTGATGCGATACTCGTTGTCCGGGTGGCCAGCCACTAAATGGTGAGTTGGACTGTACATCATTGCAGTGAACTTTTGGGATTCTTCCTTCAACTGTTCTTTAACCGCGTCTAAATCTTGCGATGAAAATTTGTCAAACCAATACTTGCCAGTCCCGCGGCAATGCGTGTGCACTTTAATAAATTCCCAATCTGGATTATTTTTCTGACTACGAAGGTGCGTTAGCAAAGCGTTACCTGCGCGAATGGACTCTGGATGCGCTTGAACATGTACTTCGCTCCCGCGGCCAAGCTGAATAAAACTATGCACTAGCCACAAGGTACGTCCCTTGCTCACCTGCGGAGTGTAAAAGTAAGCTCCGTCAGTTTCCACATTAAGTTCAGCTAAGCGCTTTACCTTCTCATGCAAGTGGCGAGGAACAACTATAGTTATTTTGCCAGTTTGTGCAGAAAGAGTAGCCGCTGTTTTAGACGACACAGGTTTAGGCAACGCTGGCGGCTTTTGCACCTTTTTAGCTACCTCGCGTTGCGCCGCGGTAGCTTTATCTTTTTCAGGTTTTACAGGTCGCTCATCGTGGCGCGACTTTTGCACTGCGCCTAAGTTAAAAACAGTAGACAAGTGCTTCCACGCTGCGGTTCTACCGTGCTGTTGTAGAATCTCAGCAGCTCGGTTCACATGCGGTTGCCACTCGCTTTTTTGTTTTGCAGCGGCAAACTTTTCACCCAACCGGCGCAACTGTTCTTGTTTAACTATGCCTGCATTTACAGCAGAATGAAGCCCTACTTTTAGTCGCGAGGGAAAAAACCCATAGCGTTTCATGCCTATGTGTTCAAAGAATTTAACCGCAGCGTTTACCTGCTCGGGCTTTGACTTTGACCAATACGGAACTTCAGGCATAAATATCTTAACGCACGTAAATTAAATAGCCTTTTTAACATTAAACAAAGTTAATATTTCATGGTGCAATATCCATTGAGAGACTTCTTTGCCAACGTACACTACTTGAATCCACGGGCGTTGATGGAACACGCGGGGCAACTATCTCGAGAAATTAACGCGGTTCAAAAGCCAAAAGAAAAAGCTAAACCACCGTTAAAAGATTTCACACTTAAAGTAAAGGCACTTGCGCCGCAATTTCTCCACGGGCAGTACGACGCTATGGGAATCGCCCGTGCAATTTTAGCGAAACAAAAACGCGTAAAACGTGGAGACTTTAAACGAACCTACAAACGAGTAGAGAACGCTTTAGACACTTTAAAAAACCGCGGGGAAATTTTACAAACAACTGCACAAGATAGACTAAATCGATTACCGCAATTTAGAAAAGCAACTAGAGAAGATATTGAACGGCATTTACACTTAATTCACAAAGT
>JAZDHP010000050.1:0-10959 GCA_043805855.1 Microcaldota archaeon
CATAAAGTGGCTTAAAGGTAAACGCTGTTGCTGGCGTTGGCTGTGTTGAATTATAGAGAAAAACGCCAATAAGTGCAACAACGAAAAGCACAATTGCAATTAAAGTAAGTGACTTCATTTTTACTACAAGTGGAATTACGAGAAACGCGTATTTATAGCAATACGCTGCAAAATGAACCAGTCAATTTACACTACACACGGTACACTTGCAAATGGGGAATTCCGGCAATTTTCTTGCTGTTTTTCACGTTGAAAAACTTCCCCGCAACTGTAATAGCTTCCTTGCCGACAAAATTAAAAGAAACATATTCATTTCCCTCGAGTTCAACTTTGATAACTTCGCTTGCCTTTGCCGCGGTTATCTTTTCGCCAGTGTAAAAAGCGCCGTAGGTTTTCAAGTCCAACACTTTACCCCCTTCAGAGTATCTTTTTCCAATTAAATTAATGTCAGCCATTGCAATTACAACTGAAGTTCGGCCGCTGTAGTTACGTAAATGTTTTTTAAAGTAAATCATAAAATTAGCACTTGAAATTGTTCACTACGTAATCTGCAACTGGCAAATCTTGAGTTAACTCTTGCGGAATTATTACCATTACCATTGCAACATATTGCTCGCGTTGTTCGTTTAATCGCTCGCAATTGTACGTTGCTTGGTAAATTGTAAAAGTGGAATTGGAAACGGACGAAAGCGCTGGGAACGAAGTGACTGTTTTTACTAAATGTGTTGCCACGCCGTTTGCGTTTGTAAACGTACTTGCAACTCCAGTGCTTTGCTCGGCGATTATTTCGTTGAACTGCTGTTGCGCAGTTGTAGTTGTTGAATTGTCAACAAGAACTTCAATTATTTCCGGCATGCTGTTAACCATAGAAGCGTGGGCGCGGAAAACTGCCGTGTCTTCAACTGGCTCTTCTACAATTAACCCTTGTGGATACTGTAAAGAAAAGCCCCATTCTTCGCTGTTGTATTTTAAAAATTTGTGCGTCTCGTTTACAGGCGTTGGCTTAAAAGACGGAAATAAAGTTTCGCGTGCGCTTGACGGTTTTAACTGTTGTACGCCGTTAAATGCAAATAACCAAATTGCAAAAATAAGCAATATAATTAAAGTAACTGCAATGTAAATTCCATTTTTCTCATTTACTTTACGTTCAGCCACTTGAACCACCTGCTGTTCCACCAACTGTACCGCTCTTCGTTGCTTTGCCAATTCCTTTTAATGCACTTTCGCTGCCCTTGTCCATTTCAAAGTCTTCACTTATATATTGGCTAACTTCTTCGCGTGTAATGTCGCCAACTTTGTAAGCGCCGTTTAAAATTGAACTATCTAGCGGCCTTTCTTCTGGAACCATTATAGAGTCAAAGAACAACTGGGCAGGTAACTTTGGACTGTTTATAACCGCGAACAAGAAGAAAGAATTGGATTGTAAAACTTGCTTGTAGTTCAATAAACACGCATCAGTACTTGAATCGCATAAATTAGCCAAGTAGAAAGACTCTGACTTGCATGTGCCATCCGCGTTTTGCCAGCATATCTTGTGAATTGAAGGCAACGTAGTTGCAGTTATTGGATTTTCAATGTGGTAAACGACCAAAACGTTCTTTGCGCTTTCTGGAACTTTTATTTCAACAGGCTGCACGTCAACATCTAAACCCAATTGAGTTGCAACTTGGGCGAGTAAACCACCAGCTGGACGAGCTACTTTTTTAGCCGTGCCTTTTATTTTACTCCACGTCGACGCTTTTTCTGCAGCAGTTTGAGTAGCTACAGTACCAACAGCAGTACCCGCTGCACTAACAGCAGCTGGTTTCAAAGCAGCTTTCGTAGCTTCCTCTAGTTCAGTTAACGCTTTGTTAACATCCTTAACAAAGCCCAGCGTCATTTTTCCATCTTTACCTACCATCAGTTCAGTGAAATAAATTTGTTTACTAGCCACTCTCTTTGCAACCGCGTCTTTAACAACCGAAACTATTTTATCATCTTTTCCATTAGCAGCAAGCGCTTTCAAGTAAACCTCTCTAAGCGTTTGCTCCTGAATTCCAACTCCGTTTCTAAGCTCAGTTCCAAAAGTCATTTTTCCAAAAGATCTATCTAAAGTGGTTACAGTCACACTTGCTTTAAGCGCATTAGTATTTCCACTTAACTCATTTACAATTCTTTGCAATTGATACTGATTACGAATATCCGTCCAGAAAGACAATTCCTTAGGTAAAACCTCCCTTTGGTTAGCTATTTCGGAAACTGCAAATTTAAACACTCCTTCGCCAGCATTTCTTTTTTCAGCTTTTAACAACGCACCAACCAACTGTTCACCACGATTGGTAAACTTACCCGCTTGCGAAAGTTGCTCATAACTATTAATTTCACTTAACACACTATCTACCGTTAGTGATTTAGACGCAGCAGCTGCAGTTCCTGTGCTTCCAGGTACGATTGTCTGCTTTGCTCCATATACCGCTGCTCCAGCTGCTCCTGGCGGAATTGCAGGCGATCCATCTCCGAGCCACGTTTCAACACCGTAAGTTGCTGCAACTGCAAGTGTACTGTAGCCAACCCAACCGCCTATGCTTGGAATTGCTGATCGGAAACTACTACCAGCTGCAGCAACTCTAGCACCAACTCCTCCCGTTCCTGCAACGCCGACAGGTGCGATTAGCCCGCCAACTGCGCCGAAAACAGCCGCGCGAACGCACCCGTTTAAAACAGGACAAGAATCGTAACTACCGCCAGTTGTTAAATATGAACCGCCTTCGCCAACTATGCTTAATCCACATACAACTGCCGCTTGGCCTAAACCTTGGAAAATCTTCGCGGCAACAGGCGCGCCTATACCAGTAAGCACCGCGCCTATTCCAATTGCAGTGCCTGGACCAAGAATGGTCGTAATTTGTTCAACTGCTCTTTTGCCACAAAAGTGAGCTAAATTATAATGTTCCGGCAACGTGTATGAAATTTTCGGCGTATTTCTACCGTAAATTGTTTTTAGCAACGCGTTTGTCGTTGCGATGTCAGTTTTACTTGCCCCTTTTTGATACGGACCAAGCGAAAACCAACCTATAAACGAAGATAAGCCTTCGCCTTTGTTAAACCCAGCGCCTAGCTCTCTACCTAGATAAATATTGAAATCATCTTGCTTTCCAGCTAGTAACAACGGTGCATTGGCAACGTTGTCCGGACATGACGCAAGTGGAGTTGCACCTGTTATTTGAATCTTGTCTTTTGAAGTGTCAACTGTTCCCAAAGCACCTTCAGAACATCCCAGATCAAGCCGCGCTTGAATTGCATAAATTCCACAGCCTTTTAGTATAGGTACGTTTGCAACATCGTAGACGACGTTTTGCGCAGTTAACGGTTGGCGCTTTACGTACTCTCCAAAATCTTGCTCAGTGTTTGCCAAATGTATAATTGTAGTTTTAACGTAATTTGCGCCTGGCCCGCCTGGCGCGCAGAATAACATCCTTGAATCCGAGTCAGCTTTCTCCTTTGCAATTGTTGACAACTCAGCGATAAACGCATTGAACGAAGCTTGCGCCTGTTCGTAAGTGCAATAGTGTTTTGCGCATTGCGTTACAGGTGCAATTGCAGGAGCTGCGGTTACAATAGTTGTTTTACCAAACTCATCAGCATCCGCAAATTTAGTTTGTGCAGTTGTTGCGGTACTCGTGTCAATTTCTTGCGGTGCAATTTCTCCCCACGGCGAGTTCTTGTAAATTTCACTGTTTCCATTGTAAACATTTACCCGCACGGTTTTAGTGTAAACAACTGTTCCGTCAGTGGCGGTTATTGTAAATGACTCTTCTCCATTCGTAGTAGTTTGTGGAGTGCAAAAAACGGCCTGTGCTTCGCCTTGCGCCATACTTGAAGGAATTTGACAGTTAACCGCACTTGAACCAGCTACAGTTAAACTAACTGCATTCTCGTGGTTGTTCACTAAAGTTAAAACACGCTCGTGATCCTCTCCAGTCCCTTTAAACGCAAACACAAATGGCCTCCCAGTTCTCTCGTTTAGATTATCATTAGAATAAGCGTAATCTACAAAAAATGAACGCATTGCCATGCTAGTTTGCGCTTCTTGGTCGCGGCTGCATTTATTTCCAGGCAACACGGATATTTTTACAGGTAAACTTACAGAACCAACCCAACCACTGTTGTCAGTTGCTTTGAACTTAACCTCAACAATCTTTTCAATTGGAGTTATAATGCATTTATCGTCATGCGTTTCAGGCGGGATTGATAAAGATAGAGAAAACTTGTTGTTACACTCATTGTTTTCAGAAGTAGATAACTTATCCTGAGTGTGAGTTGTAACTGGCGTTAATTTAAACAATTCACGAGGTACACTTGAATCTGAAACTCTATAAATAAAAGAATCTCCAGCAGGGTAAACAACTTCCTTCCTCTTATTAATTAAACATATTTTTTGGTCAGCTGTACGCGGCGACTTTCCTATATCTGCTTCTGTAAATGTAAATGATAATTGTGAACCGTCTTCAGTGCGCGCTTCTATGCCATAGCCGGCAAATGAAGACACAGATGGAAATATAGATTTACATGAAAGGAACCCAACTCGCTCGCGGCCAGTTACTTCAACTTCCTGCGCTCCGTTTTCAAGCGGCGGTTGTTTTATTTTTGCAGTTTGCGGGAATTGTATTTTCTTCACATTTGTAACGCCGAGTTTATAGTCGCTCTTGTAAACAAGTTCAACGCAATTCGGGAAGTTAGATTGCATTGCACTTTTACGCGGATCTGGAGTTCCAGGCGGTAGAACAAAAGTTGTACTTGCGCGTAGTTGTGTTTGGAACAGCTGTTCATCTTGTTCAACTTCATTGCACGGGCTTAGAGAAATTTTTCCACCTTGTGAAAGTTCAACTTTCTTTCCAGCAAGCCGTGCGTTTGTAATTGTAAATTGCCCAGATGCAGACGGAAGAATGTCAGTAATTTGCTGGCGCGAGCCTTTTGACTTTACAGTTAATTGCACGCAGTTTTGCAACGCAATGTTTACATTTGCTCCTGATTGCTGCGCTTGTGCTTCTAGCGGTAAGTCAATGTAAACTTCGTCTTCGTAAACAATTTCAAACTTTTCTCCACCAGCTGCCAATCCAACGGGAGTTAATCTTTGAATTATTTGAATTGATGTAAACTGTGGAATCGCGTAGGAGTACTGCGTTCCAAAGTTACTTGCAAATTGATTATAACCTTGTTGCGAGCCATATCCGCTGTACGGGTCAAACGAGCCATAGCGTGGAGTTAGTGAAGAGAAAGGTGAATTTACGCTGTACTGATTATTGTAAGTATTAGCGCCGTATTGATTGTAACTTGAGCCATAGGGATTAGAGTTAAACGCGTTCATTCCGCCAAACGAATCATAGGGCGAGGACATTGAATTAGTAAACGCGCGTTGTATTCCCGGCGGCAAAATTACATCTGCAGTTGGCAGTGTGAATTTAATTGAACCATCTGGAAGTGTTGTCTGCTGTGCGTTTGGCAAAATGCTAATAAATGCAGGGAATGGAAAGTTAACTTGAAACATGTTGTTGCCGTTGGAAATATGCTGGGGAGCTAGTTCAATAGCACTACCTGCTGGTACAGTTGCACGTTGGTCAGTTACCATTGCACCTGGGTTGAATACAACTAATTCTGAGTACGGTAGTCTAACTGCTTGTGAGCCGTCTTCTGCAGTTGTCTTTGCGGAAATTGTTCCAGGGGGAAACATAAAAGTAGAGTCAAACGGGAGTACAACCGCCATTGCACCGGGTACAAAACAGCGCATCTTGGAAGTAGTTGCAACTGTCACTGCAACGTTTTTTACAGTTGTCATTCCTTGGAAACCAGCGATAAATTCAATTACTCCATTTTCGCTTAAGTCTTCAAAAACACATTGCTGCGCCATGAACAACTGCGAAGGCGAAGCACTTGCAGTAAATTCAACTGACCCTCCAGCTGGGATAACCGCCGAAGCAGGTTTAACATATAACCCAAGCAAATCATTTTGCTGGTTTACTAATACAGGCCGTGGCGCGTTGTTTGTAATTTTTATCTTCTGAGAATCGCGAGATTTACGAGGCAAGTCAAGTGCAAAATCTAGCGAGTCAGCTGAAAAATCAACAAGTTGTTCAAAAGTTTCCTGCTGTAGAGAAGCAGTTGCTTTGAACGTTACAGTTTCCCGTTGCGAGTGACCTGCAACGCGCGCATTTACGTTAATTGTTCCATCATATTGCTCGCGAAGCACATTTGGCTTAGAGGCGAATGAAAGCACATTGTCGTTGATTTTTCCAAGTAGAGAAATTGTCTTTGTTTCGCCGCCTTTTAATTTTACTGTTGATCCGCTTAGCCTTACGTTTGAATATTTCGGCGCGTTGTTTGAAAATGCAGTGAGGGCAACTTTCACCTCTTTGTTTGGAACTAAATTAGTAATTGCAAATGAAGCTCCTTCTGTTTCTTCAAATGAGTCAATTGCAATTGACATTACGTTTGTGCGGTCAATTGAAATTATTTGTTTTGCGTTTGAAACTATTTTACCGCTTTTAGCACGAAAGCCTTCAGCTTGAACACTATAAGAAATGTCTCCAAATGAAGATGGCGCTATTTCTGCAGTATATTCACCTGGTTTTTCCTCTTGCGCTTCCGCCTGTGCTTCAAGAACTTCACCTTTTGCAAAAATAACCCTTGCACCCACAACTTTTGCACCAAATGAATCAGTAACTTCAATTTTCACTTTGTTATCTTGAAACGCGATTAACTCTTGCGGTTCAACTTTTACTTTTAGCTGGTTGCCAGCGTTTGAAATTACAACGTGTAAATCTTCTTCAAAAGACGCGCCTCCGCTTGTTGTGAAAGTTATTGAAACGTCGTTTGAAAACTTCACTGCTTTTAGCGAGAAGAAACCTTCGCCGCCAGGCGCAACTTTTGCAGTTGCTGAATTACCATTACCACTACCTAGCTGCACTGCATCGCTGTCAGTTTGCAACGAGAGGGAAATTTCCGCGTTTGTTCCGCGCAGTGGCTGCGGCGGCACAAGCACGCGGTAGTTTAGCTTGAACATTTCAGGCACAACTGCTTCGAACTGCTGGAAGCCGCTTTTCTTACCTGTTGACCCTTCGAACCATAACTCTAGACAAGCGTTTTCACTGCACTTTCCTTCAAAGTGAATTAGGATAGCATCTGCTTCGCTTAACTGCGCGAGGTAAGGAGATTTGGAAACTCCAGCTGCTGCATCTTCGGGGTTACGGTAAACTTCGCTTGAACCACTTGAAACTGGAACAACGTACGCTGTGCGGTGAAACAGTTCAACATTTGCTTCTTGAACTGCGCTTGTTTCAATTTGTACTTTTAACTCTTTTGTACCTTCAAATTTATCAAAACTAAACTCCGCCCACTTGAACTTACTACTTGCAAGTGAAGCACTTGTGCCAACTGTTGACGGCAACGGCGTTAAATCACCGTTTGCGCTTACGCTCGTGTTAGTTATAGTATTTACATTGTATTCCGCGTCTTGTTCAACTGGCTCAAAGTAATCTGCAATTGAATAGTCAATTCCACCAATTGCATTGCCGCCATCTGAACTAAAAGAAGTTATAGCAGCTGCACCGCTCTCAATGTCAACATCTTTTTCTCCAACTTGTATAAACGCTTTGCAACTTGTAAATTCAAGCGAAGGCGGGGATTTTAGTAAATATTTTGCAGTGTAGCGCGTTGCTGGGCTTAGTACAGAAACTCGTTTGTTTTTATCGTTGAAAACCCCAAGGAAAACTAATTCAGTTGAATCTGCAACGTCGCTTGAAATAAGTTCAAACACTTGCGCATTGTTGTCACCGGGAACAACGGCTATCTTTGTTGTTAATTGTTCAAAACCAGACGCGGTTACTTTTACATTTACGTCGCCACTTTCAATAACTGCAATGCACTGGTTGTTTTTCACTGTGCAGCTTGTTGCGTTGCCTGCGCTTGTAAGTTGAACAACTGCATTTTCAATAGCGTCGCGCGTAAAATGGTCAAGAACAGTTACGTTTACAATTCCACTTGCTGGGCTTAATATTAATTCAACTTCTTGTTCGGTTTCATCAGTTTCGCTTGATGGAGTTACATTTACATTAACCTCTCCCTGGTACTCGCTGTTGCTTGCCTTGAAATTCGCCTCTCCAAGTGGAAGTGATTCAAACCGCGCTTTGCCGTCTAGCATAGTTGTTTTTGAAATTCCAGTTTGCTTTCCATTAAGAAATAACGCTACTGACACTCCGCCGACTTCGTTGCTGTTGCGATCAATTGTAATTATTGTAATTGCGCCTGAATTTGCACTGCTAGCTTGGTGCAAGATGAAATTTTGTTCAGTTGCGCTTGTCACTTCTTTTTGTAAAGGTAAATAACCGTCTTTTGAAACTGCAACTAAACACGTTTTACCAAGTTCAACGTCGAAACCAGCAATTCCACTTTCCGGCGTTTTAACTTCAGTAACATTACCACAGTACAGTGCAACGTTTGGCCTAGTTACTTCGTTTCCATCGTCGTCAATAATTTTGACAACTATGTTCTTTGAATTTTCAGCAGTGCGCATTGTAAGCCGCGCAACTATTTCTACTTGCGGTTCGTTTACAGTTACACTTGGCCTAACCCACGTTAAGAAATTAGTCGCAATTACGTTGATTGAAACGTTTGCCCCAACTTCAATTTCAACAGGCAACGCTGAACCGTCTTCGCCAGTTGTTGAAGAAGTAATTTGGCTGCCTGTAAAGTCGTTGATAAATTTGACAGTCGCGTTTGCAACCGGAGTTAGTCCATCTTCTTGATAAACTCTAACATACACTGGCGCAGTTCTCGTCTCGCCGTCGCGAAACATTCTAATTGGAACGTTTAAATTGCCAACTCCAATTTCGATAACTTTCACTTCTTGACGGTAACCTAACGCGCTGGCGATGATTGTATAGTTTGAATTAAACGCAACGTTGAACAACGCGCCGCTAGTTGCGTTTTGAACTTCAATAATTGAACTATTGCCCGCTAACAGCGTTATATCTGCGCTTGTGGGGCCAGTGATTGAAACTGAAATTGCCGCTAGGGGGTTGTCGTTGCGAGTTAAACTAATTGCAAAAGTTTTCTTGTTTTCGCTTTCTTTTAAACTAACTTCGCGCGTGGTTGTCTCGTGGTCAGGCGCGTTTACCGTCACCTTTGCACTAGTTGCCGGAATCTTGTCAAACTTCGCCCTTCCGTCAGCGCCAGTAACTAAATTTTGAGACTGTGTACCGTCTTTGTCAGTGAATTGCAGTTGTACCGCCGCACCTTCGATTGGCACATTGTCAATTCCCTTTACTGTAAATTCAAAAGTTCTAGAAACTGGTGTTGAAAAAGATAGAAACGCAACGTAAATTCCAGCGACTATTAATAATAGTAAAACAATTAGCGCGGGTAATGGAGGGATTCCTTTTTGTTCAAAGAAGTCACTTACCTTTCTTAATGGTATTCCTTTGTCGTCGCTCCAGTCTAGGAACTCTTGCCATTTGATTGATAGGCTTTCTAGGAACTCGTCGATTTTTTCACGTAGAGTAAGTGAAGACTCTTCTTTAACCCCAGAATCAAAATCCGCCAACTAAAAACCCCTACAAATAAAGGAAAAACTAGCTTAAAAAAGCGAGCTTCTACAGGAGGAAAAACACCAATAAGCATAAAAACAAAAAACGTTAGGTGAAATTATATTTTCACCATATTTAAACACCAAAGCTTAACTCCAGTTAAGGAAAAGTGAGCGAAAAGTTAAACTGGAGTTAAGGATTAGTAAGCCCTAATTACAAACATATCATGCTTCTGTTAACTTACACCTCGCGACTCGCACCTAACAAGCGCCTAAAGGCGCTGGCTTATCTGACGCTCGTCTCTTGCAAGCGAGGTGTAAGGCCTTAACGAAGCGCGCTTCGTTAAGTAAAGCAATTTTGAACTTCACAAAAGCGCAATAAACGCGCCCTACAATATAAAAACAAGTAGTGAAAGTATACTTTCAGCCTATTTAAATACAAAACAATAAAGCAAAGTTATTTATATACTATGAAAGTATACTTTCATATGCATAAAACACGTGAAGAAGAGCGGGAGCTTTTTGGCCAGCTTGAAAAAAAAGAAGCACTAGCTTTGATTGGGCCTAGGCGCGCAGGTAAAACTACAATTGCATTGCGATTACTGCGCGACTGGAAGGAAAATGGCGGGCAAGGTAATTATATTGACTTAGAGGCGCTTGGAGCGCCGTCTACCGCACTTGAACTAATTAAAGAGATTGAAAAAACACCTGCTGGAGGGCTAGTTGTACTGGATGAAGTTCAAGCAGTTGACAAGTGGGTAAAGGCAGTTCGTGGAGAAATTGAAACTGGAAAACGTCATTTAATTATTAGCGGTTCAAGCGCAGCGCTCTTATCTGCAGAAATAGCGTCTTCATTAGCAGGCCGGGCGGTTCCAGAAACTATTTTGCCGCTTTCTTTTCGCGACGCGGTTAACTGGGGAATAACTAGTTTAGATGAATATCTTCGCATTGGCGGATATCCCGAATGTGTTTTGCGCCCATTGGACGCGCCTAAGTTACACAAATTATATTTTGAACTAACAATTCTACGCGACGTTGCAGCTAGAAAAGGAATTAGGGAAGTTAAACCACTATCTGACCTAGCGTTGATATTGTTATCCGAGTCAGGTAAGACAATTGCAGCGAAGAAAACCGCAGAAAAACTTGGAATAAGCCAACCTACATTTCGCTCTTTCATAAGTGCCTTGAATGAAGCATTTCTCATATTGTCAATTGCACCGTTCGTAAGGTCTCCTAGAGAAAAGCTAATTGCAGATAGCCGGCATTACGCTTATGATACTGGCCTTCAGTCTACTGTGAGCGTTTCGCTTAGTGAAGATTTTGGCCGTAGGTTTGAAAATGTAGTTGCTATTGAACTGGTCCGGCGCGGCTATTCTTTATCTTATTTGCAGGAAGATGAA
>JAZDHP010000051.1:0-13169 GCA_043805855.1 Microcaldota archaeon
GAAGCTTGAAGGGCACACCGCCGTTTAAGAGGGATAAAAATGACTGGCGAACTTTTGATTGACACTTCAACACTTATAGACTTTTTTGAAGATAACATTGCTAGCGAAACCGAAGAACTTATGATTAACTCAGAATTAGCATTATCAGTAGCTACTTTTACTGAGCTGTACAAGTTTCTTTTAAACAACGGCAAAAACGCCCTATGGAGTGAGTATAAAAGAAAGCTTTCTGCCTACCGCGTTTTAGAAGTTGATCAAAACATAAGCGAAAAAGCAGCAGAATTATCTCACAGGTTTGGCTTTTCATTTGCTGACAGCGTTATTTACGCAACCGCGTTATCTAATGGTTTAAAACTATTAACAAGCGACTCTGACTTCAAAGGAAAGCCAAACGTCATACTTGGAAAAAAAAACTCAAAAATTAAGAGAAAAGAAAAAAATAAAGAAAAATAGAAAAAGAGTAAAAAAGAATTTAGCGTCTTTGAGTAAGTCCAATTCCAGTTATAGCCGGAGAACTTCCTATTAAGCTAGACGTTATAACTGCATTCCAACCATTGTAAACTGGGCTATTTGTCAAGCGCATGCCGTTTCGCAAAACCATGTTTCCAGAAGAAGCAATTATCCTAGCGCTACTGTTTGATCCAGTTGAAATAATTACGCGGGCAGTACTGTTTCCGCTTTGAGAGTAGTATGAGTTTGGCACTTGTATGTAAAGATTGTCATTAACTCTTCTTGGCGCTGCGCCTGAAAGTACAGTAAGTGTTCCTCGAAAACCAGTTGCGTCAGTTAAAACAAAAAGAATTGAAGATGTTAAATTAGGCCCTTGTGGTGCTGAGATTGACTCTAGTCTAATTATGTGCCGGTCTGGCGTAGTAATAGTAGCTCCAACTCGGATAACCCGGTCAATTACTGAGTTTCTGCCTAGTGTGTAAAAAGAATCGGGAACTTGTATGTATAGACTATCAGAAATCCTAGTTGGTGCATCTCCAGAACGTACAGTAATTGTTTCAAAGGTTCCAGTTACGTTATCAGTTATAACTAACCCAACAGAAGAAACTGAAGCAGAAGTTTGTGGCGCTGAAATTGCCTCAAGTTTAATTTGATATCGGCTTGACGCAGCAATAGTAGTTCCAACTTGAACAATGCGATCAACCACTCCTTTAGATAAAGTTACTGAAGAAACGCCCCTTACATTACCAGTTAAATAAGCTACTTGATAGTTTTGGCCTTTGATGCGCAAATTAATACCTGCGCGGTCTAATCGCGAGTTTACTGGACAATTAGAAAAACTATACCTTGTTTCTAAACAAGCTGGCAACCCAGGAGAAAACTCTAAGGAATACGATTGACCCTTACCCAACCAACTTGCAGGACGAATTGTTTCAGTTGCAGTAATTACGCCAGAGTACTTCCCATGAGTGTCAACTGCATATCTAGTAACCTTTGCACTTGAACCCACGCCAGCTGCACTAACCAACATAGAACTGCCTAAAAACACCAAAGCTAAGGCTGCAAATGCGATAAACGCAAATGAAATTTTATTCGAATTCTCTTTCAAGATAAACCACCTGCAATAATTGCCCCCCCCGGCTTAAAAAAGCATTCGGCGAGGCGCAGCTATAGCAAGGAGCAAAAGCTTTAAATTCTAGGTTAAGTATAAATAACCTAGAATTAAATCTAGGTTAGGTATAAATG
The DNA here is from genome assembly GCA_043805855.1 of Microcaldota archaeon. Classification (GTDB taxonomy): domain Archaea; phylum Micrarchaeota; class Micrarchaeia; order Norongarragalinales; family UBA8480; genus JAHFHC01. The sequence continues at coordinate 1,696 of JAZDHP010000051.1, forward strand.
ACACAAATTAAGGAAGTTTTGATGGATTTGAACCCATGGTGGAAAGGGGAGTTCAACGTAGATTTCAAAGAGCGTAAGCTATACTGGGAATTGAAAAAGTTCCTTCCTTTGCCGCACATTATTGCATTAACTGGCTTGCGCAGGGTTGGAAAAACTACGCTAATGCACAAAATAGTTCAGGATTACCTAGCGTCTGGGATTGACCCGCGTAACGTTGTTTACTTTTCGTTTGATGAACTGCAAAAAAGCGAGATAAGGCAGGTTATCCAAACGTACGAGGCACTTAATGACAAAAGCTTGCGAACCGGCAAATACTTAGTTCTACTTGACGAAATTCAGAAACTGGACAATTGGGAGAACCAGTTGAAAACCGTTTACGATGCTTTTGGCAAAAATGTTAAAATTATAATTTCTGGTTCTGAATCGCTTTTTTTCAGGAAGAAATCACGCGAAACCCTTGCAGGTAGAATGTTTGAATTTGAAGTTACGCCGCTTTCGTTTGCCGAATTTCTTGATTTTAAAGAAATTAAACTAGCGCCAGTTTCTCTTTATGAACGTGAACTTTCAAAGTTACTTTGGGAATTCACAAAAACAGAGGGCTTTCCAGAGTTAGTTAATGTAAGTGAAAAAAGTATAATTAAGAAATACGTACGCGAAAGTATAGTTGAAAAAGTAATTTACCGAGATTTACCGCAGTTAGTAAAAATAGAAGACCCAGCTGCACTTGAAACGCTGTTGAATATATTAATGGAAGAACCGGGGCAACTTATTGAAACTGCGAGTTTAGCTAGTGAACTTAAAACTTCACGACAAACCATTTCAAGTTACCTAGGTTACTTGCAAGACTGTTTCTTGTTGAAAAAATTGTACAACTATTCTAAGAGCCGCAGGAAAGTGGAACGTAAATTGAAAAAATACTACCCGACGATAATATCCCCTGATTTGCTTTTCAGGGAAGATGATTTGTCTAAATCGCGTGTGTTCGAATGGCTAGCTGTAAGCCAGTTAAAGCCAGAGTTTTTCTGGCGTGACTCCTTCAAAAACGAAGTTGACATAATTATGACAAAAGGGAAAGAAAACATACCAATAGAAGTAAAATATGGAAAAATCGACACTATTGGCTTGAATGTATTTATGAAAAAAAACACGCTGAAAAACGGCTACGTAATTTCAAACAACGAAGAGCGACAAATAAAAAAAGAAGGCACAACGATATCGGTTATACCTGCACATAGGTACTTTTTAACAAAACAAACTGAAAAAGAATAACACACACTCCTAAGTAAAAAGAAAAATAAAAAGTTAAAAGAATTTAACGCGGGGCAGTAAGCGAAAAACTAGTTAGAGATGGAGAATTTCTCATAAAGCTATAATCTAAAACAACATTCCAGCCATTGTAAACTGGACTGTTTGTCAAGCGCATACTGTTTCGCAAAGCAATGTTTCCAGAAGAAACAATTATACGCGCAGTGCTATTTGCCCCTTGAGTGTAAAACGCGTCCGACGCTTGTACATAGAAACTATCAAAAACTCTAGTTGGCGCATCTCCTGTATTAACAGTTAAAGTTTCAGATGCTCCAACTGCATTAGTTATAACCAAAGTAATTGAATATACCTGGTTAAAACCTTGTGGCGCTGAAATTGTCGCAACTTTAACTTTATATCCATTTGAAGCAGAAATAATAGTTCCAACGGGAAGAATTTGGTTAAAAATTGGTTGCGATAAAGTAATTAAAGAAATACCTCGCGCATCGCCTGCAAAATGCGATATTAGATATGTTTGGCCATTAATGAGCAAGCTTATACCCGCACGGTCTAAACGAGAGTTTGTTGGACAATTGTTAAAAGAATAGGTTACATCTAAACAAACGGGCAAACCAGGAGAGAATTCAAGAGTATATTTACCCCTACTAAATTTACCTCCGCTAAAGGGTGTTTTAGGATATATTGTTTGAGTTGCGGTAATAACCCCGGAGTACTTTCCATGAGTGTCGACAGTATACCTCGTAACCCTTTCATTAAAACCAATATTAGCTGCACTTACAAGCGCAGAACTACCTAAAAACACTAAAACTAAAGCAACGATCGTGATAAACGCAAATGAAACTTTATCAATATTATTTTTCAAGATAAACCGCCTATAGTAATTGCCCACTCTCGCATTAAAAAAGCATTCGACGAAGCGCAGCTAAGTTAAAAATTAGAAAAAAGAGAGAAAAATAGAAAAAGTAGAAAGGAAAATAAAAGAAAAAAATAAAAAAGAAAGGTACAAGTAGAAACTAATCGACTTGCATTTCGAGTTCGACTTCGCCGGTTCCGCACGGTATTGTTTGGCCAATGAGGATGTTTTCCGTAATTCCTTTTAATTTATCCTCTTCGCCCCTCACAACCGAGTTTACCAAGTGTTTTGACGTTTCTTCAAACGCTGCGCGTGCTAACACTGAGGCTTTCTTGCCGGCTAAACCATGTCGACCGATGCTTTGCACGAACCCGTTGAAAGTCATTGAATCTGCAATTAGCATAATGTGCCTCATGTCGACGTCCATGTCTTGAGCTTCAAGAACTTTCAAAACTTCTGCAATGATAGCGTTGCGCCCAGCTTCGATGCCGAGCACGTGAGAAATTTCCATAATGTCATTCGTAGTTGTGCGTCGTGTGTCAACAGCTTCTATTTTGAACACTTCTTGCAAATTACTTCCTTCAGTTGCAAGTACATATTCGCCGCCTTCTTTTTCAATTATAATCGCGCGGTTGATGCCAGTAATTCCCTTTAGTAAAACTGAACGTAGTCGGTTAGTGATTTTCCTAACGTTGCGTAGAGTTTCCACCTTTGGTTTTACTGTTATCGTCTTACCACCTTGGCCTTCGTAAGGTGCAACTGCTTTTATTTTTTCAACTGCTTCGTCAATTGAAATGTTGTGTTCCTTAAGCACTTCTTCGTTGAACTTAATTTGAATTGCTTTTCTTTCAAAGTCTTCCTTTACCTCTGCAACTTTTTCCAAGGTAACTTGTTCAATTTCAGCAGCAATTTGTTTTGCTTTGTTAAAGTCCTTGTTGAACGGCGCCTTTAGGTAAACTTCCATAACTGGTTTCTTTGGAGCTTTGCGAGCGTCGACAATTTCAACTAAACGAGTAAAGCCAAGTTGTGCGAGTGACGCAACTCCAGCATAGTGGAAAGTACGTAACGTCATCTGGGTGCCAGGTTCGCCGATACTTTGCGCGGCAGTTACCCCAACTGGTTCACCGTAAGCGATTTGCTTGCCGTTAGTTATGTCAAGCGCGTCGTCACCGTATTTAAATTGAATTACCCTCTCTTCAGCGTCTCTAACTGATAAATCTAACCTAACAATGAAATCTTGAATTGCATTTACAAGACGACGTTGCATGTAACCTGTTTTTGCCGGGTTAACTCCCTTGTCAACGACAGAGTCACGACCTCCAGCTCCGTGGAAGAAGTATTGAATTGGAGTTAAACCTTGTTTGAACGAGCGGTCGACAAAGCCACGCGCTTCGTCGGTTAAATCTCCCTTCTTGAAATGCGGGAGTAAACGCGTTTTGTAACCTGAAGTTGGCCTTTTTCCACGAATAGCTTGTTGTCCAACAAGCCCAGTCATTTGAATAACGTTCATTTTACTTCCACGCGCTCCTGCGCTGGCCATCATTAAAGCTGAGTTGACCTCTTGCGTTTGTCCATCAACGTACAGTGAACGGTGTTTGATGTTTTGTGAAATTACAGGGTTACAAGCTGAACGTGCTTCTTCAAGGCAGTCCATAATGTGTTCTTCAAGTGTTTCCTTTAGCGTTTTTCCAGGTTGGCGATCAAGAGTTTTCTTGCGGTACTTGGAAACTAAAATACGCACGCGTTTTCTTGACTCGTGTACAATTTCAGCAATTTGCTTTTGTGCAGTTTCGTTTAGTAAATAGTCGTCAAGTGAAAGCGAGAGGCCAAATTGTTTTACAATTATAGAAGCGAGTCTAGTTGCCTTGTCAATGTACAGCGCAGCAGCATCTGCACCGTGCTTTAGAAACAATTCACGCACAATTGCAGTTGAAACTTTGCTGTCAACAGCACCTTCAATTAACTTACCTTTCTTAATTATAGTTTTTGTTTTTGACTTGTTTATAAATTCTGCAGAAAAGTTCTCAGGCAAAATTAAAGAATATAGGTTACGGCCCGATATTTTCTTTTGCGACATTGTAACGTCAATACCACTTTGGCTCAATAACTCCCAAGCTTCTTCTTTTGTGAACTCAAAGTCAAAATTCGTTAACAAGTATAAACCACTGATGTGGTCAAGCGCCGGCGCAATTAAAGGCAACCCGTTTCGCGGTGATAGAATTTGCCCTTGTACTTTCATTAAAATTTCAGCTTCACTTTGAGCTTCTTCATTTTGTGGAACGTGAATATTCATTTCGTCTCCATCGTAGTCCGCATTGTAAGGCGTACAGTCGGCGACGTTGAACCGAAATGTCTTTCCAGGCAGTATAACTATTGAATGGCACATCATTGAAACTCTGTGCAGTGAAGGTTGACGGTTAAAGATAACTAAATCTCCGTCAATTAACTGGCGTTCAATTTGATAACTTGGTGCAATTTCAGTTAACACTTCTTCAAGGTTTGAAGATGTAAGTTTCTTCCTTCGCCCATCTGGTCGAATTACGTAATTTATCTTTGGCGCATTTACGCGAATGAAGCTTTTCATTGCCTCAAGGTTCCACTCGGTTACGCTTACTGGAACAGTTAATTCGCTTGCAATTTCCGGCGGTACACCTAACTGGTTAATTGAAAGCGTTGGGTCTGGAGAAATAACAGTACGAGCTGAAAAGTTTACACGTTTTCCGCTTAAGTTATAACGAAAACGACCCTCTTTTCCTTTTAGACGTTGAAATAGCGTTTTTAGCTGGCGACCGCTCCTGTGTCTTGCTGGCGGTATGCCGGCTGTTTCATTGTCAAAGTAAGTGACAACGTGATACTGAAGCAGTTCCCACAAGTCTTCAATAATTAACTGCGGTGCACCTGCGTCGATATTTTCACCAAGACGTTGGTTAATGCGAATAATATCAACAAGCTTGTGAGTTAAGTCATCTTCACTGCGTTCTCCAGTTTCAAGCGTAATTGAAGGACGCACGTTTACTGGCGGTACAATTAACACAGTTAACACCGCTAGTTCTGGCCTGATTTTTACCCCAAGCTGGCGTAAATCTTGGTCTGGAATTCTCTCAAGGCGCTCGCGGATTTCATTTGGAAGGAGTTTACGATCGCCTTCGTAGTAATTTGTTGGCTTGACGAATTTAATTATAACTTGTTTTTCTCCACAATGCGGGCATTGAGCTGCGCGTTTCACGCTTTCCAAGTCAGTTGCATTTGTCATTACGCGAGAACATTTACGGCAAACTCCCTTTAGCAACTGGTAAACTGTTTTTGCAAACCCAACGTGAATAACCGGCCGTACAAGTTCAATATGACCAAAGTGGCCAGTGCAGGATTTCATTCTCCCACCGCACGATTTACACTTCAACCCCGGGTCTATAACTCCAAGTCGCTGGTCAGCTAAACCGCCTTGAATAGGATAGCCGTCTTCATCGTAAGTGTCAGGCACAGTTATTTTCACTGAACTCATTTTACGAGTTTGGTCAGGAGAGAATAATCCAAATTCAATTGCTTCAATTAAACGCATTTTTTACCACCATATCTAAGCTTGAGATCTTAATTTTAACTTCGGAAATATACCGATACTTTTCATTTCATCCAACAGGAGCTTAAACGCGTAGCTCATTTCCACTTCATGTACACTTCCACTCTCGCAAACTGGACAAGAACGTTTATTCTTCAATTTATCATGAACTGCAAGCGAACCACAATCTCCACAAACAAGTTCAACAGTTTTGTCAGAAGAGTCAATCATTCTTTCTTTCAATAGTGAAGCTGCGCCGTAGCCAATGAAACAGTCACGTTCCATTTCTCCCAAACGAAGTCCACCTTCGCGCGCACGGCCTTCAGTTGGCTGGTGTGTTAACATTTGCACTGGCCCGCGTGAACGAGCATGCATCTTTAACGACACAAGGTGGTGTAACCTCTGGTAGAAAATGACGCCAACGAAAACCTTCGCGTGTAACATTCTACCAGTTACCCCATCGTAAAAAGTTTCAAGCCCAGTTGGGTGAAAACCATTTTCCAATAAAGATTGTTCAAAATGTTCTTGCTTGTCCCCGCGGAAAGAAGTTCCGTTTTTCAATTTTCCATCAAGAGAAGTAGCTTTTGCACCAAGCATTTCTAGCAAGTGGCCAGCAGTCATACGACCAGGGATAGCGTGCGGGTTAATCATTAAATCAGGCACAATGCCGTCTTTTGTAAATGGCAAATTAACTGGATCTTCCAACAATGCAATTACTCCCTTTTGTCCAAAGCGAGAAGCAAATTTATCGCCAATTTCAGGAATGTTTGTCTTTCTAACTTTTACCTTTACAAATTTATTTCCAGATAAAGTTTCAGAAATCATAATTGAGTCAACAATACCTTCTTCGTTTGACCTTACGCTTAGTGAACTCTCGCGGCGTTTTTCCGTTTCCACGTCCAACGCACTAATTTCCTTTAAAAAACGAGGCGGCGAAGTTTTGCCAACAAGCACTGCACTTGCATCAACTGGCTCTTCCGGCGAAACTAAACCATTTTCATCAAGCATAGAGTAGGCTTCTGGGCCAAGGTAACCTTGCACGTACTCTTGCGGAACTTCAAAAGAATCTTTTTGCCCACCAGGGTAACGTCGCTCTTCAGCGCTATAAGTACGCAAAAACGCACTGCGACCTAAACCACGTTCAACTGCTGCTTTGTTTAACACAATAGCGTCGTTCATGTTGTGACCAGCATAGGAAAGCACTGCAACTACGAAGTTCTGCCCGCTTGCACGGCGGTACAATTCCATATTACGATAAACATCAGTTTCTACAAGGGGACGCTGCGGGTAATAAAGTAAATAGCCACGCGTTTCAGAACGTAAGTTAAAGTTAGAAGCGTATAAACCTAAACTTTGCTTTGTATGTTGTGCTGCCATTAAAACTCTCGGGGCCATGTTGTACTCAGAAAATGGCACTTGACTTGATGCAAATCCAAGAATAGCCGCCGGGTCAATTTCTAAGTGAGTGTAATGTCTCTCTTCGTTTTTCAATTTTTCAACGTCAATTGCAATTAATGCATTTTCCTCTTCTTCAGAGTCAAGGTATTCAACAACCCCTTCTTTTACAAGTGAAGCCCAAGTTGTCTCGCCAGTTTTAATCTTTTCAATATGTTCTTCAGTAAGCATTGGCTTGTTGTTCTTCACAACAATCACCGGCCTACGCGCGCGGCCTTCGTCCGTGTTAATAAAAACTTCCCCAGTCGGAGTATAGTGAGAAATGTTCACTTGGCTATCAAGAGTATTTTCACGACGGCGCTCGCGTAAATCTCTAGTTAGCTTTTCACTATTTTCAGTGAAACCAACAAAACGACCATTAATGTAAACACTAGATTTTTCCATTTTTAATCAGCCTCAATTATTCATTCAACCTTTTCCAATTTACCTAATTTATAATTTTACCGAAACGCCAAGTTGCTTTAGCGCATCTTCCACTGGCTTTTCGCCAGTTCCATTTGTAACTTCACAGAAAATAGAAAGGTTCTTCACAAGCCCACAGTTTGGACCTTCAGGAGTCTCGTTTGGATCCAAGCGACCAAAGTGCGTCCCGTGCAAATCACGAGCCTTGTGGTGCGGATGCTTCTTTGCCAACGGGCTAGTTACACGACGCAAGAAAGACACTGAAGAGATAAAATTGTACTTGTCAATTGGCTGACAAACTCCAGTATGCCCGCCAACCCAGTTTCCAGTTGCAAACGCGTACTTTATACGGTCAGTAAGCGCATCTGGACGAACAACAACGAACATTGACAATTTTCTACCGCGAACATTCGCACGTTCAATCTGGTAACTTATATCCTTCACGAGGAATTGAAACGCGTATTTGAAAAGTTCTTCCATTAACTTACCGCTTATTTTCAAACGCTTGTTAGCATAGTGATCTTTAGATTCACTTACACGCTTTCCATACGCGACGTTAATAGCACGTTCAGCCATTCTACAAAGGTAAAACGCTTTTGCCGTTCTACTACCTTCATCAACCCCAATATGCGGAAACAAGTAGTGATCAAGGAGTAATTCAGCGCGGCGAACTTGGTAATTAACCGGCTGTCCAGGTGCTGCCCTTCGTCCAATAATTTCAAGCGCCTCGTCTTTTCCCTTTGCTTCTATAACTTCCAAATTAAGCATAACGTCGTTGTGAATTTCAACATCTTCAGTAAACGCTTCAAAAATCTTAGCCGGCGTAGCAAATCCAAGCGCCTTTAATACTAAAACTAATTCAAGAGTCTTACTGTAAGAAGGCATTGAAACTGAAATTTTTCCCTCTGCAGAACGTTCAACAGTACAACGCCCACGAAAGCCCATTCTAGTTGAAAACACTTTTGCCTCAACAACTTCCTTTGCCTTGTCTTTACTTACCAAAATACGATTCGGCGCCAAATCTTCAAGCGTCATCAACGCTTTTTCAGTGCCGTTAATAATAAAATAAGCGCCCAAGTCAACTGGATCTTCACCCATTTTTACAAGCTCTTCCTGCGTTTTGCCATACAAGTAGCAATTTTTACTCTTTACCATTACTGGAATTTCGCCGACAAACACGTCTTCAGTTCGCTTTTCAACTCCCTTTATAACTGGCGTAATCTCGAGGAAAACAGGCGCAGTGTAAGAAAGGTCACGCATACGCGCTTCCATTGGATAAAGTGGACGACGAGAGCCGTCTGCTTCAGTAATCATTGGCTTTTCAACACGGATTTTGCCAAGTTTCAATTGCATTCCTTGAATTTGCGGTTCAATAAGAGGCTGCGAGTCAATAACTTTTTGCATTCCCTCGTGAATAAATTTATTATAAGAGTCAAGAAACTGCTTCACTAAACTATTGTCCCTCAAGTAAAGTTCCATTAATTGCCCGCAAGTGTTTCCATCCATTTCAACCACATTCCTCAATTTGTTTTTCTGCACATTTGTTTCCAGTGAAAAACAAAAAATAAAAATCAAAATAAAAATAAATTGTAATAAAAATTACAAAAAAGCTACACGCCTACAACTAAACGATAGTAAGCATTTTCAGTGCCGGTAACTAAACTCCTGCGAGTAAATTTCACTACGTTTCCCGGTGAAAGTTTCAAAAACGCAATTGCCGGATCTGCAGAGTTAATCAACGGTAATTTATCCCGCGTAATTCCCTGCACGTCAACAAGTTCTTTTAATTCAGCTTCGCTAGCAACATCAACATCAGGCACAAGAACGTGTTCAAGCTTCTTAGCTTCAACAACAGGAATAACAATTTTAGACTTTTTCTTAACAGTGGACTTTCCTGCCATTAGTAATACAACCCCTTTCAAACCAAACGTGCAAATAGCTTAGGCTAGAGATAAAAACAACTAATTTAACAAAATAACAGCTTCCAACCCAAAAATCGCCTTTAAACAAGCATAAAGACCGCTAGTACTTCCAAAATGCAAGCTTGGTAAGTATTTACTCAAGAGAAAGTTTAAAAACCTTGCGCTTCTCCCGTAAAACGCAAAAACCGTAATGTTTTTAGAACTTGAACTCCATAAAGAACAACGTGAAAAACTATCAGTTGCTACTTCAAACTAGTTCGCTTGTTGAAAAGGGGCTAGTTGTAATGCAAGAAACAATCCATTTAACCCCGCGAGATACAGCGCCGCTGCACATACTAGCGTGGAACTATCAACAGTTGCAAAGCGCGTTTACTTCTGCGTTGAATAACAACTACGCTGCTGGGATTGTCAACGTGCGCGCTGCTTTTGAAGGCATTGTATTCATGCGAAAGTATCGCACCGATAAAAAAGCAGCTGCAAAGTGGCTTGAAGACTTGGAATATAATAGCGATAAAACTCACGCTATTATTTTGGAATTGAAAAAAACCGACGCGAAGTTCACAGAATATTACGAGCACTACCGCGCGCTTTCCAAACTTTCACACCCGTACCCAAAGACGCGGTTGTTGCTTTCAAAAACGCAAAAAGGCAGAAGGCCAATTAACTACAATAACGATTTTAACGAAACGTGGGCAACAGTTGTACTTGCTGAGATTTTGTTCGCAATTGTAAATTCACTTAACGAAATCCAGCCAGTTATAAACGCACAAACACCTTACGGTAAACAACTCGCAACTTTCCAGCACACTTTTTCCAAACAAGCTAACGTAGTTTTCAAACAATTGCAGAAAAATATTTAGCACGTGATTAAAATGACAATATTGCAAATTCGCGTTGTAACTAACTCGTCAAAGCAAGAAGTTGTACCTTGTGGAGATTATTTGAAAGTAAAAGTAACCGCGAAGCCAATTAAAGGTGAAGCGAACAAGGAAATAATCGAACTGCTAGCGCAATATTGCAAAACTGAAAAGAAAAACGTGAAAATCTTAAAAGGAGCAAAGTCAAAAAGAAAAACAGTAGAAGTGCTTTAATTTTTACGTCGTGTGCACTGTGTCGAGCACGTTGCCGTTTTGATCAACTATAACATAAGTACGACAATAGAAAGTGTTCTGCGGATCGCAGTCGAACACCGCCATTTTCGCGCCTTTGCCGTTGTAAATCGTGTCGCTCAAACCGAGGAAAATCGTGTCGTTTGAAACCGTCCTACCGACAAGGTCATCAATTTTTGACATAAAGTTTGACGTTACGTTAACGCTCGCGATGCACTGCTTTGTAACGATGTTACAAATTCTGCTATTCGGACAACCGCAGCTGGAACAATCTACGCCAGTGCGGTTTTCAGTAACTGTACAATTACCATCGCCAAAAGAATTTACCTTTCTGCACAAACCACTTTCAGGCTGGCAATACTCGGTAGCAGTGCACTTGAAGTCGCCGGGGCAGGAAACGCACGTTTCTCCAACGTCAGTAACGTTATTACCACAATATGCTAATGGCGGTGCGCGTTGAATTCCGCCCGCACTTCCAGTTGCGTGAGAATTTAAACCACTACCCGAAGATGATAAACCCGATTCATCACCGTTACTTTGATTTTCAACTGGCTCTTGCGAGTTACTTTGCACTGGCTCGCAGTTAGCTCTTGTAATTTCAACTCCACTTTTTACAATGACTTGGTTAGGATTGCACGTCCAGTTGCTAACGTCGTCAGATAGAGAAGCACAATTGTACTTACTTTCGTTCACGACGCTGTTGTTGCACTTGTAAAATGTCAAAACGCTTCCGGCACAAAAACTACTAGGCAAAACGCACGTTGCGTCGCCTAAATTTTCAATATCCGGCGGCGCTATTGGAATGGGGCTTTTGTTGAAAAACAACACTGCAGCTAGCACAATAGCAACGAATATAATTGCAATTTTAATTGAATCTTTCATATTAACTCACTTTATAAATTGGTAACAAT
>JAZDHP010000052.1:0-2662 GCA_043805855.1 Microcaldota archaeon
ACCGTGCACTTTGACCAAATCATAAATAACCGAGTGAAATGCTTCAGGAGGCCACCGACGATGAACAAAAGGAGAAACTCCGTGCACCTTCGTTAAATAATTCTGCCAAGTGCCGTAACCAGCAAATCTCCTACGCCGCACAATTGTGTTTTGCAACTCGGCGTGAATTGTCCTTGCGGATAATCCGCCGCTTAGCTTTACAGCGCGAAATTTAAACGGAGAGAAGTTACCGCTGTCAACAAGTTCACGAGTTAACCTTTTCAATTCTTTAAGAGAACGCGGCATATAATAAAAAATAGGAACGCAACGTTAAAAATCTACATAGTCAATTTCAAAACCACAGTAATTGCGCCATGCTGGTTGAAAACCTTTTTCTCCCTCGCGAAAAACTTCAACTTTTTCAACAGTTGCCCAAACGCAATTCTTTAGCAGTGTAATAATTTCTTCAATTGCGTCGCTTTTTCCCTCTAGAAACAACAACACAGTGCCGTCGCTGGCGTTTTTCACTAAACCGTTAATTTTCAACTGGTTAGCTAGCCGACGACAGTAACCTCTAAACCCAACGCCTTGCACTCCCCCGTGAACAATTACAAAAACTTTCATTTCAACACAACTTTGATTTCTATTGATTTCAAATCAATTAAATAAGCAAAGCCGCTTCAAAAATACATATGGAAAAGCACTGGGTTGTTGGAGACGTTACGAGAGAGCATACCGACCAATTGCCAGAAATAGAAATTGCATTTACTATTCGCCGTGGTTCAACCCCCGCATTAAATAAAAGTTCTTTGCGCGATGGAAAAGCAACTAGGAGAATAGCGGTTCCTTTAACCGAAGCTCAGGTTATTGCATTAAAGAAAACTGAAGGGGAAATACACAATATGGGCACCGGCCACGCTAGCTTGTTTATAGACCAGACAGCACGACGTTTAACCTGGTATGAATTTTACCCTTTTTGCAAATTGTCAATAGTTCCGCGTAAAACTCGAATTGGAATTGCATTACACTACGAGATTGCCAAGATGCTAGCGGAACATTTTCCAGGTCACACTATCAAACATTATAACTGGGTAAGCGAACAACGCGAAGCACAATTGAAAAAACAAGGTATTGACTGGCAGAAAGAGTATCCAATTGAAGAGTATGCCGCGATATTGAAGAGAGCTATAGAAAAAGGCGAAAGCAAATGACCGTAACTCGACTTGTGTGCCAAGTTAGCAAAACTAGAGACAGCCAGAACACGCACGCGCTTCGCTTTGATTTGTTTTTAGGAAGTAGAAGACCGGCAAACGTACCTGGCTTTTCCATACTGTTAAACAAACTGCAAGCGACGAAGTTGGAAAAACTTCAAGCAGATAAAAAAGCAGCCGGCCTAGGGGACAAACTTGTTGGATACGCTCATTTACATTTAGAACCAAGAAAAACCATTCGCTGGACGGCGTTTCGTCCATTTGGCTCATCTATTGCGGCAGTTCGAAATGTTCCAACTCGATACGGTATAGGCACTATAGTGCACGGCGCAATTACAGAATACCTAGCAAAGCAATATCCACGGCATAGGATAAGACACGACGCGGTTGTATCTTGGCCAAGGCAACAACAATTAACCGCAATGGGAATTGCTTCCTGGCAATTTTACCCAATGAAAACCTACGCACGAACTGTGAGACAGTATACACAAATGAAAAATGAATAAAAAAGGTGAAGGAAAATGACCACTGTGAAACCAAATGAAAATGTCCGAAGAGAAGGAATTGCTTGTAAAGTTCGTTTTAAAAAAAACCCACTATACACCGCTAATGTTTACGAGTTCTTCGTTGCAAGGGAACCAACAAAGCCGCGCGCAGATATTATTTTCATTCCACTTTCGCCAAAACAACTCGAGGCCGTTAAAAAGCTACGCGCGGATCAGCACAAAAACGGAAACAGAGGCGGAATTGGATATTCAACTGTACGCACTTACCCTGCAAATCATTCATTACAGTGGACTACTTTTGATCCAATGAAAGGCAATTGGGACATTAAGCCAGTTCGGCTAGGTATCGGAACGCTACTTCACCATGCAATTACAGAACACTTGGCCGCCAACTATCCAAAGCACCGCGTACACCACGAGCTAGTGACAACTCGCGAAAGGAGAGAACACTTAAAAGCAATGGGAATCAACCCAGAACAGGCGTATAAAGTTGAAGAATACCGAGACATCATAAGAAGATACATTGAAAAGAGAAAAGCACAGGGAAAATAAACGGAAAATAGAGTAAAAGAAGGACAAGTAAACAAATAGAAAAAATACGCCGTGCAATTGTCTGAACGTGTTACTAAAACCGCCACAACCCTTAAATATTGCAACTTTTCATTATAACTAAGTGTTGCAATATGTACGTGAATATACCTGTAAGAGTAAATACAAAAAATAAACTAGACGCAATTCGCGAAGCATTACAAATGAAAAGCTATGACGAAACAGTCAATAAAATGGCACAATCGTGCAGCTATTTGTTAATAAAAGACTTAAAAGGAAGCTTGAAGGGCACACCGCCGTTTAAGAGGGATAAAAATGACTGGCGAACTTTTGATTGACACTTCAACACTTATAGACTTTTTTGAAGATAACATTGCTAGCGAAACCGAAGAACTTATGATTAACTCAGAATTAGCA
>JAZDHP010000053.1:0-26651 GCA_043805855.1 Microcaldota archaeon
TTAGGTGTCATTCGTGAAAGTTTGTTTTGTTAATGCGTTGTTTTACCCGTTTCGGGGCGGTACAGAGACGCACATGCTTGAACTGGGAGAAGCGCTTGTCAAGCAGGGCGTTGAAGTGCATGTTGTTACTGCAAGGTTAAAGGGAACAAAGCAAGAAGAAACGGTAAATGGCATTTCAGTACACCGGATTCCGGCCGAAGTTATTAGAATTGAAGGTCTTTACCCGCCGCCTTTAGTAATTTGTCGTAATTTCTTGAAACACTTGCGACAAACCGACGCGCGGGAAAACTTCGACGTGTTCCACTTACATGGAAGGTGGTTCCCTGACTTCACGCAAGTGAGAAAGCACTGCAGCGACGTTGGCAAACCACTGGTTTTGACTATTCACAATGCTCGGCCAACTGGCATAAGTGCGCTTTACACGTTGTTTGGTTCAATGTACGAAAATGCAGTTGGAAAAAGTGTAATCAAAGGAGCGGGTTCGTTAATTGCGGTTAGCAAATGGACAGCTGAAGACATAGCTAAATATCATATTCCAAAGAAAAAATTCACAGTTATTTACGACGGAATAGATGCAACTAAATTTTCGCCAGCGTTTAATCCCAAAGTAAAAGAAGAACTTGGAATACATCCGAAATCTCCGCTATTAGTTTGGGTTGGGCGCATAATTCCGCAAAAGGGACTGAAATATTTAATCGCCGCAATGCCCGCGATATTGAAAAATTCGCCAACAACTAAATTACTCATAATTGGAACTGGAACTGAATTACCTGAGTTAAAAAAACAAGCTGCAAAACTAGGCGTGGCGAATTCAATTATTTTCTACGGCCAAGTGAACGACCGTAAAAAGCTAAACAATTTACTCCGCGGGTGCGACTTGTTCGTATTCCCGTCAATTTGGGAACCATTTGGAATGGTAATTACAGAAGCAATGGCTTCAGGATTGCCAATAGTAGCCGCACGTACTGGCGGGATTCCTGAAATAATTCAAGAAAATAAAAACGGGCTACTTGTAAAGCCGCGCAGCGCAAAAGCGTTTGCAACTGCAGTTGTAAAAATTCTCAACAGCGGAAAGTTAAAACAAATGGGCGCGAACGGGAGAAAAGTTGTTGAAAAGAAGTTCAACTGGGCGGCGATTGCAAAGCAAACAATTGCAGTTTACAAAAAAGCGCCGGTCACAAAAGAAGAGGGTATACCACAAATGGCATTGAACGAAATGCATGAAGTTTTTGAAAAAGGAATTGAAACAATCTCTGCAAAGAAGTTAACAAAGTACACTATTCGTTTGAAACGACTTTTGAAGCGCCTTTCCTAACCAAGCGATACTTCTTCCTCTTTACTCCAATTAGATAGAAAAGCGTGGTTTTTGTCCAGCCGAAGAACAATTTCACTAAACCTAGCTTGCGAACTCGGCGATTAGAAGTTAATACGGTTAAATTTTTCAAAAATATCGCTTTGCCTAAGCGTGACGCGCGGTTTGACAAGTCATGGTCTTCACTTGCAGTACGCCCAACGTCGAAGCCACCGAGTTTGTTAAACGTATCACGCCGGTAGCCAACTGCATTTCCGGAAAACGCTGCGCCACTGATAACTGAAACTTGCAAAAACGAGTTGAAAAGTTTAAACAGTGCCTTTTCGTGTATTTTCAACGGGTGCGGCATCACCTGGCATCCAACAACTACAGAACCAGTTGAAAGCGCACGGACAAAATCCCTCACTAAAGGCAACGGAACTGCAGTATCTGCATCTACAAAGATTAAAAATTTACCATACGAATGGCAAGCGCCGTTGTTTCTAACTGCAGCAATAACTTGCCTTTTCTCGTGATAAACTTTATCTGCAAGTTTAACCGCGATTTTCACAGTATTATCTTCACTGTTATTATCAACGACAATGACTTCACAAGGGAGTTTGGAAAACGCAATGCTCTGCCTAACCGCTTTTATGCAATGCAACAGCGTGTTCTCTTCATTGTACGCAGGGATTATGATTGAAACAATTGGCTTTTTTACTTTGTTCATTTTTGAAATTACGCCTTGCTATGAGTTAACGCATACTTCTTTGTCTTTATGCCGAGCAAAAAGTTAAACGTTGTGCCTAACCAGTTTACTAACAGACCGAAAAAGCCCAACACACGCAAACGGCGGGAAGAAGTGTAAGTAACTATTCGCGGGAGAAAAATAACGCTACCGAATTTTGAAATTTTAATTGAAAAATCTTGATCTTCACTTGCTGCACGTTCCTCGTCGAAACCAGTTGCCTTAACAAATGAACTGCGGCGATAAGCAACGCAACTTCCAGCAATGCACGGCCGGCGTAGTTGAACCGAAAGGTGAACTAGGAAATTTAAAAGGTAGAAGAAAAGCGTTTCAAAAAAGCTCAACCTGCGCGGCATTATCACGCAGCCTAGTCCAACTACTTTTTTGTCACGCGAAAAAATCGTCTTTAGTTTATCGAAAAACTCAACGTGCGGCACAGTATCTGCATCGAGGAATAGAATAACTTCTCCCTTTGCATAGCCAGCGCCGATGTTACGCGCTTTGCCAATTGTGCCACCGTGAGAAACTATAACTTTGTCAGCATACTTTTTGGCAATTTTCACCGTGTTGTCCTTTGAACCGCCGTCGACAACTATAATTTCAACATCTTCAATTGAACGAACATAGCGCAGCGTTTTGCCGATATCTAATTCTTCGTTCAAGGCAGGCATAACTACAGATAAATAAACTTTAGCCATTTAGAACAACTTCACAAGCCTAGTATAAAAAACCGCACTAAAAAATACAAAAATACGCATGGTTAAAAACCCGGAAATACTCAAGAATTAGAGAGAGGATAATATGAACGTGAAATATGCTTTTCTAACCCTTTTTGTATTCACCGTGTGCGCAAGCGCAATTACGACAACTTGCGGCTTGGTAAACATCGACTACAATAACGATTTAACGTTAAACGCTGGCGAACAAGGTTCATTCACGTTAACCGCGTTTAACCGCGGTACTGCAACGCAAAGGATAAGCGCAAGCGCACAGTGCGACCCGTTACAATTACAATGTTCATTCACTGGAATTAGCGACTCGACAATTTTAGCCCCAAGCGAACAAAGAACATTTTCACTAAAGGTCAAGCCACTTCAAAGCGGCGCGTATCCAATTACTGGAGAGTTCCACGCTGGCCCAAGCGCCTCAACATGCATTGCACCACTAACTTTCAACTTAAATGCGCTTGACGCACAAACGCAAACTATTGATCCGTTAACAGTTTCTATAAACCCCGTTGACAGCCAAAACGCTCGTCCAGGCGACGAAGTTACATTTACAATTACACTCAAGAACAATCTAAACAAAAAAATCTACGCTGGCTTATCATCTCAAGATACTAATCCATTTGAAAGTTCAACAACGCTAAGCGCGTCGAACGTTGCACTGCAATCTGGAGAAACGAAAGACGTTGTTATAAAAGTTCGACTGCCTCCAGGAACCCCCGGAGGAACATACACTTGGATTTACAAAGTCGACGCCGGCAACTGCTGCGGTTTCACAAGCAACTTACAAGCACAAATTACAGTAGAAGCACCGCGGCTATCAATGCAATTACTAAACGCGCCAGTTCAAGACGAGTGCAAAGTGGCAAACGCTGGCAGTACGGCAGCGGTTCCATTAATAATAAAAAACAACGAAGAGACAACCGGCCCGTTTGACTTGACAATTCAAGGTACAAACACAGTGCAAAACATCGTGACGTTAACTGAACCGCGCTTTACTTTACTAACCGGCGAGGAAAAGCCCTTCCAGGTAAACATCGCGCCGTTAATGCGAACTCCAATTGACAACTACACTTACAAACTAGTCGGCACATACCAAGGATTTAAATTCTTGGACCGCAGTTTCTGCTTTAAAGTACAAGGCGTTGACAGTATAAACGTAACCAGCAGCCGCAATTTAGTAATTGAAAGAATGAGAATTTCAAACGTACAAATAAACGTCACTAACACTGGTTCAACAAGTGACACTTACGCGTTGTCAATAAACCCTGAAGCGCAGTTAACTGCACAACTTCAGCCAAATTCATTTACACTCGCGCCTGGACAAATGCAAACAGTTGCAATTGCTTTCACGACAAACTTACAAACTCCGCTTGGCCAACGCATTGTCAAACTACGAGTTGACGGCCAAAAGTATTCAAAGAACATTGACCTAAACGCAACAGTATACGCAACTGGCAGAACAGGCGAGTCACTCTTGAAAATAACAAGCGAACGACAGCTAAACGTAGTAAAAGGAATTGCAAAGACTTTCAACGTAACAGTTGAAAACCTAGGAACAGAAGCACTGCGAGATGTTGAACTAACACTAAACGGAATTGATCTTTCTTGGTATGTAAGTGAAAACAACACGATTCTAGCTGGAGACAATGAAGTATTCCAAATTACTATTACTATACCAACGACAAGCGAAGAAACGCAATTTGAAACACAACTAAAAGCACAAAGCGGCCGCGAGTTCGTCACAACGCCGTTGACAATTTCTACTTCCAATGTAGCTTTCGATTTTACAATAACTCAAGTAATTGAAAACAAAAACGCTGCAGGCGAAACAACTTCAATTGACTTAGTGCTAAACGTTACAAACAACGGCGCAACAACCGCAACACAAATAACTCCATTGATAAACGACTTGAACTACATTTACAGACAAACTCCCGCGACGCTAACACTTCAACCAGGTCAAACCGCACAAGTTCAAATTAACTTAAAGGCAGGCAATGAAAACACGCAAAACGCAACTCTCTCACTACAATTATCCGCACAAGAGGGAGTAAGCGGAGCACAAACCGTTCAAGTACCGGCGCTTACAATTATAAAAGATTCAAACCTCGCGTTGAAAATCGCGCTAATCTTAATACTGCTAATTGGAATATTCGCAGTACTGGCCAAAACGCAGAAGAAATTTTAAAACCCGCTAGCCGCGTTTTTGCAAACCTTTGCTTGCCAACTCAGCGAGAATATCTTCAAAGTCACCAGCATGCTTTTCAGAAAAAGCTTTAATTGCAGCGCGATTGACCCTTCCAAAAAAATCAACGTAATTCGAAACAAGTTGCCCACGCGGCCAAACGCGCTGCTCGCCACTTTTCCTACCTTTTTCATATCCCGTCATATTTCTGCCATATTCTCCCGTAGCAGTTCCTTTTCGGCTATCTCTTAAAAGATCGTAAAAACGAAATTCAACAAAAACCTCATTTTCATGCGATTCAAATCGCTGTAACGAAGAACGCGACAAGTCAAAATCAGTAACTGGCGTTCCATGAAAATGAACCACTGGCACGTTGAAACCTTTTGAAGCTAGAAATTCAGTAACTTGCGCGTCAACTGGAACAGTAGCGTGCAACCGCTTGACAACTTCTTTGCTTAACTTCCGCTTCTCAGCAGTCTTCCACAGCCAGTGCGGCGTCCACCTAGCGGGAATTCTAACAACAACTGCACTGTGCTTCTCCCAACTTTCATGATGGTGCAACGCGATGTTTATTGTTCCTTCGTTCGGGTGGCGGCCGACGAACACAATTACCTTGCGCTTTGCTTCAGGCACAGCGCGCAGCAACTCCTCCATGTGTTTCAAATTCCTAGGCCGAAGAATCATATACTAACGAGAACAAACAACCTTATAATTAATTACCTGCTAAAATAGTTCTACAAATGGGCTTGTAGTCGAATGGTAAGACGCCGCCTCCGCAAGGTGGAGATTCCGGGTTCGATAAGCCTTTTCTTTAAAAAAGAAAAGCCTTCGGGAAAAGAAACTCCCGAAAACGCTCGAACATCCCGGCAAGTCCATAAGCCTTTTTTCTTTAAGAAAGAAAAAAGCCTTGGGAAAAAAGAAACTCTGAAAAGAAAAACCTTAGAAATTTCTAAAGTTTAACCACCTGATAATCTTGCACTTCTTTTTCTGACAAGCCACACCCGGCGTTTTTCAATGAATAGATAGCAGCGTGGAAAGCTGGCTCTGCATCGCTGCCAAACGAATCAAAATAACCGCGCCTAGCTGCGGCGACGAGCAGTTCACTCGAACGAATTACATTAACCTTGCCAACTAAATTTGTAAATTCACTGATAGCCTTTTGGTTAACCATAACTCGCGCGTTGTAAGCGAGGGAAATATTCTCCTGCAGCAGCGCAGGATCTTCAACCATTAACCGCGTTGTCTTCTCGTCAATTGCAAGCGCGTCGCACTTAAACTGCTTGTAAACCGCAAGACACGCTGCTTCGCCGCTGTGCAGCAAACGCAGTTGCTTACCACGAATAGAAAAACTAGAATTAGCATAGTGAACTATACTGTCAACAAGCGACTGGTCAACGTTGACAATTTCCAAATCTCCATCTTCAATTGACTTACGCAAACGCAGCGCAGAGAAAGCATAGCGGCTCACGTTAATTGGCTTTAGCACAATTTCGCTTTCAACCGCCCTCGGTATAAGAAACTCGCCCCCCTTATGCGATAAGAATCTCAACACCTTCACTAGACAAGTGCTGGAAAACGAAATCAAAGGCCCGCTATCACAAACAATTTTACTCATGTAAACATCACGTGAACAATTTATCCGCCAGTGCAATACGCTGGCTAACTTTTTTAGATTCAAACTTATCAGCAAGCGTCATAGCACCTAAATAGCTCAACAGTTCGCGGCGGTCTGCACTGGTTAACTCAACCGCAATTCCAATAGACGCGCCGTGACTGTACAACTGAGATGCGGTTTTCAACCGCGCTTTTTCAACAACACTTACAACAAACCCGCCTAAATCACTACTTAGTTCGTCAATGTCAGTTAAAATATTGTCAATAATCCCGCTGCACGTGTTTCCAGTGCACTTTTCGCCCTGCGTTAAACGCTGGGTCAACTGCTGCGAAAATTTCTTCCACCGTGAGCTGTGCACAATGTGCGGCTTGTCAAATAACTTCGCAAGTGCGAATGCAACGATGCTGAACTCAGCAATTTGTTGATCATTCAGCGCAAGCGCATCTTCGGCACAAACGTGGGCAAACTCTTTCAAACCATCAGTGTCCTGCGAGGCGAATAGTTTACGCAACGAGCTCAACCTTTCAGAAACACTAACTTCCATGCAAAACCAACACAAGACATACATAAAAAACAAACGTTTCTATTCGTCCACTTTGCGAACCGTAAACTTCAATAGCCTAACCACAATAACAAACAAAGCAAAACAACTATAAACCTTAGTTTAGCTAAGTTTAACTTAGGTGAATTAAGTTTATGAAAAGCGAGGGGAAAAGCAAAGTGAATGTTAACTTAATTGTAGACGACTACACAAACCGCGTGTTAGGCGTGATAAAAGAAAAATACGGGCTAAAAGACAAGGGAGAGGCTCTGTGTACTTTTGCCGATATGTACGGCGATGATTTTGTTGAACGCGAAGTAAGAGAAGATGCCGCTAAAAGAATTATTGAAAGCTGCGACGCACATATCAAAAAATACGGCTACAAAGGAATGAGCGATAAGGAACTTATGAACTTACTCGGGATAACAAAAAATGACCTTTGAATATATTACTTCTGATAAATTAAAGCTCAAAATGACAGCTATAAGCAAAACTGACAAAGCACTAGCAGTTAAACTATTCAAAAAAATAAAAGAAATTACCTCACGTGACAACAATACAATTGAATTTTACAAAAACTTACGGCAGCCAATGCAAGAATACAAACGAGTTCACATTGACCCGTTTGTCTTAACTTTTAAAGTATATCAATCACACAACTTAATATTATTTGACGATCTTAACCATCACGATAACATCTACAAATAAAAATGCGCAGAGGTAACAACATAGAGTGGCTTACTATTATCTAGATATTGAAACGTTCAGTGAATCGCTTCCTAACCCAATTACGGACAAGATTATTTCAATTCAATTCCAGGAAATCACACCAATCGGAGAGCCAGCTGGAGAGCTAACGATTTTGAAAGAGTGGGAGAAAAGCGAAGAGCAAATTCTACGCGAGTTTACACCACTCTTGAAACCGTGGGCTTTCATCCCGGTTGGGAATAATTTAAACTTCGAACGCAAATTCCTCAAAACTCGCTGCTTGCAACACGGCGTTCCATTTGACATCTACGATTTTACCTTCTCTACTCCATCAATAGACATTCAACCACTATTTGTGATTCTAAACAAGGGTAATTTCAAAGGGTGCGGCATGCACCACTTTACTTCCAAAAAGACAAACGGCGCCGTGATTGCTCCATGGTACAAGAAGAAAGAGTTTGACAAAATTGAGAACTATATCAGAGAGGAAACCAACGCTTTTCTTGAGTTTTACCAAAAATGCTGCTGTGAATTACCTAAACTAATTGAAAAAACCTAGAAAATAGCAGCAAACTAGCTCTACAACTTGTATCCACTAACCAGTTTAAAGTTAGATTTATATACTCTCGACGTGTCATGATTGTGTCATGACGATAACTAGATGCTGTTGAAGCAGCTGCGTTAATCGTTATGGTAAATGGGTATAAAAGGGTTATGGACTCGGGGGAGTTTGACAACGTAACCGCGGAGTTCCGCGAGTTTTCCTCTAGAATGAAGGATCCTATTGTTGTTGGCACTTTACTTCACAAGTTAACAGAAGAGAGGCAATCCACTAACTTACTACTTAGAGAGATAAATGCTAAGCTAGACAAGTTGGGAGAAATGGAAAAGAAATTCAGCGAACTTGAAGCTAAGATAAACAAAGTAAACGCACAAAAAGTGCCAGCCAAGAGTAAAATGTTGCCTGAAGTTGACGAAGCAATTATTGCATTTATTAAAAGTAAAAGCGCGGTTTGCGCTGAAGATGTGCAGGAAGAATTTAAGTACAAAGGGAAAAACGCAGCGAGTGCTCGTTTGAACCGCTTGTGCAGCCTTGGGGTTTTGAAAAAATCTCAAGTTGGTAAGAGAGTTTTCTTTGAGAAGAATTGACGCTTGAAAGGCGTGCCTTTGTTCAACCCACCCAAAATTAACGAAGCACGCAGAACAAGACGAGGCGAATAGCCTCGGTAGGAAAGCGAGATAAACCATCTCGCCCACCAAACACCCCCAAAGACACGAGAGTGTCTTAAGGTGCTTAGTTCGAAACGCTATGGCGTTCGACACGATGAAGCACCAGGAGAACGTAAGAACCAGAGGATCGTAAAACACTTTTTGATTGCTGGGAAAACGTTCTCCTACCTATTTCTTTTTTTGTTAAAATTAGTGAAAACTAGTCCATTCTTTTAAGTAGTTCGGCGCGCAGCCGCTGTGCTTCTTTGAAAGTAAGTGCCGGAATTGCGTTTATTGCTTTGCCAGATTCGTTTTGGCTGTAAACTTGCCTTGCGCCGCTTTGTACTTTTAGTGAATATAAGCTAAAGAGTTTTTCAAGCGGCCCCTGTGAAATTGTTAAGTCTTGAATTGCGGAAAATGGAGTTGAAGTTTTTACATTGCTGAAAATAATTGAATAGGAAAGTATTGTTTGGGTTTCTCGCAGTTCAAATTTAAACGTCGAGGCAATAATCGCTTGAACTCCGAAGGAAAAAACTAAGCCAAAACCAACGTAAACTAAAAGGATCAAAATATCAAAGGGTATTGAACTAAGCGTCGCAATTAAACCAATAAAAACTAATGAAATAAAAGTAATAATTGCTTTTAGCGCAAGTAAGCGGTAATACAGCGAACGGCTAAGCACAGCAGAGGTAAAAACGTTTTCTTCACTTGCTGAAACGCAAGTAGTTTGTTTAACTCCCGCTACGCCCACAGCTTTACTTTTCGTTGTTGATTTTTGTGTTGACTTAGCTTTTTTGCTCAAAATAATAGACTTAATGTATTCCGCGTCTTTAGTGCGAATGCCTGGAATTATTCCAGAGAAGCCAGATTGAAAAGACATTGTAGAGATTTTGAGTGTTGACGCACTTAATATCATTGAAAGAAAATCTTGAACTAAGTCAACTTCTTGGATTTCTTTATAGGAAAAAGAAGATACATTTTTGGAAATTACGCCGTGTTTAATTGTCACGACATCGGGGCTTAAAGTAACTGAATAATTTTGCCACTGTAGTTTAGCCCATTTGTAAGAACAGATAGAAATAATTGCAGTTAACAAAATCCAAATTGGAATCGCAAACCAAGTTGACAAATTAAGAGCTTTAGGTAAGAATAACGCAGGGAAAAAGGCAAACATTGCTAAAATAAAAATCCAAATTAACCAAGGGTAAAGCATAAATGCAAATCTAGGTTTGAAAATTTGCTCTTGTGCAGTTGACGCCAATTTACTTTCGCCCCTTTTTGCCGTGAATTTGGCTCAAGATTTCTTCGCGAAGCGCAGTTGCGTTTTTTGGATTTACTCCATCAATGTGCGCAGCTACTCCAGAAGTAATTGTTGGAGTTGAAACATGAACGTCCCAAATTCCAAAAATCCTATCAAGTATATCCTGGTCAACGTAAACATCTTGAATTTTGCTATAAGGAAGTGTAGTTTCTCGCGTTGTAATGACGCCTTTTTTAATTACCATTTGCTTTGAGGGCAAATCGTAAAAGTAGCTCTTATAATATTCGTTTTCAAACCAGACTTGCCAAATTGCAAGGATAACCCAAACAACTGCAACTGGAAGTAACGCATCGTTAATCGTTGCTGAAGTTAAAAATACCCAAAGTGCAGCTAAAACTGCTAAAAGCACAGTCCAACTTATCATGGATAAAATCCATCGCTTTACAATTTTAACCCGTTCAAGGGGATATTCATTAACAGTTGCCATAACTACAAGTAGTCAGTTCGAATATTTAAAATGCAACACAGCACAGCCAGTTAAAAAGAGAGTAAATTATTATTTTTCTCTAGCCATTCTTCGCACGTGTTGTGCCCCGGGCAAAATTGTTCAACTGTTTGCCAAAACGCCTTGCTGTGATTAAAGTGCTTTAAGTGCGATAACTCGTGAATAATCAAATAATCAATAACGTACAGCGGCGCCATTGCTAACTTCCAGTTGAAATTCAAATTACCTCGTTTGGAGCAGCTGCCCCACTTTGTAGTCTGCCCGCGAATCGCTATATCGCCAGCTTGAACTTGCAACGCAGCTGCGTGTAGTGCAACGCGTTCTTCGAACAACTTCCGCGCTTCGCGCTTGTAAAAACCAGTCAAAGCTTTCCGCGCACGTTGCTCCTCATAGCGTTTTAATTTTAAGTTGAACCTTTTACCGTTGCTTTCGTCGCTTGATAGCGTCGCGTAGTCTCTCAACCCAGCTGAAACTACAATTTGGCAATCTTCGCCAAGATACTTCGCAGTGCTGCCGTCGAGAAAGTTAAAAGAATAACTTGGCTTTTCATTTTCTTCAGCAAGTTTTCGGGCGAGCCACTGCTGATTTTCAGTGGCAAATTGCATTGCTCTAGCTTCACTTGCGCGTAGTGGCATTGTTAACTTAATTTTTCCCCGCGAGACGCTTAAACGTAGATTGCGTGATTTGCGCGAACGGCGCAGCGTAATTGGAATTACTTTCCCGCCTAACAGTAGCTCCTTAGTAATTTCAACTGCTGGCTGCTGCGATTTGGAAAAAAAGTTGAACATCGTTTAGTTATTAGCGCGAGAGATTTTAATTACTGCGTATGAGTTCAACCGCTTCTTTCACAGTTACGAGTTTCTCTACGCCGGTTTCGAGATTGCGCAGTGTAATTTTTTTCTTTTCAGCTTCTTTTGGCCCGATGATAGCCGCATAGGTAAAACCTTGCTTTGCCGCGTATTCAAGGTTTTTGGAAATTGAGCGGCCAATTAAATCAACTGCAGTGCGTACTCCAGCTGAGCGTAGTTCACTCGCAGTTTCAATGCACTGCGAAATTGTTTTAATTGGGATAACATAAACTTCTGCGTTTGTCTTGCGCATTTTGTTCCCTTTTAGTTTAAGCACTTCACTTATCACGTCTAACCCAAATGAAATTCCAATTGCAGGGATACTCTCACGGCCAGCAAATTGGCCGATTAAATTATCATAGCGCCCGCCACCTGCAAGACTAGAGGTAATTGGACAATTGCGACAGTAAGCTTCAAACACGGTTCCAGTGTAATAAGATAACCCGCGTGCGAGTGAAATGTCAATTGAAATGTTTTCAGTTTTGTCGAAACTCTCAAGGTAGTCGAATACTTCTTGCAGTTCAATTAAACCTTGTTCGGCTTTTGCGTTGCCTTTTACTAATTTACTGCACTTTGAAAGCGTTTCACTTGCTTTTAGCTCTTCAAATTCCAAGATTGTTTCCAAGATTTTACGCGAAGCTGAAATGGAAATTCCCTTGTCAACAAGTTCCTTTTGAACTCCCTCGCGTCCGATTTTTGTAAGTTTATCAATGGAAAGGATAGCTATTTCAATAGAATCTACGGTAACGCCGAGTTTTTCTAGTAAACCTTCAAGTAACTTACGGTTGTTTACTTTTATAACAAAATTAATTCCCAACGCAGTGAACGCATCGCACACAAGCGCAAGAACTTCTGCGTCGGCAACCCCGCTTTTACATCCAACAATATCAACATCGCACTGTATGAATTCACGGTAGCGGCCAAGTTTTAGTGGGCCGTCGCGGAACACTGGGCCAATTGCATAGCGCTTTACTGGCATTGGAAGATTAGGATTAGCTGCAATTACGCGACACAGTGGAACGGTTAAATCATAACGTAGCCCGAGTTCGCGTTTGCCTTGGTCTTGGAACTTGTAAGTTTCTTTTAGAATTTCTGCCCCGCCGGCGTATTTGCTTGAAAGCACACTCCATTTTTCAAAAGCGGGGGTTTCAAACGGCGTGAAGCCATATAGCTCAAAAGTATTTTTCAAAACATTTACAACGCCATCGCGGAGTAGTTTTTCCTCGAATAGAAAATCTCTAGTTCCCCGCGGCGCAGCTAGAGACACGTCTTCCAACTTTTCATCTTTTTCGTTTTCTGGGTTCATTTTATTCGCCTTTCTTTTTGGGCCGAACAGGCCTTTTTCTTTTCTAAAGAAAAAGGCGGTTTAGGGCAAGGGTCGGGATTTTCCAGCATTCGGTTTTCTTTTCCCGACGGCTTTTCTTTTTTCAAAAAGAAAAGGCTCTTTGAACCCGAGTCAAAGGATCCACAGTCCTCTATACTGACCAAGCTATACTACCCTCGCCATAAATTTAACGTTGTTTGCAGCGCATATGGTACGCGCTAGAAGTTAAAAAATGGGAAGTTTGTTTAAAAGCAGTTAAGATAAAGAGTAGCGGTTGCGTTTCCTTGTTTTCAATAATGAAGTAAACCACGACTCACATTTATCACTTATTTCTTGTGCTTTTTGTACCTTTTAATATAGTCGCTATCAGCCGCTATCAACTTCATCACAAGTCAGAGGTTGTTCAGGTTCATCACTTAGCAAAGTAAAAGGGGAAAAGTTAAATTTAAGCGGGACGGTTCGCTAGAAAAAAGCTATTTCGCGCCGAGGATTTCTTTTACGCGTTTTTTTTTCATTGCTAGTTCATGCAAGGGAGTTCCTTCAAAGTTATTGCGAGTTGCAGTGTGTTGAAAGAACCGCTCTCTCAAAGGCAACGCATTTTGCCTAGCGATAATACCTTGCGGCGATTTGCTTTTGCTACTTGGCACCGCTAGGAACACCTTTGTGCCTTTTTTGATTTGTGGCGCAGTCCAATGCAAAAAAGCATTAACTAAATATTCAGTAGGCCGGCGTCCAAGTTGCTGTTGCAATTCGCGACTAGCCGCGGTTTCCATTTCAGGAGACCATTGCAATTTACGCCCAGTTCCAGCGTATTGTGTTCGCAGGCGTTGAACTGCACCTATCCATAAGTGCCCGTCAAAAGTTAAGTCAAATTGCATTACAAAACGCGGTTCTCCCTTAGCGTCGCGTAGAACCAAGTGAGGAGAAGGTGAAAAATACTTCGCTAGTTTAAATCTACCTCGAGTGGGACATTTATCGCCGTATAGCCATCCTGGTTCTTTAATTATGCTATGCGTATCTGTTTGTAAAATTACTTCAGTGTTTGCCGCTTTCCATTGCTCATGGGGAGAAGTCATTTTAATTTTACCCCTCGAGTTTGTTTCTTTGGTTCAAGTATTGAATAGTTTTCCATGAAAGAATGCGCTGCTTTGCCAAGGTGAATTGCAGCAAGTACCGTATAAACCGCCGGCACTAGCAGCGCAAGCGCAAGTGAAGCGTAGTTAGAGTACATTAGCAACGTAGCTACTATTCCAAGTACGACCATTATGAAACCTGCAAATACGTCGAACGCGTTTGACTGCGGGACGGAAACGTTTTTAGATTGCTTGAAAACAGTTGCGAATATTGAAACTTCAATTGTTCGGATTAACGCTTTCAAGTACTTTGCAAAATTGTAAAGTGGCCAAATTATCAACGGCAACAGCAACAGCGCTAGCGATAACTCGGTTGGAACTCCTTGAAGAAATGAAAAAGTAATTTCTTTACGAAGGATAAACGCGAGGTACACTACGGATATAGCAATTGTTAAGTTTGAAAAAATATGCTTGAGTAAAATAGCAGTTTGGTTTTGAAAAGCGCGGGTTATGAAAACAGTTTCAAGCCCTTCAATTTGGTCGCCTGCAAGTGCAATGCGTTGCCTTACCTTTATTGGATAAATTTTGAGAAGCGCAGCTGCAACCGCGTCAATTCTATCAAAAATAAATGGCCCGATTAACGTTGTTAAAATCGTGAGGGAAAACGCGATTGACAGCAAGTCGCCGGAATTTCCAATTAAACAACTCCCAGCCGCAACGCAATTAGGCGCGTTTAGCTTCTCCGCTGCAGACGCGATTAAAATACCGAATTCGCCGATGGGAATCATTATCGCGCCTATTGCAACTGAACTTGGAATATTAAGCCCAATTGCAGTGCCAAACACGCCGTACGAAAAAATCTTCACAATACAATAAAGCGCAACAAGCACAAGTACAAACACAATCAACGTAACCGAATGAGGTAGTAAGACTTTTGATCCAAAACTAACAAAGAAGAACAAGAGGAACAATTCACGGAGGAAACTAAACTCGCGCTTGATGCGGTCGGCGAATCCAGTTTCTGCAAGTGCAAATCCCGCAAAGTACGCGCCGAGAATTGCAGAGAGGCCAAGGAAAATTCCTAAAAAGGATACCACAATTCCAGTTCCAAGTGCGAATAGGAAAATTTGGTCACGGTGCCCCCAAGCTTCAAGCCGCTCCATAACTGGCCGGGAAACTTTTCCAACTATGAACAACATTGCAATGACGAAAATCAACGCGTTTAGAACCGCAATGTTAAACGACTGGTTACTAGCGACAGTAGAGAGAAACACAACTAACAGCACTGCAAAAATATCCTGTATAATTAGCACGGAAATTGCAATGCGCGATTCAAGCGAATGCAAAATGTTCTTCTCAATAACAAACTTAACCGCTTCAACTGTACTAGCGGCAACTAACATTGAACCAATTACAAGCGACTCCATATCGCCAAAACCGAACAACTTCGAAACAATAAAGCCAAGTGCAAACGCGCCGGCCATTTCAATAAATGACAACACAACGGCAATGCCGCCAGTTTCCTTAAACCGCTTTAAGTTAACCTCTAGACCTAAATAAAACAAAACCGCAAGTAGCCCAATTTCACCAAGCGCAACAGAAATGCCAGTCTCGGAAATATACTGCAACCCCTGCTGGCCTAAGAATAAACCAGCTAAAATGAAACCAACAGAAGAAGAAACACCAAACCTGGACAAAATAACGCCAAAAACTAAAGCAACTAGCAACACAACGCCAAACTCAGTTACAGGTAAACCAGAAACACTTGAAACAACTGCACTCGCGCCGTGTTCAACCAAACCAGTAAATGGAAACATACCAAAAAGTAACGCAAAACCACAATAAAAACACTCGCGGTTCACGCGAGACACACCCATTTAAAACAAAAACAACCTATAAACATAAAAGGGCCCGTAGCTCAGCCTGGCGATCCTTTTTCTTTTAAAAAAAGAAAAAGCAATCGATGGAAAAAGAAAACCAACGATTGCCTCTATAAATTAAAAGAAAATCGGTCAGGTAAATAGAGCGATTGCCTCCTAACGACCTTTTCTTTCTTAAAAGAAAGAAAACGATCGACGAAAAGAAAGAATTTTGGAGCAAGCAATAGGTCCCGCGTTCGAAGACATCCCTTTTCTTCAAAAGAAAAGGTTCGTCACTCCTAAAAGAACGGGTGAGTCGAAAATCGCGGCGGGCTCGCTTTTCTTTTTAGAAAAACGTTTAAAACGCAGCGTGTCCCAAATTGTTCTTGCGTTTTAAGGTGATTAGAGTGGCGAAGCAAACAATTACAGTTCAAGATTTTCAACCAATTGTACAAATTTTAGAAACTCTCATTGAAGATACTTCAATTCCAAAAAACGTACGTGCGTCAATTACAAAGGCAAAGGAAAAATTAAACGAAAGTGACAAAGACGCCAACACAGTATTGACTAATTCTATACATGCCTTGGAAGAAGTTGTAAACGACGTCAACATGCCAATGCACGGCAGGACAATGCTGTGGAACATTCTAAGCGAGCTAGAAGTAATGAAAGAAAAAACATTGTAAAGCTTAAACCGCTAGCGCTGACTTTTTTGCGTTTTGAATTTTTGCTCCATATTACTTGCTAGGCTCTTTCTTGCTTTTTTTCGGTTTACCTTCTTCAACTTTGCGATCTAACTCGCCGCCACACTGGGTACAGAATTTCGTCCCAAAAGGAAAATCACGAGTACATTTTTCACAAGTTGCAACGAGTTTTTGTCCACAACTCGGACAGAATTTCAAATCAGGTTCACTTATTTTTACACTACACTTTGGGCACTTATCGAGTTTTTTGGCTTCTCCAGTATTTCCCCGGTTAAGCCCGCCTCTAAGTGTTTTTTCTACTCCAGAGGAAATTTCACTACCAGCGCGATAAGAAAGGTCGCTCTTTACCCTTCCAAATATATTGCCTACGCTTTCATCTATAATTCCCATTTAAAGCACCACATGTTTATTTCAGAGATTGTCTATAAAAATGCTGTCATTTGCTGTTAAAATTACTTATACTAAATCTTAAACTAAATCTGTTTCTCTAGGTGAATTGTACTGCGGAAAATTAGTGTTTAAATCTGAACGCAATTTAGCAATTTCGCTGTCGCACCAGCCGATCATTTTTATCATGTACGCTTCAATGCCTTCTTCATTATGTTCTAGTACATCAAGTTGCATTTGAGCTGCATCGGCCCTCATTGTATCACCAGCTTGTCTATGGCGTTTTATTTCATCTAAAAGCTCTGGCCTAGCTTGTCGCATCATTGCTTCGTACTTTGCGGCCACTTTTTGCGGGTCCAATTCATCAAGTTGTATCTGAGTAGCGTCCACCATCTCAGTATCGCCAGCTTTCTTGTAGTACGCTTGCTGGTCTAAAAGTTCTGCTTTTTTTCTTTCTTTATCCCTCTTGGATGACTCTGATTCAGGCGCTTTTAGTTTAGCGTTCTTTTCTTTCATTGCCTTTAGATTTTGTTCAAGTTCTTTCTTCGTATTTAGAAATGAAATGTATTTTTCTACCGCGAATCGGTTTTTCACAATTGCCTTTGCTCTTGGATCGACTGCATCTGCGGCTTCAGAATACATTCTATCGCCTGCAATTGTAATCTTGCCAGTTATAATGAAGTCTCCAGGCGCATGTTTAGGCAAATTTGGATATGCAATTTTGCCATTTGTCATGTTCTTAACTGGGTTTGGCGTTCCAAAAGTAACAACTGAACCATCTTTGCAAAGTTCAATATACGCCGAAATATCGTCGCAAACTTTTGACCCGCGAGGCGATTTCGTGGCGTTAATTTTTGCAACTACATTTTTAGGCATTTTTGCAGTTAATTTATCAATTATATTTCCAATCATTTGCGATGTGGGCAAAAACTCAATGGCAGGATACCCTGAAGCTATTTTCAAAAATTTATTCACGTCTTTACCGCTGTCTAGAATTTTCATGTTAAATATTCCTTTGATTAGCGAAACTGCAACGAAATTATAATTTATAACTGTGTTTGAAGAATTTCTCAGTATAACTTCAGTTTCTTTCGACGGAACCATAGACGACGGAGTTGGGTGCGATTCATTTCTAGTTAAAACCAAACTAACTTCTGAACTTGGATAAACAAATATTTCACGGCTATAATTATCATCTGACCTAATGTCGTTAATTTGAACGTAAGAATGATCTTCAGTTTCAATTATATCGCCATTTTCTAAAATGAAAACAGTGTCCTTTGGATTCAAAAGTCTACTTCCCATTCCCAGCCCACTGTCAAGTGGAGGTATTGCACTTGCAGGAAGTAGAATTCGTTGGCCTCCGCGCCTAACATACGCTCTACCAGTAGTTTTGAAAGTAGGCGCGTTTATTGAAGTGTACTTTACCGCATTTAAAAAGCCGAACCCGTTTTTCTTCAACATTTCTATCTTTGCTTTGAACCGGTCCTCGTAAGCATATTCAACAGATATTCCATTAACGTGTTTTGAAACCGCCACTGGCGGGTTAATTTTAAACTCTTCAACTATCTTTTGGCACTGTTCAATTTCTTCAAACTTTTGTCCAATTTGACGGCCTTGTACCCTACCTTCTTCAGTTTCTTTCGCATATTCGCCCATTCCAGCAGTTGCTTTTCTAGACGCAGTTTCTTTTAAGTTCATAAAACGCTTGAGAAACTCTTCGTCGCTTTCCTTCCCTGCGCTGGCAGTTGCCGCTTGTTTTGCAACAGTTGTTTGTTTTTTGGATTTTTTCGCAGAAGCCATTTTATAACCACTATGCAACTTTTACCCCATCTTTTGTAACTGGCTTGTATACCCGCGGAGATTCAATAATTTGTTCAATATCAATACCTTCTGCCGTTGACATATTTTTCTGTTTCTTTAGCATTTCCATACCTGCCTTTTGACTTGATACTAACCGCTCTATTCCTTTGTCACCCATTCCTTCCATTAGCCCTTTTTGCATTGCCATTGCTTTTTTCATTTGGCCAAACATACCGTCTTTTTCCATTTTTTTAAGCATTTCAGGCATTTCTTTCATTCGTTCCATAACTTCGGGGCTAATTTTAGTGCCACTTTTAGCTTCGCCTATTTTCATCATGCGAGTTAAGTCATCTGGAGACATTTGCTTGAACATTTCTAAACTTCCAACCATTTGCTCCATGTTTTTTGGCATGTTTTTGTACGATTCAGCCATTTGTTTTTCGTCAACAGTAGGCATCGTCGCAGTGAGCTTGTTTTGAAAGAACCCGTTCAACGCAATAGCATTGTTAAAAATGTCGTCCATTTTGGTTAACCCCTTTCGGTAAATTGCATCTCGCGTTACAATTATCTCTTCAAAAGTAGTGGACTTTGCAGTGAACGAACGTTTAGTTGCCTTGTTTGTATATTCAACTCCGCCTGCGCCGATTGAAGTTGACGCTAATGGACTACTGTAAAGAACGTCGTCGCACACGTCAAAAAAACCGCTACCGTCAAAATTAAATTTTATCAAAGCAACTGGAGTTACGAGCACATCGTCAGTGTGAGAATATGAAACTTGAAAAAAACCTTTTTTCAACTCTATATTTTTTATTAACTCCCCGTGACATCTTGTTTTCTCTTTGTTATCTTTTTTGTCCCATTTTTCAAAACCGCTAACTTGTAATTCGCTGTTTGGCCCCATGAAAACAGTTTTCGACGCTCTAGCTTTATAATCATCAATTGGATTTTCCTTTCCATTGTTATAGCTAGTAGTAAGATACACAATTGTCTTCGCGCCGCAAATTATCTTGTCGCCTTCCGCAAGTTTTGGAAATTCTTTTTTAGACTTTTCTAGTTTGGCGTTATCGTGAGTTTTTTGAAATTCTTCAATTAGCTTAGTTTCACTTTCACCAGAAGGAATTTTAATTTTCTTACTTCCCCTTGCAATAAAAGCATTTTCTCCACCAGCAGTTAGTCTAATATTTCCAGTTTCTATTTCATGATAAAGCATTTCAACAACCTCAACAAAAAATAACAGCTATCGCTTTTAAACCTAATCATTAGACGCAGTAATTTTTTCAAACAATACGAGACGCGCAAGCTACATACTGTTTTTAGCAATAAATTCTTGCAACTTAGCTGCTTGTGTTTTAGAAATTGACACGTAAGCTGCGGATTTATTGTCTTTAAAAGAAATTAGTCTATCCTTTGCAAGCGCACGTAGCAAGTTTTGCCTTGCTGACCTACAACAAATTAATTCCACATGTCCGGTATTTTTCGGTAACGCTCTTTTAATTCCACGGACCGCTACAAAGTGAAGCGGCTGCTCTATAACTCGGTTAAATTCTTGAAGCGCACATTCAACATCGCGGTCAAACGGTTGATCTTGTTTAAGCCATTGAACTTGTTCCTTTTCACTCGTGCTATTTACTAAAGTTGAAGCGTATAATCGCAGTGGCTCGTTTACATTACGATATAAAAATAATTTATCGAGATGTTCAACTGGCACGGTTACGGAAAAAACGCGTTTTTTGACGCGCCCAAAAAAACCAGGCTTGGCTCGCGTGTGCTCTTGCAGTAGGAGCATCGCCATTTGTAGTTTTGCGCGTTCAAAAATTTCAGGCATATACTGAATGTACGACACAAGGTTTAAAAAAAGCTAGCCAGCTATAGTTATTTACGTTTACCTGTTGTCTCTGCATATGCGGAGCGAATTAAAAAGGTGTTTGGAATGAAATGGCTGGTTCTCAAGTAAACGGCGGAAGTGCCGTGCGGGAAGTTCTATTGAAAAAAATTAGCGAGAAGAAGCTACTTGTATCTCCCGAAGCGCTCGACAAACTATGCACAGTTAGCGAAGACCGAGCAGTCAAGGCAATTGAAAGGTTCTTTGAACAAACGGAACTAATTGTAACGCTATCTCAATGTGATGAAGTGCTTGCTGGCATTGCGATAGTTGAACAAACGCCGGTAATTGTACAATACACTGGCTTCAAGCCACTAAATGCCGATGTTGAAAGCCAGTTGGAAATAAAAGAAAAATTAGACGTTAGTGGAAAGAGCCGCTGCACTGGAACAATCGAAGAATTCGTCGGGCTATTTAGAGATAGATTCCGCCGGGTAAAAGCAGTTTTGAAAACTCGCATGACGCAAATGCCATTAATTCCAATTTCAAGCGTAAAGGGCGGCGGCCGGGGAAGAACAGGTAGGATTATCGGCATGGTTTACAACAAACAAACAACGCGCAACGGGCACTTGATATTTGAAGTTGAAGACGAAGAGGCAAATGTAAAGTGCCTCGTGATGAAAGACTCTCCAATTCGCGAAAAAGCAGACGAGATTATTTTAGACGAGGTAATTGCGCTTGACGGCGTATGCTCAGAAGAGTTGTTCATTGTAAAGGACGTCATTTGGCCAGAAACTCCAGTTGCGCCAGCGAGAAAAACAACAGAAGAAGACATTTCAATAGTTTGTACGTCTGATACGCATGTGGGCAGCAAATTATTTATGAAGGATAACTTTGCGAAGTTCATCGCTTTTCTAAATGGTCAGGGAACTGACCAAGAGCGGGAAATTGCTGGGAAGATAAAGTACATTTCATTTGCCGGCGATTTAGTCGACGGCATTGGCGTTTACCCAGAACAGGAAAAAGAACTGGAGACGAAAGATATCTACACACAGTACGAAATGTTCTGCGAGTACATGAAAATGATACCGGAACATATCGAAGTTATAATTTCGCCAGGCAACCACGACGCAGTGAGAAGCGCAGTGCCTCAACCTCGGTTAGCGCGGGAGTTTGTAAAAAGCGCAGAGGGTTACAAAAACTTACACTTTGTCAGCAACCCTAGTTTCATAAAAGTACATGGTTTCAACGAAGTAATTTACCACGGCGAGTCAATGTACGCAATTGCAAATAGTTTACCAAACCTACGGGGCCTTAATACAAATCCGGAAAAAGCTGGAATTGAAATGATACGGCGCCGGTTGTTAAACCCAATTTACGGCGACAAAGTTCCATTTGCGCCTGAAAAATTTGACTACACTGTAATGGACGAAGTGCCTGACATTTTTCACTTTGGAGATATTCACCACAATGGCTACAGTAACTACCACGGCACGATGATTATCAACAGCGGGTGCTGGCAGTCAAAAACAGACTATCAGGTGCGTCTCGGTCACGAGCCAACGCCGTGCTTTGTTCCGCTTTACAATTTAAAAACAAATAATTTACAAGTACTGAACTTCGGAGGCGAGAACATTTTATGACCGAAACTGGAAAAACCGAAGGGCAACTACAGTACAATAATTCAATTAAGATAGATTTTGAAAAGTGTTACATTGTTGCAGAAAAAGCGCGGGATAAAAACCGCGACCCGAAGAAAGAAGTTGAAATTATTCCAGCCGAAGACGTAGCTGGACGTGTCGAAGGTCTAGTTGGTCCAGTCGGTATAGCGCTTTATGTTCGTGAAATTATGCCGCAGTTCAAAGACCGCGAGGGGCTAGTTGTACAAATTGTCAACGAGATCCTTGATGGAAAATGGCCTGCAAAAACTTTAGTCAATTCAACTGATGAAAAAGAGATAAAAATTGAACAAGCAGTGCGAACTGGACTCGCACTTTATACTGAGGGAGTAGTAAGTGCTCCAATTGAAGGTGTTGTAAAGTTAAAGTTAAAGAAAAACGCAGACGGGAGCGAATACCTCTCGGTTTATTTTTCTGGCCCAATTCGCGGCGCTGGCGGTACAGGTCAAGCTTTTACGCTACTACTTGCAGATTACTGCCGTTTGAAAATGGGTGTTGGAAACTACCGTCCAACTGACGGCGAAGTTGACCGTTATGTTGAAGAGGCTAACTTATACGCAATTAAAACCCGCTCAGGGCAATACGTACCAACAGAAGAAGAAATACGGCACATCATACGCAACTGCGCGGTATGTATTGACGGCGAGCCAACTGAAGAATACGAGGTAAACGTGAACAAAAACGTGCAAAACGTTGAGTCAAATAGAGTACGCGGCGGCGCTGTGTTAGTAATGAGCGAAGGCGTGTGTTTGAAAGCTGCAAAAATAATTAACATTGCAAAAAAGCTACCTGGAATTGACTGGAACTGGGTTGAAAAACTAATCAAGGCAACAAAAACAACAGCTACAAAATTTGAAATTAAACCAAACGACAAATACATGAAAGATATCGTAGCAGGGAGGCCAATTTTTTCCTACCCAAGCACGCCCGGCGGCTTCACGTTGCGCTACGGCCGCACTAGATTAACTGGAATCGCTGCAAAGGCAATTCACCCGGCAACAATGATTGTACTTGGAAAATTCCCCGCAATTGGAACACAGGTAAAAGTAGAACGGCCAGGCAAAGGGTGCATTGTAACTCCATGCGAAACAATAGACGGCCCATTTGTTAGGCTAAAAAACGGCAATGTACTGCGCGTGCAAACGCTTGAAAAAGCAGAGGAAATTGAAAACGAAGTTGAAAAAATTATTTTCCTCGGCGACATACTAATAAACTATGGCGATTTTCTAAAAGCAAACCACCCGCTAATCCCAGGCGCATGGTGCAGCGAATGGTACGCTGAAGAGCTAAAGGCAAAAGGCGTGAACAAAACCAAAGAAGAATGTGAACAAATTACATTCGACGAAGCGACTGCGCTATCTCGCGAAAAAGGCGTTGCACTTGCTCCTCGCTTTACTTTGTACTGGAGCGACTTTAAGCCAATTGAAATAAAACAAATCGCGCATTACATCACAACTGGAAAACTTAACTATCTTCCCGGAGATGAACAAAATCTTACACTTACACTCCCGTTGCAAAAACCTGAAAAGGAATTACTGGAAAACCTCGGCGTTGAACATGTTGTTGACAATGGCGAAATAAAAATCACCAGCGAGATGGTTCCAGCCCTTTTATTTCCACTTGGAATGCACGCTGCTTTACAACTAGAAAAGTTCAACGAACGTTACAGTGAAGAAAAACCCATTCTAGAAATACTCCACGAGATTTGCGGAGTTGAAATTATAAACCGGCCAGGAAATTACATCGGCAGCAGTATGGGCCGACCGGAAAAATCCAAGGAACGCAAAATGCAACCGCCAGTACACGGCTTGTTTCCAATTGGCCACTACGGCGGTAAACTACGCAGCATTGGCAAAGCAGTGCAAGAGTTGAAAAAGAAAGGCGAACGAGTTATACAAACAGAAATTGCAATTCGCATGTGCCCAAGTTGCAAAATAAAAACTCCACTACCAAAATGCGCGTGTTCACGCGAAACAATACTCGCACGACAATGCACTGACTGCGGTTCACTATGCGTAAGTGAATTTTGCCCAAAGTGCAAGAAAAAAGCAAAGCAAAATGAAAAACAGCCAATTGACTTAATTACAATGTACGAAAACGCCGTCAAGGCAACGCAAATGACAGACGCAAAAGGCGTAATTGGTTTAATTTCCGAAAGAAAGCCATTTGAAATAATAGAAAAAGCACTTCTCAGGGCAAAGCACAACGTTTACGTATTCCGCGACGGCACAACACGCGTAGACGCAACTGAAATTCCAATAACCCACTTTATCCCAAGCGAAATTGAAACAAGCATAGAAAAACTACACGAACTAGGCTACACTCATGATGCAAACGGCGCGCCGCTTACCGACGTAAATCAAGTTGTTGAACTACGAGCTCAAGACATTATAATCAACAAAATTTCAGCTGAATATTTAATGCGCGTAACAAAATTCGTCGACGATCTACTTGTATACGTTTATGAAATGCCAGCATTTTACGACGCTAAAACAATAAACGACTTAATAGGACAGTTAACAATTTGCATTGCGCCACACATCAGCGCAGGAATAACAACGCGAATAATTGGATTCACAACAACACGCGGCCTACTCGCGCACCCGTACGTGCACTGCGCGTGCCGTCGTAACAGCGACGGAGATGAATTGGCATTTATGCTCTTGCTTGACTCGCTGATAAACTTCTCGCGCGAATTCCTGCCAGCTACGCGCGGTGGGAAAATGGACGCGCCGCTTGTATTGTCATCACAGTTAACTCCAACTGAAGTTGACGACGAAGTACACGCAATGGACGTATGCGACCATTACCCGCTTGAATTTTACCAAGCTACCTTAAGAAACGCAATGCCAAAAGAAGTGAAACTAGATACAGTTTCCAGCCGCCTCGGTAAACCAGAACAATTTGAAAACTTGCACTACACGCACGCATGTAAATTACAAGGTCCAGTGGAAACTTCTTACGTTACGCTTGAAACAATGAAAGAAAAAGTTGCAGTTGAACTTGAAATGATGCAACGAATACGCGCAGTAAAAGCCAGCGGCGCAGCAGAGAGAATAATCCAATCCCACTTCTTCCCCGACCTCTACGGTAACCTACGTTCCTTTGGCAGGCAAATATTCCGCTGTGTTGACTGCAACGCTAAATTCCGCAGAATTCCATTACGCGGCAAGTGCAGCCAGTGCGGTGGAAAATTAATACTAACAATTAACCGCGGCGGCATTGAAAAGTACCTTGAATTGTCAAAAGCAATGGCTGAAAAATACGAGTTACCGCTATACTTGAAGCAACGCTTGCTACTAATTGAACGCGACATAACTTCCTTATTCGAAGACGAGAAAAGCAAGCAATTCTCCCTCGCAGCGTACGTTTAATAAATCACCAGCGTATATGCATATAATGAACAATTTGCACTTCAGTTTGGAACGTCAACTGCACAACGGCGACAAAATCGCAATCGCAGCAATAATTATATCTTTAATCGCCGGTGGGCTACTTTACAATTACTTGCCTGAACAAGTTGCAAGCCACTGGAACGCAGATGGAATCGCAGACGGGTTCACAAACCGCGAAAACCTAATCGTTGGCTTTCCAATTTTAATGCTGTTAACTTACCTCGCGCTTTCGCTGCTCCCGAAAGTAAAGGAATTAAAATTCGAAATGCACTTACTGCACAAAGAATACGCTTCGCTAAAAGCCGCAGTTTTACTATTCATGCTCTACGTTCACCTAGTTATAATATATTCAAACACTGACTACGCGCTTCTCCACGTTTCAACCCCACAGCTCATATTTCCCGGACTGTCAATACTATTCTACTATATTGCAACTCTACTGCCTCAACTAAAACGCAACTACTTAATTGGCATAAGAACACCATGGACAATTCACAACGACGCAGTATGGACAAAGACCCACGCAGTTGGCGCAAAATTATTCAAAGCGCTATCAGTAGCAATTATGTTCGCAACGCTAACCTCAAGCAGAATATCAACATGGCTAGTAGTAGCGCCAATCCTCTTCGTCGCCGTGTTCCTAGTAGTATACTCCTACTCACTGCACCGAAAACTAGAAAAACAACACAAGCTAACGAAGAAATCAACAAAGGCAAAGAAGAAAAAACGTTAATTTAGTCCACAATTAAATCACACCTAGCTTCTGCCTTACCTAGGCAAATAACTAAATCGCTAATGCTAAAGGTTAAAATAAAATTCTAAAAAAGAGAGTTAAAGAAAAAAAATGTAAAAATAAAAAAGATATTTGTATGAACGCTAGCAAACTAAACTATTTGCTTGAGAGGCCTTTCTTCTTGATGAAGACCCACAGTTTCTTGGTCATTTCACTCGGAGTTAATGCTCCAG
>JAZDHP010000054.1:0-10732 GCA_043805855.1 Microcaldota archaeon
GTGCAAATTGACGTTGAGAATAGTGAAACGTTTGACCTCTCTTACGTTGACGCTGAGGGAAAGAAACAGCGCTTCGTTATTCTCCATGCTTCTATTCCTGGCGCAATTGAACGCGTTGTGTACGCTTTACTTGAGAGAGAAGCGATGAAAATAAAAGCAGGAAAGCAAGCTGCGTTTCCGCTGTGGTTATCGCCAACTCAAGTGAGAGTTATTCCAATTTCTGAAAAAGCGAATAAATATTGCCAAGAAGTGGTTGACTCTTTCAACCGCGAAGGTTACCGTGTTGACTTTGACGACCGCAATGAAACTTTACAGAAGAAAATCCGCGAGGCTGAACACGAGTGGGTGCCGTTCATTGCCGTTGTAGGCGAACGTGAGGAAAAGGAAAAAACCCTTGCTGTGAGAATAAGAGGAACTGGCAAGCAAGAAACGTTTACTCCATTATCGCTTGTTGAAAAGCTTGACGTAGAGACAAAAGGCAAGCCAAAGGAAAAGTTAACGCTGCCGCAGAAATTATCGCTTAGGCCGAAGTTTTAAGGAGTTGTGCGTACACTTCATCGCCAAGTTTTAAGTTGTATTTTTTCATAATGCGCTTTGGAATGATTGCATACGCTTTGCTTCCTTTTTGCCTAACCTTTGCGATGAATAGAATTGTCATTTCTTCTAGTTGTCGAAGTTCATCTTTACGTCTTCAGTTGCGCCTGGTGCTGGTTTGAACATTTCCTTCTTTTCCAAGTGCATCATTCCAGCAATTACGCTGTCTGGAATCTGTTGTATTCTAATGTTAAAAGTGTTAACTGAATCGTTGTAAAACTCTCGCCTGTCTGCAATACCGTTTTCCAATTCACTAATGCGGCCTTGTAGTTGGTTGAAGTTTTCACTTGCGCGTAACTGTGGGTAGTTTTCTGCCACCATAAATAATCGTCCAATTGCTGATGAAAGTAAATCATTTGCCTCTGCCTTTGCCTGAGGGCCAGCTGCTTTTGCCATGCTTGCACGTAAACGTGTAACTTCTTCAAGTGTTTTCTTTTCGTGCTTCATGTAACCTTTTACCGTGTCGAGTAATTTTGTTAACTCGTTGTTTCGCTGTACTAGCATTACGTCGATGTTGCTCCACGCTTTGTCAATATTATTCTTCAGCGTTATAAGTGAGTTGTAAATGGATAGTAGGTAGAAAATCAAAGCAATTACAATAAGTGCAATTACAATTAACGCAATTACGGCTAAACCAATTCCAAACAGTGAAAGTAACATAATTTATATTTCCCTCTTTAACTATTGTTCAAGTTTTTCAACTTTAAAAACACTCACTTAAGCATTGTAAAAATAAGGTAGCCGGCTGAAAGTGCGGTTATTATTATTCCGCCGACAACGCTCCACTTTGAAGAGCTTGAGAGGCCGTGCTGTACGTCTTTTTCCTTTTTGTCAGTAATGTAAAAAGATTTATCTCCCTCGCCTTGCGTTACAATAAGCGCATCTGCATTTTTTGCAGTTTTTATTCCAGGGTGGGTTTTTGCTGTGCCGAGCACGTAAACTGGGTCGTCCAGTGCAAGAAAACTCTCAAGATCGCGTCGGTTAAAGCCATGGTATTTTGTTTTGTCAATTGGGATATCAATTTCTGCTTTTTGCGGCGCAATTTCCACTTTGCCTGTATCATCTTCAAGTAAAAAGTTTGCTAGGTTAGTATCTGTGCTGGTTGTAACCCAGCTGCCGCCGTTTTTACTGCGAATGTAAATCTGGTGTTCAACTTTATAATAAACGCATTTCGCTTTTGAAACTGGCGAGACGAGATTTTTTATCGCAGTGACTTTGCCGTTTAGCTCAACTAAACCAGCGGCCATTGAGCGAACTTTAGAGGTTGGCGTGTCAGCAACTTTTTTGAACTTCAGCCACTGCTTTAAGCCGTGGTAAAAGGAAAATAAGCCAATGAAAAGGCCAATAATCGCGTAGAAGAATAAATTGTCGCTATTATTTGAACTCAAAAGGAGCGAATATATATTCATAGAGTTAGTTTCGCGGCTTAGTTAAAAAAGCATTTGCTTTCTGAGTTAGTTAAGCTATGACGCTTAGAAAAGTAAATACTAATGCAATTGCGCTTACTATTATTCCAATTGTAATGCCTGTTTTCGCTTGGTTTTTCAACTCTTTGCTTATTTGAATTTCGCAGTCTTTTGAAATTGCATAAAACGGGTTATTTTTTCCTTTAAGTATGATTAGATTATTTGCGTTAGCTGCGCTTTTTGCATTTTGTTTCGTTTCGGCGGTTCCAATTAAATATATTTTCTGCTCTGGTTCAATTAGATATTCAATCTGTCGTTTTGTGCCCAGTGCAGCATTCTGTACATCGCCTTGGAAAAAATAATCTGCTGGCATTAAAATTTCCGCCTTGTTTGGGTTTACTTCCACTTTTGCGGTTCCGTCGTCAATGTAAAAATTTTCAAATTTCTTATCAGCTACGCCGGTTGGCACCCAAGCGCGGTTTATCTTACCTCCCTCTTGGCGAGTTTTGACAAGCACAGTTTCAACCATCCAGTAAAAAACGCAGTTTTTCTTACCAGTCGGAGAAGTTAGTAATTTAATTGGTTTAACTTTGCCGGTTATCTCTACAATTCCAACTGCCAGCGATCTTATTTTAGATGTAGGCAAATTAGAAATTTCTAAATATCCCTTCCAGTTTTTGAACCCGCTGTAAAAAATAAACAAGCCGAAAAAAAAGAAAAAACCAAGAATTGGAAATGCAAATACGTTCATATGTTTCAAAATTCTTAAGTTAATGATTGTTTTAAAGTCAGCGTTCAACAACTGTGCCGCTTTCAACGTTTTCTTCCACACGCACTCCAGGGTAAATTGTGCATTTACCGCCGATAAGTTTTCCAGGGTAGATAACTACATTGCATCCGATTTCGGTATTGTTTCCAATTGCACTACCTAACTTTATTCTCCCACTGTCAAGAATTTTTCCATTCACAGTTACTTTTATGCTTTTTCTATCAAACCGCACGTTAGAACTCTGGCTGCCTGCGCCAAAATTTACATTTTCTCCAATTACGCAGTCAACAACGTGGTTAAAATGTAATGCTTTACTGTTTGACATTATGATGCTTCGCTTAACTTCGCTGCTTCCTACCCTGCAATCTTTTTCCAATACGCAGTCTTTCATCAAGGCATTTGGGCCAACTTCACAGTTTTCGCCAAGGTAAACATTGCCGTCAATGCGGCAAGGCCCGCGTATAATTGCGCCTTTGCCAACGCTAATTTTTCCATTTACAACAACGCTTTTTTCAATTGTCCCTTCGTTTTTCTCTTTCATTAAATTCTTCAACGCGTAGTCATTCGTATCAAGATAATTCCAAAAATAGCCAACGTCGTTCCAGTAGCCGTCAAAAGATAAAACCTTCAAGTCATATTTTTGGCTGTACGCAGTAAGCGCGTCGGTAACTTCATATTCTCCGCGCGGGGATAATTTCAATTCCTTCAGGAATTTGAAAAACGTTTTCGAAACACAGTAAGTACCGGTATTAATCAGCGCGTTAGGCGCGACTGATGGCTTTTCAACAATTTTTTCTAAATTGCCATCTTTTTTTGTAAGAACTCCGTACTTTGATCCGTCAGCAACTTTTCTTCCAACGATAAACTCGCCAGCTGCGCTTTCTGCTGCAATTAGTGTATATAGCTTAGGGTCGCAAAACGTGTCTGCGTTGAACACCGCGAATTTTTCACTTGTAACGAAATCTTCTGCAAGTAGCGTTGCCCTACCAGTTCCGCTTAGTTCCTTTTGCTCAACAAACTCTAATTGCGGCGCGTATTTTGTTCCTTTAAAATGATCCAAGATTTTTTCCTTATGACTTCCTACAATCACAATTATTTTTCCCGCATGTGGAGCAACGTTTTCTACCATCCATTCTAATAGGGGTTTTTCCAATATTCGCACCATTGTCTTTGGTTCGTGCTCGGTAATTGGCCATAATCGTTTACCGTTCCCAGCAGCTAGGAGAACGTAGTCAAGTTTTTTAAAATTTTCAAGTTTCATAATTTTTTCACCATATAATATCAACGCACGGTTACTGATTTCGCCAAATTTCTCGGCCTGTCGGGATTCAACCCGCGGCTACATGCCGTGTAATACGCGAGCAAGAATAACGGCACGGTTGAAACAATTGGGTAGAAC
The DNA here is from genome assembly GCA_043805855.1 of Microcaldota archaeon. Lineage (GTDB taxonomy): Archaea > Micrarchaeota > Micrarchaeia > Norongarragalinales > UBA8480 > JAHFHC01. Next base: position 4,169 of record JAZDHP010000054.1, read on the forward strand.
TTTTCGTCAACCTTTGGGATGCATAGCAGATCGTCGTAGCAACTGTGAGGTTCATCGCTTACTCCAATAATATATGCCCCGCGTGCTTTTGTTTCCATTATGTTCGTAATCGTCTCGTCGTGCGTGTAATTCTTTGGGTTAATTGCAATTACTGGCACGCCATTGCTTATCAACGCAAGTGTACCGTGTTTTAACTCGCCTGCAGGCATTCCTTCGGCGTGAATGTAAGAAATTTCTTTTAATTTCAATGCGCCTTCAATTGCAATTGCAAAGTTATTTCCCCGCGCGATGAAATATGCGCTTGGCTGGTTTTTTATCTTCTCGCTGATTTCCCTAGCTTTAACTTGGTTAAGTAAAATTGCCTCGCGAATTTTTCCAGGTATCTTTGTAAGTTCTTTAACGCCAGTTTCATAATTGCCAGTCATTGCAAACGCAACTAAATATAAAACAGCAAGTTGGTTGAGGAACGCTTTTGTCGACGCGACGCCAATCTCCGGCCCGCACTTAATGTATAGTACTTTGTTGCTTTCTCTTGCTAATGTAGAGCCTTCAACGTTCACGATGCTGAAAACCCGTGCTCCGCGCTGTTTAGCTTCACGTATTCCGTTTAACACGTCTGCAGTTTCCCCACTCTGTGACACGGCAATTACAAGCGTATCTTTATTCCACTCTGGCGCAAAGTACTGGAATTCAGATCCAATCATAACTTCGCAGAATTTCTTCGCAAGTTTGTTGAATAGATAGCGGCCTACAATTGCAGCGTGTCGCGCTGTACCGCATGCGACGAAAACAACGCGTTTCGCCTTTTTCACTTCTTCAGCAAATTCTTTTACTTCAGTTGCGTTTTGTTGCAGTGCCTTTGTAAAACTCTCTGGTGTTTCTTCAATTTCCTTTTCCATGAAGTGCTTGTGGTTTTGCAGTGTTGTCTCTTCGTTTTTCCACGCAATTGGTGAAAACGTTTTTGTAATCGCGCCGCTAGCTGTGCGAAAAGTTACGTTATTGTTTTGCAATACTGCAATTTCGCCGTCTTCAAGAGCTGTAAACGAATTAACGTGCTTTGCAAGCGGAAGTGTATCACTCGCTGCAAAAACCGCGCTGTGATTTTTTGCTATTACTAAAGGGCTTTCCTTTCGTGCCGCAACAATTTTATTTGGTTCATTTGTGCTTGTGACAACCAAAGCGTATGACCCCTTTAGTTTCTTTGTAACTTCAAGCACTGCGTTTTCCAAATTCGCGTTGCTTTCTTCAAGCAAATGAGGAATAACTTCAGTGTCGGTTTCAGAAGTGAAAATGTGTCCGCGTATTGTGAGTTCTTTTTTCAGTTCTAGGTAATTTTCAATAACTCCATTGTGAACAACTGCGATATTTTTCTTACAATCTATATGCGGGTGTGCGTTTTCTCTTGTGACTCCGCCGTGAGTTGCCCAGCGCACATGACCAATCGCACAATCTCCTGTAACTTTTGTTTCTTTTTTCACAAGGCCAATTTCTTTCGTCACGGTTAGTGTGTTGTTTTCAATACTTGCAACGCCCCAGCTATCATAGCCTCGGTATTCGAGCACAGTTAGCGCTTCAATTGCGGTGCGACCTGCATCGCATCCAATAACGCCTATAATTCCGCACATTTTGTTTTTCACTAAGTAGGAACAGAGATTTGCCTCTTGGCGGTATATATTATCCGCTAAAAAACTTTCAATAGTGCTCAAGGCAAAACGCAATGTTTTTTAACAAATTTGGCGCTACTTCTATTAAAAGAACGATAGTATTATGGATATGATTAAAATGCAACTTGTTGATGAAAATAAAGCAATGCCTTGTGTTCGCGTTGAGCAAAACGCCTTTTCGGCACTTTCTGTAGAGCGGGTGAAGATTTTGCAGTTCATTGCATGTGAGCCAACTTATCCTGCTGAAATTAGCCGCGAGCTTGGTTTACAGGTGCAAACCGTTTACTATCATGTTCGCGAATTGCAACGCGCTGGGTTAATTGTTCCAGCTGGCATGGAGGAAAAAGGCGGCGCAATGGCAAAGAAGTTTACCGTTGCCGGCAACGCGCTTGCAGTTATTTTGAAAGACGATTGGGTGCCGTTCGCACAAAAGTCTACAAAAATCCCGTCGCTCTTGTCGCCATTTGTGAAAAACGGTTTGTTTGACGGTTATTTTGTTCTAGGTTCGCCTGATCCGCATGGTAAATACCGCTCGCGGGCAAGTGAATTCTGCGCGTGTGAATTGTCGATGTTTCTTGGCAGTAGTTGCTCGTTTTCATTTCCTCTCTACCTTTTAGACACTGAATTGCGCGAGCAGCAAAAAAAGAAAAACCTAGTGTTGTTCGGCGGGCCAAAAGTAAATTCTCTCGTTGCCGAGGTGAATAGTTATTTGCCTATTAAATTCGACGAGAAAACGTTTGACGTTTACAGTTCAGTTTCCAAAAAAAGATTTGCAGAAACAGTTGGGTTAGTTGAGGTTATTGACAACCCGTTTGCTCATGGAAAGAAATTGTTGTTCGTCGGTGGGATGAACCACTTAAGCACTCGCGCTGCTGTGCTTGCCGTTGTAAGTAAATGGAAGGAAATTGAAAAGGGAAATTCGTTTGATTCTAAAGTAATTGCGCGCGTTGTCGAGGGTTTCGACGAAGACGGCGATGGAATAATTGACAGCGTGGAATTTCTCGAATGAGTTAAAAATACAGGAGTTGCAATTGATTTATGCGTGAAGAGTTGTGGAAAAAAATAGGTAACGTTTCTTTAGACGAAGCTATTGGGTTAGTTGTAAGAAACCGTACGCGTTACGGTAGGTTAGTTGCAAGTCAATCTCCTTTGAGAGAAGCTCGGGAAAGTGCCGCGAATAAAGCGGTGTTGCAAGAGCATTTAGCTGCAGTTGAAAGACAATTAGAACGAACAGGTGAACGAAGTGGTGATGTAAACGCCGCTCAGAAACTTGCTGCGCTTAGCCACCAGCGTGAAATTTTAACCGCTATGATGGAGTACGGTAATCGTAAGTTACACGCTACTGAACTTGCAGCTGCGCTTGTCTTAACGCATGGCTTGGAAGAAAAGAAATTGCGCCCAGTTTTCAACGCCGCTATATGCTTATCGAGAAGGGCAAATCCTCCTTTTTCAGGTAAATTAAATCACGTGGTTGCCCGTGGGCTTAAGGGCAATGTATTTCAACAGGTTCACGACGCGTTGGAATCGCGGCCAGGTTATTACGCTACTGCGGTTGACTTGGCGCGGGAATTGAAAGTCAAGCCAGTTGCAGTTGAAATTGCTTCTGGAGTTTTAGACTTAGCCGGCGTCGTGCATAAATTACCTACTGATTCTAGAAAAAGTTCTTTTGTCTGGATGCACGCGAGTGGAACGCCGCCTGAGCCAACTTGGAATGGATTATATACGGTTCTGCTTGCTCTCTCTAGGTCTCCAGTTCCATTGAATATAACTGACTTGGCGGAAAGTGAACATAATTCTCTATTTTTATCTACCCGTGCTATTGGGTTGTTGTTGTCAAAAGCTCAACGTGAAGGATTAGTCGATGTAGTAGCAGGAGCTTACCGTAAGAGACACGGGGTTTTTTTACCGTTCTTTATTAAATCTACTATCAAGGAAGCAATTTTAGAAACTCACAATTCTGGAAAGTTAATCGAATCACTCCGGCCAGTTTTACTGGGAAGTTTTGAACCGGATCGTGTAAAAGTAAGCCAAGTTCAAGAAACTAGGCTGGTTAAATATGTTCAATTTTTAATGGCGATGGCAGTCGGGTCGCCGCAAATTAGCGCGGTTGCTGAGCGAATCGGGCTAAACACAACAACTGCGTATAATTACGCTCGCGGCGGTGTGCCAGTTCATTTTAAACAACTTGGCTTCTCTGGCACAGCTACTTTACTTGAAAAACTTGGCAAAAGAGAAGAAGCTGAGTTTATCCGTCGACGTAATTGACTGTGTTGAATTCCTCGAATGAATTAAAAGCGCAAGGGTTGCAATTGTTTTATGCGTCGTCCTTCTAATCGTGTTGAATTGTGGAGAAAGATGGGCCACGTTACGTTGGATGAAGCGATTGGACTAATTTTAAAACATCGCACTCGCTATGGCCGTATGGTTTCTTCGCAATCTCCTGCTAGAGAAGCTGCTGAAAGTGAAGCTAATAGACGTGTTTTGGAAGAGCAGTTAGCAAAACTTGAAAAACAACAGGCTAATCCAACTAGGGCTCCGGGGCAAACTGCTGACGCGGCGCTGCGTCAATTGCTGTGTCAGCGTGAGATTTTAACAGCAATGCAAAAGTACGGTGATCGTAAACTTCATGCTACTGAAATTGGTGCTGCTTTAGTTTTGGCGCATGGTCTTGATGAAAGAGATTTACGGCCACATTTTAATGCTTTGATTAGTCTTGAGCGTGCTACGTTAAGCCCGCCTTTTTCCGGAAGCGCAACTGATTCTGCAAAGGCAATCCGCGGTAATTTATTAAAAAAAGTGCACGATGATTTGTTTACTAGTGGTAGTTATGCTTCTGCAGTTGATTTAGCTAGAAAATTTGACACTGATGCAAATGGTTTAGTGCGGGTTACACCTTTGCTCGACTTAGCGGGGCTAGTTCACAAATTGCCAACTGATTCAAACACAAAAGCTTATGTTTGGATGCATGCAAGTGGAGCGCCGCCAGAACCAACCTGGAATTATGCTTATTTGCTTTTGAAGAACTTATTAACAACAAACCGCCGGTTAACTGTTCAAGAAATTGCTAAGCAAACTGAACATATTTTGTCCACTAGTCATAATACTAAAGGCGCGCTTCGTTTTGAGTTAGGTCGTAGGATATTAGCGAAATTACAAGTGGTTGGATTAGTTAAATCCGTAGGTGAAGGAACAAAAGCAACTTTCTATGCAACTGCTCTTGCTGGTAAACTTATTTCGCGAACAGTTAGCTCAGGTACGTTGCATCCGGAACTTAATCGCGCACTTTTGGGAGCTTTTGAAGTAGATAAGCCAGTAATTACGCCGCATCGCGAGAAACAATTGTTGAACGAAATAGCAGTGCGTGTTTATGTAGATGCGCATCCGAGTGCAACAGTTACTGAAGTCATTCAAAGAACACGGGTTAAGGAAAATCGTGAAACTATTCGAGCACACATGCGAGGCGAACAGTCGCGTTTTAACCATTTTCCAATTCACACTTTGCTAGCGGTTGCAGATCATTTTGATAAGAAAGGTTTGGTAGACGCTGCTAATTTTATTCGCGATAAACATTTGCGTCCAGATTTTAGAGAGGTTAAATGATTATGACTTCACCGCGTAGAGTTGAAATGTGGGAAAAATTAGGCACTGTCCCGCTAGATGAAGCGATTGACTTAGTTGTAAAGAATAGAACGCGTTACGGTAGGCGGGTTTATTCACAGTCTCCCGAAAGGCAAGCTGCTGCAGGAGTAGCTAACTCTCAAATTTATCAACGGCACTTAGCGGCAATTGAAAAACAAGTAGAAAAGTTAACTCAAAAACCGCCCTCGCGGTTAGTTTCTACTAGAATTGTGCGGTTACAACACCAGCGTGAAATTTTAAACGCAATGATGAAGCACGGCGACCGTAAACTTCACGCTACTGAACTTGCCGCAGCTTTAGTTTTAACCCATGGGCTAAAAGATGTAGATTTGCGTCCGCGGTTCAATGCAGCGGTCAGGTTAGGGCGTTTAACTAACCCTCCTTTTGAAGGAAGTTTTTCAAGCGTTTGCCATGCGCTTGGAGAGCGAGGAAGTCGAAACGAAAGTGCGCTTGAAAAAGTTCACGATTTACTTCTCGATCGATCTGTCCCAATTTCTGGAAATATACTAGCTGGTCAGTTTGATATTAGCACACGCGATTTTGCACGGGTATCTGGAGTTTTAGACTTAACCGGGACAGTTCACAAGTTACCGATGGATTCATTATCTAAGTCTTTTATGTGGATACACGCGAGTGGAACACCGCCGGAACCAACTTGGAATATTGATTATAGGGTTTTGAAATTACTTGCAAATGCCAATAGGGGATTGCACAGGCAGGCGTTGCTTGCTAAACTAATTAGTGAACCGCACGTTGCTAGAGTGCCTGGTTCAGGTTCTCTTGAAAGTTCCCTTGTTTTACGCGCCACAAATAGATTAGAACAAAGTGGACTCATTGAAATAAAAGGCAAGTCTAAATTTAATCCGCGGTTAGTTGCTAGGCCGGTCGCAGTTAAATGGATTTGGAGAACGCAAAAAACTGGCAAATTGGTACCAGATTTAAGAGACGTGTTATTAGGTGAATATAAACAAAGGCCGCCAGTTTCCGAAAGGAGACTACAGCGAATTATTAAGGAAATGCAATTGCGAATAGCTAGAGAGCAAAACCTGGAAGAAAAGTATCCTACTTTGCTTAAGCGAACAGGGCTAGATATAGCGGGACAAACTGCTTGGGCGTATTTAGAACGCGGCAATTCAACTTTAACCACGACCGGGTTGCCTGTAATTAGAAAAATAGCAGATTACCTTGAAAGAAACGAACACCAAGAAGAAGCTGACTTTATTCGAAGGCACTATTTGAACCGCGAGACGGAATCAACTTA
>JAZDHP010000055.1:0-15306 GCA_043805855.1 Microcaldota archaeon
AAACGCCCTAATTTCTTTTGGCATGTTTATCAAGAACATTGGCTGTTTGTTTTCCTGTACTAGGATTTTTTCCTCGTCGAGTCCAATGCCGTCGCCCCATTTTATTTTAACTTTTTTCTTTTGTAAAATTTCAACTGCTTCGTTGTAAGTCATGCGTTGGAAAGGCGCTTTTATCGCGAGTAAATCTTGTGGGTCGCGGTTGAACTTCTTTAAAATTTCCGGTTGCGTTTTCGCGAGTTTATGGCAGAAGTACTCTACCATTTCTTCTTGTAGTTTCAAGTTCATGTCAAAATCAAACCATGCCATTTCTGGCTCTAACTGCCAGAATTCAGTTAAGTGACGAGGCGTACGGCTAGGATCCGCGCGGAAAGATGGTGCGAATACGTAAACAAGGGGGGTTCCAGCAATTACTGCTTCGCTGTACAGTTGCCCGCTTTGCGAGAGGTACGCTTTTGTGTTAAAGTATTTAACTTCGAAAACTTCTGCTCCGCCTTCGCATGCTGATTTTGTAAATAGTGGCGGTTGTATTTCGATGAAGCCGCGTTCGTCGAGGAACTCGCGGCATGCTTTCATTAACTCGTGCTTGAATTTTAAAATGTCAGAAATTCGCTGTGACCTGACCCACAAGTGTCTCTTGTCTAGGAGCAGTTCAGTGCTTTGGTCTTTGCCAATTGGAAACGGCTCTCCGCGAAAAGCAACTTTTAGTTCGTTTACTTGTAGTTCAAAACCGCCGGGTGCGCGTTCGTCTTTTTTCACAACGCCGGTGAGAAACACAACGCTTGACTCTGGGTAAAGAGGTTCAATTTCTTTCCAGGTTTCTTCGCTTACTTTAGACTTGTCAATAGTCGCTTGTATTAATCCGGTTCCGTCGCGTATAATTATGAAGTAGAGGTTGTTTGAGCCGCGTGAGCGGTAAACCCAGCCGCGCAGTGCAATTGTTTTGCCCTCCTTTTTACCGGCGTTTTTTACAAGGGTGAATTCGCGTGATTGTTCATTGAGTGTTTTTTTCAAAATTGATTCTAGTTTCATTTGTTATAGCCGCCGTTATTAATGGTGCTAAAAATAGGAGGGTTAGCTATAAAATGGCGTTGGGCTAGATGGTGTTTTGGCTGAACTAACTAACTTGTTATTTGCATTTTGAACTGTAGGTTGTTGCCATCGTATCCACCGCTGGCTGGATTTGAAGTGCCGAAGGAAGTGCTTATTTCGTCTCCAGGTAATATGTTTATTGGGTTTGAATAAGTGATGTTTGTGTTGTTAAGTACTTGTACGCTTGCAAATTGAACGCCGTTTTTCTTAAATGAAATCCAGACGTTGCCAGTTCCAGAAATAGCTATTCTTGTGTACCAGCCAATTACATTTACTGTTCCGGTATAGTTACTTGTCCAACTCATTGTAATGTTCCAAGGCGAATATACTGGATGATGAACTGCGCTTATTCCTGACCATTGTGGAATATTTGCTATCCAAGCAGCGCTAGTTATGTAGCCGGTTCCAGAACCAAAATTGCAGTACCAATAGGGGTCGCTTGCGCCTCTAAAGCTTGCTATTACGTTTCTTCCGTCGTCGTATAGGCAGCGGTAGTGCCATCCGCCTTGTTCAAAGTGGTTTACTGTATCCCATTGTTGTGCTTGGTCTGCTAGAAGTTGATGTTCCGCGACGTTAATTGTGCGCGTTGCAGTTGTAGCCATATCGCCTTCAGTGTCGGTTGCAGTTATAGCGTAAGCATTTTGTCCTAACTCTGTGGTTCTAACTGTTTGTTCAAATTCATAGTCTGTATTTCTAGTCATTGGGATTGGTATCGGCGTGCCGTTTGGGTCAACCCAGTTTAGCGTTGCGCTGGTTAGCGGTTCGTTTGAAGTTATTTTAATTGTAACTAGTGTGTTTGGTAAAACTATTACGCCGTCTTGCGGAGTTGGTGAGATAAAAGTTATTAGCGGGGGGGTTACCGAAATTATTAGTGTTCTTTCTGGCGTTGTAGTAATGTCATATTCTATGTCTGTTGCTTTTATAGCGTAGCGGTGTTGTCCGCGGGGTAAGTTGTTTGATGTTATGTAAATGTACTCAGTTCCAGTTACTCTTTGCATTGTGCTAGTGGTTATTACGTCGTTTGAGTCAGTCCAGGTTATAACCGCGTTTAAAAGTTCTTCATTTGATTGTATTTTTACACTTGCGTTGCGGTCTGGCGTAGTTGCTCCGTCTTCGAGTGTTGGGGAAATAAAAGTAATTTGGGGGGAGGTTACTAAAATGGTTAGTGTCCTTGTTGGGGTAGTAGTAATGTCATGTTCTTTATCTGTTGCAGTTATAGTGTAACTGTGTTGTCCGCGTGGTAAGCCATTTGGTGTTGTGTAAATGTATTCAATTCCAGTTACTCTTTGCATTGGAGTGGTGGTTGTTACGTCATTTGAGTCAGTCCAACTTATCACTGCGTCTAGAAGTTCTTCATTTGATTGTATTTTGACGCTTGCGTTGCGTTCTGGGGTAGTTGCTCTGTCTTCGGGCGTTGGAGCTAAGAAAGTTATAGTTGGTAGTGTTTGCTGTACTTCTAACGTGCGTGTTTCGCTCATTGCGGTGTCGCTTTGTGTGTCGGTTACTTCAACGTAGTAGCTGTGTAGTCCTCTGCTTAGCATTGACACGTTGTATTCATAGGTGTTTACTGTAGTTTCCTGCATTGAAACTGAACTTTCGCCTGAGAATAAATGTAAGTTTATGCTAGCTAGTTGTTCGTTTGACGTTATTCGAATTGTGAAGTCGCGCTGGGTTGTTTGCAATGCATTTGCTGGTGTTGGGTCGACGAAGTTAATCTGCGGGGGAGTTGCTTGTACGTTTAAAGTTCGCTCTTCAGTTGTTGCAGCGTCGCCCTCTGCGTCTGTTGTATAAACTTTGTACGAGTGTGTGCCTGGTTGTAAATTAATTATGTTGTATTCGTAGTTGTTTGCGCTTGTCTCTTGCATTTCGTAAGTGCCTACGCCGGTTAGGTAAGTCCATGCTAGTGTTTTATTTGTAAGTGGTTCGTTTGAATTTATTTTAATTGTAAATGCGCGTTCAGTTGCTTGCAATCCGTTTACTGGAGTTGGGCTAATTAGTGAAACAAGTGGCGGAGTTGCGTTTATTGTAATTTGCTTTTGTTGACTGCGGCTAGTGTCACCTTCCGTGTCAGTTGCAGTTATGCGGTAGTAGTTAGCTCCACGTGGTAAATTATTTTGAGTGTAAGCATAATGCGTTGCGTTTATCCTTGTCATTGCCGTGATTGTTATTGTTTGATTTGGGTAAATCCATTCTATTGTTGCTGCGTTTAACGCTTCGTTTGAATCAAAACTTATAACTATTGTTCGATTAGTTGTGACTTGTTGGTCCTGCGGAGTGCCAATATCAAAATTTATAGTAGGTAACGTTGGTGCTATTACTAAGGTGCGGTGTACTGTTGTGCTTACGTCGCCTTGATTATCCGTTGCAATAACTTGATACGTGTAGGCTCCGCGGTTAAGTGAAATAAATGTTTTTGAAAAAGTCGTTGGATTATCCCGAGTCATTGCATATTCATTGGTTGTTGTTGGGTTTCCAATAGTGTACCAACGTAACACTGCACTAGCGAGTGGTTCGCTTGAAGAAAACTTAATCGTAATTGCGCGGTTAGTTGTTGAAACTTCAGTTGGAGTGGGGGCAGTGAATGTAACTTGCGGCGCTGTTGAAGTAATAGTTAAAAATCTACGTGCGTTGCCGGTTGATGTTCCAATTTTCGTGGTGGTAGCATCGCCGTCAGTGTCAATTGCCTCTACAAAATAAGCATGTTGGCCGTGTTTTAAGTTCGGTACGTTAACGGAAAATTCAGTTTGGCCGTTTGCGTTCATTATATATTCTGCTGTTTGTTGCTTTTCATTTGTCCACTTTAGCTTCGCGTTGCGAAGTGCTCGATTGGAATTAATTTTAACTATAATTTGTGTGACTGATTCGCCAAGAGTTGCACTGTTTGCTGGAGTTGGTTCAATAAAAGTTAATTGAGTTGGTTTTACTTTGAAAAAGTAACTTAGCGTATTGTTAACTTGCTCTTCTTCATCCAATGCGTATATTGAATAAACAATCGCGCCAACTGGTGCTTTAAACGTGTAAGAGTAGCTAGTTGCGCCTAGTCTTGCCATTGTTGCTGTTGTTTGTGTTCGGTTTGGGTAAACTAAAAATATTTTTGCGGTTTGTAACGCTTTGTCGCTTGAAATTTTAATTGTGATTTGTTTGTTATCTATCTCGGCACCGTTTGAAGGCGTTGGTGCCTCGAAGGTTATTTGTGGCGCTGCGCCGTGCGGGTATTGCACGAAAATACCGCCGGTTACTTTTTTACTAACAACTTTAGCTTGGCATTGCTGAGTTGCAATAGTTTTACTAGTTACTTCTGCAAAATGGTTGCCTGGGGCTAAGCCGTTTACGGTTATTGAGTGGCTTCTGGTGTTTTCATTAGTGTTTCTAATAGTCGCTTCAACGACGTTTGTTCTAGTTGTGCTATCATAGCGGTAAACGAAAAGTTCGCTAGTTGAATCTATATTAGTATTCCAATTTACTCGTATGCTGCCTGTTGCATCGTCTAAAATTTGTGCAGTTGGTCCGCTAGTTATTAAAAGTGAACCTGGGCAAAGCGTTGTTGGTCGATTTTTTTCAGTTGAATCAGGTATTTTAAAATTGCCATTTTGTTTAAATGAATTTGGTGCAAAATCGCTTGAAGCTTTTTCTTGAGGGGTAAATTCTTTTGCTTTGAATTGTTTAAAGTCAGCTGCGTTAACTGTAAATGCGAGCGAAAGAAGTAGAATCGACAAAAGTAACACTGACCCTACGTTTCCGCGTGTTTTCATTGTAATATTACTATTCATTAAGAGAATTTCAACCTTTGGTATTCACTTTGGAGTAGTGACATATTTAAATGTTGGTTTTCAGGTTATGACCCGCCACAGCAATTGCGCTTTTTCTTTCTTGTTTTTCTTCTTTTATTCTATGATGATGAATGTGGTTCTTTAATTAATTTCTAGTTAGTTATTTTTCGCTTAGTTCGCCTTTTTGCTTGATTTTCTGACAAATGGACATAACCTTTATTAGGTTTGGTTTTCTATTTTTATTTAGATATGGCTTCTTTTGAACTTGACGCTAAGGATCGACAACTGTTGTTTGAGCTAGATATGGGCTGTCGTCAATCTTACGCGCAATTAGCTCGCAAAGTTGGACTAAGTAAACAAACAATGGAATACCGTATTCATAATCTAGTTGATAAAGGAATTATCAAGGGTTTTTACGCTGCGCTTGACGTTTCTAAACTCGGCTATTTGTATTGCCGGGTGTTCGTACAATTTTACGGCATTAGTCCATCGAAACAACTCGAGGTTATAAATTATTTGCTTTCAATGAAAGAAGCTGGTTGGGTAGTTTCTGTTGACGGTTCGTGGGACTTGAACTTTGTCATTTGGGCGAAAAACGTCCAGGAACTTTCAGATGTAATGGATCGACTTTCTTATCAGTATGGGTCTCTAATTAAGAAAAAAGTAGTTTCAATTGCAACTAAAGTTCACCACTTTCAAGCTAAGTTCTTGCCAGTTGAATTTCAAGAAGGCGCAACTGTTGTTATGGAAAGCGGCTCTAAACCGGAAATTGAACTTGACAATCTCGATTATCGTATTTTGTCACTTATGGCAGTTGACGCGAGGACGCCGTTAATTACAATTGCAGATAAACTGAAAACCTCGTACAAAGTTGTCGGGTATCGACTAAAGCGCCTTGAACGCGCCGGCGTTATTTTATGTTACCGTGCTGATATTAACTATAATTTGCTTGGCTACACTCATTACAAAGTTTTTCTAACGTTGCACAATAATTCAAAAGAACGCGAGGAACAACTGCTTGAATTTCTACGAACTCACCCGAATGTAATTTACGTTACAAAAGCTATTGGTATTTCTGACTTGGAATTCGAGTGCATGGCAAAGTCAACTTCTGAGTTTTACGCGTTAATGCGCGATTTACGTTCAAAGTTCTTCGACATTATTCAAGACCATTCGACTGTTTTGTTCTCGGAAACGCACCAGATCAATTACCTGCCAATTGAAAGCAAAACCCTGTTTGGCTAGAAGAATATTTTTAACTAATTAGCTAAGTTTTTTTCCACTCGTTCAACTAGTTTTTCAAGCGCTTTTTCTGTCAACTCTTTTTTTCCACTGCATCCGCCAACGCTTTCGTGCCCGCCGCCGCTTCCGTTCATTTCCCTTCCAGCGAATTTCATCAATTCGCCGACATTTATTGCGTCAACTGTCACATTTTCATTATCTTTTACCATTGCAATTTTCCCGTTTTTTACGTCGACGCAAACGCCAACAACGCAGCCGATTTCAACAAGAGTAAGTGCAATTTTTGCCTCGAAGCAACTCGCGCGTGCAACTCCAACAATTCCAATTTGGGTTTCAATTAACTCGGTGCCTTGCAACGCGTTGAATATTTGCTTTACTTCGCTCGCGTCTGGAATAGTTTTCACTAGTTGTAAAAGTTCTTCGTATTTCTTGTCGCTTGCGAGTAAAAGTTGTGCAACTGCTTGGAAAGTTTCGCGGTTTGCAGTTTTGAAATTAGCAGTGTCAGTGATTACTCCGCATAAAAGTAGCGTTGCGATTTCAGGGGAGATTTTCTTTCCGCTTACGCGGTATAAATCGTAAATAACTTCGCAGCAGCTAGTGCGGTGTGGAAATTCGAAAACGTGGCCGTTTTTCAATAGTTTTCCGTGTTCATGGTGGTCAATTGCAATTAATTTGCCTTTGAATTTGGCAAACTCGCTTCCTTCTTTCCCGAGCATTTGTGAATTAGCAACATCTACAAGTACAACATTGTCAAATTTTTTAACTTCGTTTTCGACAAGCGCAGGAATCGTTGGTATTTCTAATTTTTGCAATAAATGCCTTGCTGTGGAATTAGGTTTGTCTGGAGATTTTACGACTACTTTTACGTTTTTTAATAAGTGTGAAAGTGCAACTGCACTGGCAATTGCCTCTACGTCGCCGAGAGAGTGGAATGAGATTAAAGTAGAGCCTTTTAACGAGTGTAATTCGCGTAGGAGTTCAGCGTATTTCATGCAAACATAAGTAAAACGCTGAATTTAACCGTTGCTTTGCCTTGTTTACTTTAAGCTGTACCCGCCGTCGACAATTAGAACTTGGCCAGTAATGTAACTTGCATCATCTGAAGCTAGGAAAAGCACCGCGTTAGCGATTTCTTCTGGTTGTGCCATTCTCTTTAAATAAGTCCGTTCTACATCTTCGCGTATTGCTGGTTCTTGTAACCTTTTAAGATTGGTTTCAGTTGCGGTCCATCCTGGGGCTATACAGTTTACGTTTACCGTTGGTGCCAATTGCTTTGCAAGTGTTTTTGTAAAGTTAATAATCGCAGCTTTTGACGCGGCGTAATCTATTAATTTTCTACCGCAACCATCTAAACCTCGAATTGAAGAAAAGTTAATTATTTTGCCGTTTTTTTGCGATAGCATAAGTTTAGCTGCAGCTTGACTGCACAAAAAAGTGCCTAGTACGTTTGTTCTAAACATCTTTTCCCAATCTTCAATAGTTGAAGAAAGAAAATCGTCGTTTTTAGAAGTGGTTAACGCTGCATTATTTACCAAGATATCTAGTCTTCCAAATTCCTTTACTATTTTTTCAAACATTTGCTTTACTTCACCAGTATCTGCCACGTCGCATTTTATCGAAATTGCTTTGCCGCCTAATTTTTTGATTTCTTCAACTACGCTTTCAGCGGATTCCCTTGACGTGTTGTAATTAACTACAACTATCGCGCCTTCTTTTCCAAATGCCAAGGCCGTTGCCTTTCCAATTCCTGTTCCTGCGCCGGTTACAAGTACAACTTTATTTTCGAATTTCATTGAGCTTGACCTCCTTTCATTGCTTTTGACGCTTGTTCTAGAGTTTTCTTTAGTTCTTCAAAACGAACTTTAAGTTTATCTTCTTGCTTTTTGAACATCGTTACTCGCATTGCGATGGTTTCCTTTTCTTCGCCAAGCTCTTTTTTCAACGATTCCTTGTCCTTTTCAACAAGTATATTGGAAACGAATCTGTAGAACGGGCCTTTGCCTTTTTCAATTTCTTCCAGTGCTTTTTGCGTTTCGTTTTCTTGCATTGTTAACTGTTGCAACTGCATTGATAGCATTTGCAATTGGGATTGCGTTGCTTGGTATTCTTGTAGTTGGTTTCTCAGTTCTTCATCTTTCATAAATATCGTAATAGAAAGTCGACTTTAAATATTAAAAAGCCATTACCCTTTGCATGGACTCGGTAATTTCAACAACTTTAGTTTCAATGAACCTTTGGATTTTTCTCCTGTTACTTTCAATTGGCGTACTTTGGGTTTTGATCGACCGCTTTAAACCAACAAAAGAAAAACTCAAGCAAATGCTCAAAATGGGCTTGTTCCTAGCTGTGTTTGACCTTATTTTCGAAACAATTGGGCTACAGTTTGGCTTTTGGCAAGCCACTAATTCGCTGTTCATGCTTGGGCCAGCTGTTCCAATTGAAGTTTTTCTCATTGCAACTTGTGCAGGTGCTGCGCTTAATTTAATTTACCCGAAGTTTTCGCTTGAAAACGCTCTACCGCGCGCGTTTCTAATTGGCGGTATTGGCACTTTCATTGAAGCTATGCTAGTAAGTGTTGGGAACTTAGTTTACCTTGGCGGGTGGACTGCGTACCACGCGTTTGTCGCTTACTTCCTAGTGTTCTTCTTCTTGCACTACGCTAACACTGCGTTGTTTACAAATGTACCAAAAGCAGCGAAGAAGAATAAACGTTAAGTTTTGATGCAATTGGCGATTAATGAAGAGTTCCTTTAATTATCATAATCTTGTTTATTGATTTTACGTCGTCGTGTTTTATTATAATGGTTGTCTTTTTGGCTTTCCTCTTTTTGTTTTTCTTCTTTTTGCCATTCTTATTCTTTTTAGCTTTTTTATTTGAAGTTTTTTCTACTTCAATTATCCATCCACTAATGTTACTGCCTTCTAAAATCGCGTCTTTAACTTTGCCTACGTAGTCGCCTTCAGTGTTGTAGACTTTCATGTTAACTATGCTGGAAAGGCGGGTTGAAGGCTTTTCTTTGTACTGGTTTAATGGTTGTTTTAAGAAAGTCATCGTGATTTCTTTGATTTTGTTGAATTTAATTATTAAGATTATCAGCATTATGATTAGCGCAATTAGGGATAAGGTTTCTATACTTGAAGTTGAATTTTGAGTATTGTTTGTAAATATTCCTTTTATTGATGAAATGGCGTCGGTTATTTTGTTAAACAATGAGCTTACTATACCAAAAATTGAAAATGCGCTTTGGTTTGAATCGTTATTGTTGTTTTCTATTGTAGTGCCGGAGGTGTTTTGGGTTGCGTTGTTTTTACTTTGTGTTGAACTCGTAGCTTTTTCGTCTTTATCGCAAATGGAATTATTATTTGAATCAAGGCAACAATTTGTATTAAATCGAATGTAAGGTGGATTGCATATAATTACATTTGCTGCAGTTGCTTGTGCGGTTATTGCGCTTGCGCCAGCTGTACTTCCGCTTGCCACGTAGTTGCTGGCTGAGGGGCTTACAGCTGGCGCAGAAATTGTGAAAATTTTATATGCACTTGCTTTTTCGGTTAATGACCAAGTACCTATAAGGGTTATTCTTGCGCTGCCGGTGTAAGTTGTTGAAGGATTTATCGTGTAAGTATTTGTACTAGTTACGCCTACAGTATCGCGTCCAGAATCAAGCAATGCGCCAGTATCTTCTCTAGTTAAGTTCCAGTTAACTACAATGTCTGTTGTGCCGGTTCCTTGGTTCTCTAAAATCGTTGATATTTGAATCGATGGGGTAGTATCATCTAGGATAGTTATGTTTCTAATGTCAAAAGGGCCGCCGGTTAATCTAAAATATTCGCGGTCAATAAAAGAATTGTTGTTCCTTGTAACATTTACAACAAACTGCCATTGTCCAGTTGGAGTTGTTGGCGTTGTGTAGTTGTAGATGTATCTTCCGGTTCCCAATTGCGTTTGATAGTTAGCGCTATCTACTATTAAATTGTCGCTCGGGTCGTAGAGAGAAATTTTAACCGTAGTAGCATTTGCGAAATTTCCATTAATGTCTCTCACTTGAATTTCTGATTCAAGAACTGTGCCAGCTTCTGTTTCTGGAAAAACAATGACGTTTGCACTTGTTGAGTTTGTTAGCAAAGTGGTTAATGTCGAATTTATGCTATTTATGGATGTGTTTAGGGAGTTTATGCTGCTGTTTATAGTAGTTATTTGAGCGTTTATTGAAGTTATGTTAGTGGTTAAGTCTGTTATGTTGAGTGTGTTGTTGCTTACGTCGTTGTATAAGTCGGTTACGTTGTTCCACACGAGGGTGAGGTTGTTGTTTATGCTTAAAATGTCGGAATTTATTTGTGTAACGTTGCCGCTTAAATTTGTTATATTTATTGCATGTTGATTGACGGTTGTGTTTATAGATAAAACGTTATTTTGCAAAGTGATTATGTCGGTTTGTACTGTGGTTATGCTAGCTAAGTTTGACTGTACGGTTGTATTTACGGAGTTTATCGAGGTATTTACAGCTATAAGGTCTGTGCGTAAATTCGTTGCGTTTGTTTGTAACGTTGCGACGTCTGTTTGCAAAGTTGAAACTAAACCTTCTAAAGTTACTATTCTACTGGTTAAATTCGCGGTATCGTAGCTAACTATAATTTGTTTGTTGCTTCCCTGCCAAGCGTTGTTGTACTTGTCTTTCCAAGTTACGTTGAAAGTGTAAGTTGCTTCGGTATTTGGCAGATAGGCGTACCAAGTTACTGTTTTTGTCTGTGAAGCTGATAAATTTCCCCCTAATTGCGTTTGTGTATATGACGTAAATGGAAAACTAAACCCTGCCGGGGTATTTAGAGTGGCGTTTAATTCTTTTACTAAATCAGTTATTACTAAATCTGCGGTTATTTTTATACTTGAACTTGGAAGCGCGTAAGTTGGGTAAACTTCGTTTTGTGCAGTTGCCGATGGAACTGAAACGGTGAAACTTTGCCAAGCCATTGTGTCGTTTAACTGCCCGTAAGTGTCATTTGCATAAACTTTATAGTACCACGTTCCATTTTTTCCAATTTCAAAACTCGCATTGTAAAACGTAGTTGAACCTTCTTGGGACATTGTGTAATTTGTTAATGCGCCGTCGGAGTTGTTTATTGTAAACCAAATCCAAGAAAGTGCAGAAGAGTCGGTTATGTTTGCTCTCACAGTTGCATTTTCGCCTGATGATAAAGTTGAAGTAATGGAGTCGCTGGTTATTGACGGAGCGATTGTGTCTTTGTAGAAAGTGACGTTTGTAGAATTAGTATTGCCCATACTGTCGTTACAGTAAACTTTCCAAGTGTTGCTACCCTCTATTGATATAATATCTGTAAAGTTATTGCCGGGGGTAACCGCTGTTGAGTTGGTAGCTCCATTGTCTTTGCTGTACCAACAGAATCCCGTTTCGCTAGATGTGTAATTTATTCTCGAAATATTGGCTGCGTAGGAGGTGTTTAGCGGATAAAGGATATCTACATTTGGGGGGGCTATATCTGAATCATAGCCAATGGTTAGATTTGTTATGTTCCAACCAACGCTAGTGTTTGGCGATGAAGAAATTATGCGGTATTGTATTTTTGTTCCGAGAACGCTAGTGACGTTGCAATAAGTGGAAGTTGATTGTGTTAAGTCAAGTCCAGTGCATGAATTCCAATCTGTATAAGCTCCGGCGTCTATTGCAGTTCTAGTGTCTATAGATAAGCTAAGTCCATTAGTGTTAAAAGCGCCGTTAATTGTAATGTTCTTAAAAGTACTGCTATTAACCACTAATTCTTGGCTTGTGTAATTTGCGCTTGTGTTAATGTAAGTATTCCAAGCGTATGAGCTGTTCATCGTTAATATTTCAGCTGCGCTTAAAGCTCTTGTGAATATTCTAGGTTCTGATATATTTCCATTAAAAGCTTGTACTTGATAGTAAAATGAATTGTGGCCTATTGTTAGATTTTTCGCTGTCTCGTAAGTTATAGCGCCCGATGCTGCTGCGTGTCCACTTGCTATTCCATCCACATAAATGGACACGGTAGTGCCATTCCAAACACCAGTTACTAGATGCCATACGTTATTGTTTATATTTACCGCGGCATAAGCGGTAGTTAAACCAGAGGCAGCTTTACACGCAAAAGTTGGAGCAGCTCCGCCAGTTCCAGACATCCTTATTGCACAACCTTTACCAGAATAAGGGTCATAATCGCCCATTATCATGTCATATATGCCGGTATTGCTACTTTTTACCCACGCGCTGTATGTCAAGTTGCCAGTTGTTGGCTGAAAATTAGCGTTTTTTATCACTTCCAATACATCATCTACTCCGTCAAAAGCATAGTAACCTTCGTTAAAAGGACCGCCAGTGCTATTCCATTCTGGCCCATTAAGCTGAGTATCTGTTGCAGTGTTTGAACCATTTACATCCCGCAAATATCCTTGATTATTGTACAAACTGTTATCCGTTGTTATATTTGTTATTGAATAATTAGTGTTGAAAGTGAAAGATAGCCTAGCGTCTGAAGTAACTCGCAAAGCATCATTAGTAACATTTTCAGTATTTACAAAAGTGCCACTCGTCCAACTGCTGGAAGTAAATTCGGTAATATTGTAAGAAAAAGCAAATGGAATGGAACTTAACAAAACGAGCAAGGGCAACAAAAAGACATTAAGTTTCAAAGTACACCACGTCTATTATTCTCTCTTTGGTTGGGTCTAAACTAAGCTACTGTTCTTTACTATAAAAAGGTGTTTATTTGCTCGAAAAAGTCTGGCTAAAATTAACCAGGAACCAGTTGTATAAAGTTGTTTAGAATTAGCTCTGCGTGGCTTTTTTCAACTAGAACTTCCGGATGAAATTGAACGCCGTAGATTAGTTTAGTTGGGTGTTTCACTGCTTCTACTCCGTTTTTAGACTTTGCCAGCGTAACGAGTGCAGTAGTTTTTGGCACGACCCAACGGTGACTTTCAAACACTTTGAACTTTTCGGGAAGTTTTTCAAAAAGCGCGTCGCGAGCAGTAATTGTTATATCGAAAGTGCCTTTGGCTTTGTGGTTAAGTAGTTGTAATTCTTCACCGTAAGCGTGGCTAATTAGTTCAAAACCGAGGCAAATTCCCAAGATTGGCTTGTTACAAGTTTTTATCAAGTTAATTTCCGCAGAGTATTGCTTGTCGTGCCCTTCGACGCAAAGCGACGAACCGCCAGAAAGTATAACTGCGTCAAAAGAATTGCGGTTTATTTTGCCTAGCTTACGAAAATCAACCAGTTCAATATTTTCTAGCTTATCAATTAATTCAGCTAAGTGCTTTGAATGATTGTTCACAACGAGAAGTTGCATTTGTACGTTAACAACGCTAGCAGTTAAAAATAGTTGAGATGTAAATACAATTATGACAATTTCGCGGCGGGATTTTTTGAAAGGCGCTAGCGCAGCTTTGTTATTAGCAGCCTGTTCTCCTAAGCTACTAGCAAAACAACCACCTACTTTTTCAGTTCCAACTTCTGAAGGCAATAAGAGAATTAAACTCCACTTTCAATTTGGGCCGCATGAAACAAGTTCAGATGCAGAGCAAATAGTGCCTTCTCTTCGAGATTTTAAACCGCACGTTGTGTGCATTGAAACGGCAGCTTCAACTGAAAGCGATTCGTTACTCATTGAAAATTTATATAATACCTTAGACGCTATAGACTCTGGTGATATTTTTGATTGTGCTTTTAAACAAGCGCTTTCTAGCCATGCGCCAAATGCAAAAATATTTGTGCTTGAACGTTTCAAAAATGCAAAGGATAGCGACGACATTTATGAAGCACATAACCGAGCTATGCAATTAAAAGATGAATCTATGCTAGCCATGCGTAGAAATCCCAAGCGTGCGCTTGCACTTCATCGTAAGGGACTACAACTTGAAGCCGAAACTAATGTCGCGCGTGAAAAAGAAGCAAAGCGCGTTTTAAGTGACTTTTATTCGCATTTAATCGCTCGGCATCCGTCGCTTAAAGCAGAAAAAGAGCTTAGAGTGGTTGTACAATATGGCGCTGCTCATACTGCGCTTTTTGCCAAAGCTAAAAAAATGGGATTTGCAGCTACTTCGCGAACATTAGCTACTCCTGATTACTTTCCGCCAAACGTGGCTTTTATCCGCAAGGCTACTTTTGGCTTGCCGTTGAAACTTAGCGACGAAGAGACTGCTCGTTCGCTAGTGAGTGGTATTTTGTTTAGCTTAGCTTTAGCGGCAGGGGCAAATTCGGAAAATTCAGCAGCTTTTGGAAATACAGCTGCAAAACTAGTAACTTTAGGTAAATTTGGGCGAATATGTGAAGATCTAAAAGACCCGCATCCGTATATTTCTTATACGGAAGCTCTTAGAAGAAATGGATTAGTTGTTCCACAATCTGCTGGAGAAGTTAACACTTTCTTACAAAAACGAAGAATTCCTTTAGCTAGGGAAAGAGAGTAGCTGTTGTAGCTTTTTTTAGTTAGTAAAATGCAAATTCTAGCTTAATTCCGTCTGGATCTTCAAAATAAAGAGCGTAGTACGTTGGCAGAAACTCGGGGTAATTTTTCGGCTGGTTTGCTACTTTCACTTTTTCTTTCAGCAAGAAGTTATAGAGTTCGTCAACTGCTTCTTTTGATTGTGCTTTAATGCAAAGGTGGTGGATTCCTGGCGCGTGAAAAACGTATTTTGAAGAAACAGTTGCTTGTTTTATCCAAATGCCGAAACCTTCTCGTGTTTTCCATGCAGCGCTTTTTTCCTTGTTCGCGATTCGTTCAAGTCCAATTTTTGCGAAAAGTTTAGAGTAAAACCGCTCGCTAACTAAAAAGTCGCTTACAGCTAGCGTTAAATGTCCAGCTGAGTCAAGCGTCGTTTGTGCTTTTGTTTCGCGTTTGTCCACGATGGCTTTTTCGCTCCGTTTAAGTTCCTTCTTTCCATCCGGCTAAGTATTCTTTTTGCGCTGCGGTTAGCTCATCGATGCCGAGGTTATGTGCTTTGGCTTTTAGCGTTGCAACGCGAACGTCAATATCTCCCGGCACGTCGTAAACTTTCTTTTCGTTAAGTTTATTCGCATTCTTTGCGATATACTCTGCAACAAGCGCCTGATCGGAGAAAGACATGTCCATAACTTCACTCGGGTGACCCTCAGCGCACGCTAAGTTAACAAGTCGACCTTGCGCGAGGAGGATTATCTTCCTTCCGTTTTTCAAAGTGTACTCTTCA
>JAZDHP010000056.1:0-13990 GCA_043805855.1 Microcaldota archaeon
AACAAAGGTTGACAAAATGGCACAAGATGACACTGAAATTGAAATCAAGCTAGAAGTTGACGAAAATACACTTGCAAAGCTGCGCAAAACACTGGAAGTAAATGGAAAGTTTGAAAAAACCGCAACGCAAGTAGATGAATACTTTACCCCAGCTCACAAAAACTTTATGGACTACGATTTCCCATACGAATGGCTCAGCATCCGCAAACGCAGCGGGAAAACTATTCTCAATTACAAGCACTTTTACCCCGAGAACAAAAACCCATTCACACATTGCGACGAGTACGACACGTTTACTGACAATGGAGAACAGCTAAAGAAAACACTCGTGGCGTTGAATTTCCGCAGTTTAACAATAGTGGAGAAGAAACGCGACACTTACATTTACCGCGGTTTTGAAATCGCTATAGATAGCGTGAAAAACCTCGGGAATTTCGTAGAGATAGAAGCGCTTGACAATTCAAAAGGCGTTACTGAAACGCGGCTAGCGCTTTTTGCAGTTGCAAAAGAACTAGGACTGGATATTACAAAAACTCAAATCCGCGGATACCCTTACTTACTAATGGAAAAACAAGGTTTAATCAAAAAAAGCTAAACGCTAGCTTTACACATTTCAATGCACTTCTGTGCGATTTTGGAAATTTTCACCCGCTCTTGCTCACCGCTGTCCCTAACGCGCAGCGTAACGTCGTCTTTCTCTAGAGAATCATAGTCAATTGTAATGCAAAACGGCGTGCCTATCTCGTCTTGACGCGCGTAACGCTTTCCTATACTTCCACTTTCATCGTATTCAACCGCAAGTCCAGTTGCTTTTAGCTTTTCAAAAACCTCGCGTGCCTTTTCAGCTAAGCCGTCTTTTTTCATCAACGGAAACACTGCAACTTTCACCGGCGCGACAGTTGTAGAAAAGCGCAGCACGTTTTTCACTTCGCCCTTCTCTTCCTTCTGGTAAAACGCGTCGACTAAAACAGTAAATAACAAACGGCCAATTCCAATTGACGGCTCGATAACAAACGGCACTAGCCTTTGCTTTGTTGCCTCGTCGAAAACAGTAATTTCTTTTCCACTATGCTTCGCGTGTTGCGTTAAGTCAAAATTACCCCGATTTGCAATTCCTTGCAATTCCTTCCAGCCCCACGGATAATTATACTCAATGTCCCAAGTTTCGCTAGAATAGTGACTTAACTCAGTTTTCACGTGTTGGCGAAAGCGCAAGTTTTCCTTCTTTAAACCAATAACATCCGTTAGCCACTTCATGCTTTCAACAAGCCAATAAGCGTGCCACTTGTTGCCGATAACTTTTTCTTCAAGTAAATCGCCCACTTTTAGTTCTTTATGTTCTTTTTTCTTCTCCTGCATTTCAGCAGTGTAAAAAATAGCTTTGAAATTCTCGTGCTCTTTTGCAAAATATTCACACTCGTCCATCTTTTCTGGGTTTACAAAATACTCTATTTCCGCTTGCTCGAACTCGCGGCAACGAAACAAAAAATTACGAGGCGCAATTTCATTTCTAAACGCTTTACCAACCTGCGCTATACCGTAAGGTAGTTGTTTTCTCGAAACGCCGTGAATTGTTTTAAACGCGGTGAAAATTGATTGAGCTGTTTCAGGCCGCAAGTAACTCTTACTTTCTTCGTTGTTCAGCACGCCGACTTGCGTTGAGAACATTAAATTAAAAATGCGAACTTCAGTTAACTCGCCTTTGCACTTTGGACAAACGAGTTTGTGCTTCGCAATTAACTCTTCCAATTGTTTCGGCGCAATACCGTCAACGCTTAGCTTAAGCTCATCTTCAATCAACTGGTCAGCACGGTAACGCGTTTTGCACTTCTTGCAGTCAACCAGCGGGTCAGTAAACGAATCCAAGTGCCCGCTCGCCTTCCACACAAGCGGATTTGTAATAATCGAACCATCAATCCCAACAACATCTTCTCTTTTAGTAACAAAAGTGCTCCACCAAGAGTTAACGATGTTACGCTTTAGTTCAACTCCAACTGGCCCGAAGTCAAAAAACCCAGCGAACCCACCGTAAACATCCGCAGTTGGAAACACCAAACCACGACGGGCACACAGCGCAACAACGTTTTCAACAACGTTTAACTTCTTTTCAACCTTTGAAACATTTTCAACCATATAAAAACCCTGAACTACATTAGCAAATGCACATTTAAAAAACTCCGCACACCTAATAAAAATGCGGGAATAGCAAAGCGGTCAAATGCAGTAGACTCAAGATCTGGCTTTTCTTTTTAGAAAAAAGAAAAGACCAAGGGAATCAGCAAAAACCATAGGTTTTTGTCTGAGTCACAAATCTATGCGATTTGTGCTCAAAGAAAAACATTACTGCAAATGAGCGATCTACTCTCTTAGGAGTTCGAGGGAAATCTTTTTTCTTTTATAAAAAGAAAAAACATTTATGAAAAAAGAAAAGAGGTTCTCGAATTCGAAACGTTTTTTCACAAGAAAAAACGCAGAACTCCCTCTTCCCGCACTTCTTCTTTACCTGAGATCCGCACATATTTGTAAACTCTACCTTCGCATGACTGAAGCACTAGTTCTTTTTAAACTCTGCTTTAGTTTGGCAATCTCCTAAGTGTACTTTGGTGTTTGTCGTGTTTCCGCATTTCCGCGGAAATGCACCGTCTGTCCAGAACTATAAATGCCTTTTCTCAATCAAACGTTTTGCAATGGTTGACACTAACCTTTTGTTGAATCTCCTCGAACAAATTCCAGCAGAAGATATAACAGTTCGCGGTTTGAGCTACAAAACCAAAATTGATAGAAGAACAGTTAAAAAATACATAGAAGTAGCTCTTAAAATTCAAAATATGAAAAAAATTATCAAAAGCCAAACGGGATTACGCTTTTTTATAAAAAAGGAACAATAGCCGCAATTAAAAAAATAGCTGAACGTAAAATATAATATGACTTATGACGACTTCAGTAGCGGAAATGCTTGGATTAAAATAAAGGAAACTAATTCAATAAGCGGCACACGACTTGATGGTATTTTTGGCGCTCTTGGCATTGGAAGTCCACACGGCCACTATGTTTCTTTTAATGAAAAACAAATTTATGTTCGAAATATTCCAACGTTAATTGCCATTCAAGCGGGAAACACTGTAACTATTTTAGAAATTTAGGTACACTATAGCGTACTCTAGCGGCTGCAATAGCTGCATGGATCCAAATCACCTTTTAATAATTGGCGATTCTCGCAACATGCAAGAAGTGCCAAACGATTCAGTACAACCGCTTTAGCCAAACCCTTAAATACCAGTTATATGACAATATAATGACATGACAAGCACATTATATGACAAACTCTCTGAGCGGACAAAGCGAATAGGCAAACTAGTAGCTAATAGCATGCCGCACTTGCCGTTTGCCTTGTGGGACTTGGCCGAGTTTATGCACACTTTTCACAATGTACGCCGAAATATTGTTTTCATTGAATGTGAAAAAATAGCCCACGAAGAAGTAAAGCGGCTACTAGCAAGCGATGAAGAGTTTCGCGACTGCATTGTTTATTCTGGAGAGCGTAAGCCAAAAACAGTTAATGAAGAGTGGGCTAGCGCAAAAAGTGCTGAAATTCGCGATATTATAGTGATAATAAGCCGAAGCGACTTCATGGAAACCAACACAGTAGCTGAAAGCAACCTTCGAGTACCCGGAATTGAACGCCGCTTGGTTGACTTAATGGCTTACGCGATGCGGGGATACTTACCACTAACAGTTGAAGAGGCACTTGCTGCTTGGACTTGGTTTATTAAAGAAGGCGAACTACGCATTTCGTTTTTACAGCGATACGCAACGCGTCGATACCTCGGATGGTTTCTTAGTGTATTCTTGTTTAAACTGAATAAAAACGGAGACTTAGCTAGTGTTGACCCGCGTTACATTGAAAACGGCAGCAAATATTACGAAGCGTTAAAACGAGTTGAGGAAATTTGAACTTAGAATTTCAAAAAAGACAAAATGAAGTGCTGGAAATACTTTCGACTCTAGCACAAGAAGCAAGAGTAGCAGGAGAAACGCTTGTTTTTATTGGCGGAAGTGCGGTTCAAACCGCGGTATTGAAACAACCTCTGCGGCTTTCAATTGACTTAGACTTATATTATTCGGGCGATGCTGAAGCTTTGCTTTCAAAACTTATTGACTATAAAATAGAAAAACGACCAACCAAACAGCAAGACTTATTCTCTTTTTACAAAGTAATTAATGACAAAGTAGAAGTAAAAGTAGACATAGCACGTTTTTCATTAGTTAACGCAGGCAAGCCTTTTGGACTCAAGAAGCTTACTATTGGAAAAAAGTATTTTGAAGCCAACGTTGCAACACCCGATTACTTGCTTGCCTCAAAACTAGCAGCTTTAGCTATTGGCACTGTTGGCCGTTCACCTGAAAAAGAAAGTTTTCGTTTGCTTGATTTTCTTAAAGATGTATTTGACGCAAACTGTTTGATTGACGATTTTAGCGCTGGACCGCAAATGTGGAAATTCTTTGAACAAGTGTGCCAAATTCAAAACAACATGCGCAATACCAATTTTACATTTAGCCAGGTTATTGAAAGCGCGATGAACGCCTTGCTAGACTCCGCATTAACCACTAATAATACAACTAGCATAGGAAAACAACACTTAAGCGAATTTCAAAACGCATATTTGCTAATTGGCGCAATCAACACTAGAGACTACAAAATAATGACGTGCCGTTTAGCTGCTTACTTGTCGCTACTCAATCCCGGAAATGAAGAAAATAGGGAGTTCATTAAACAAATGGAACAAACCATTGCTGAAAAATACACAGACAAGCATTTCATTGAAGCTTGTGAAGCTAAACTTATAGAAATTGATTTTGAACCAAAACAGCTTCACGAACTTAAAGTAGTTGCGCCACAAGCATTAGCTTACCTTTTTGCTGCAAAGTATCCGCTTGAATTAGACAAAATAACTGATGAAAAACGCGGCTTGACCGAGGGGCTTAAAAACGGATTAAAAAGTGGGCTAAAAGATGGGCTATAATTTCCGCGGAACAAACAAGCTTACACGCAAAGTATCTACATTTACGCAACCTAGAGCAGTAACTTTGACTGCCTTCTCAGCGTTTTATTTTTCCTAACTACTTTTTTATTAACAACTAGACCATAGCCCAAAAGGCACATCTTAATCGTTTTTAGCAACTTATTTATATATGAGTTGTTCAAATTGATACATGGAACTAAGTCTTGGCAAAACGGAAATAGGGGCTTTTCAAGCACTTTGCACAATGCAAGAAGAGTGCACAGTGAACAAATTAGCTAAAGAGTTGAACCGGTCAAAGAGTTTTGTGTCGCGAGAGGCTAAATCTTTAGCCGACAAGGGGCTAATAGAAATACAGCGCAGTGGAAAGAAAAAAATATTAATAATATCTAGAGGTCAACATGCGGTTGCTTTGAGGGAATTAATGGCAAGCAACTCACACGTACCTTTTACCGAAGTACTTAGCGGTTCAACAATAGCAGTTTTGACAGGGCTGCTTTACCAACCAGCATCGGTTGATACAATAGCTAGGTTAACTTTTACTCCAAAAATTACAGTTCGGCGCAACTTATTGCGATTGTTGAACTTAGGGGTTATAACGCGACATCAGCGTAAGGCGCGAAGCCTTACGACTGAGTCACAAAGCCAAAGGCATTGTGCTCACAAACACGAATACGCGGTAGCTTTGCATGGGTTAAGTGAATTTATACAAAAATATGCGGCGTTTGCAGTTCAAACTAGCCGGGCAAATATAACCGGTTCACTATTCGTACGTCGCACGAGTGGCTTAATTAGAACAAATGCAAACAATATACCGAATTTCATGGTTCAAACTGGACTAAGTGTTTTTAACAAATATGGCATTGGAATAGTGCAAACTGACTTTAAAGATTATTATTTTAACGTGTTAGAAACGCTGGTAAAAAAATTAACGCTTGAAGAAGTTTTAGTTCATGCGCTTGTAAGGACAACGGTTATTTCTAGCAGTCGGGAAGTTAGCTACGTATTACTTGTAATTGCAAAGAACCGCAAGAAACTTAACTTGAACCGTTTTCTTGAAATAGCAGGGGATTACGGCGTTGAAAGTAGTGCTAAGCAGTGTATTGAATTTGTTGACGGCGTTTTATCTGGAAAAGAGATTCCAAAGCCGCTTGTGGACTTTGGCATGAGAGCAGAGGGGCTTGTTTTTCTGGATCAAAACGAGTTTATGGAGTTGTTAAAGCAATATGACGTCTGAAGTTAAAATGTATTCAAACCAAGATATTGACCTGGTGTTACGAAAAGCAAGCGCGTACTTGAACAAGCAGGTTGAAGCGTTTTTAATTGGCGGCTGCGCGATGACGTTTAGAAACTTAAAGCCAGCTACAAAAGACGCGGATTTACTGCTAGAAGATGAGCTAAGCGAACAACGGCTGTTTCAAGCGTTGCGACAAGCTGGTTTAGAAGAACTTTTTCCAGGCTCTTACCAGCAAGATGTAAAAGCTAAGGATATTTTGATTGCAGAGAATGGCTTGCAGTTTGACTTATTTGCCAAAATAGTAATGGACGGCCTAAATTTATCAAAAGGCATGAAAAGGCGAGCTGAAAAACACGCAAAGTATGGTAATTTGAAAGTGTTCATTGCTTCTAAAGAAGATATTTTCTTGTTCAAAGCAATTACCAACCGGCCTTACCCGAGAGACTTTGAAGACATGATCACTTTGCAACAAAGCGGGTTAAAATGGCCTGAAGTAATTAGCGAGTACGAAGCGCAAATCAAAGGCAAACAAATAGAACAAAACTTAAAGAAAAAACTCACAGACTTAAAACAAACAGGCTACGTAAACCCACTAATGAAAAAACTGAACATTTAAGTTTTTGCGCTCAGAGGCTCAACCT
The DNA here is from genome assembly GCA_043805855.1 of Microcaldota archaeon. Classification (GTDB taxonomy): domain Archaea; phylum Micrarchaeota; class Micrarchaeia; order Norongarragalinales; family UBA8480; genus JAHFHC01. The sequence continues at coordinate 6,900 of JAZDHP010000056.1, forward strand.
CTGCTAACCCTCCCTGCACTTTTTAATTTCCTTTTTTCTTTACTTTTATTTATAGCTTCGTTTTTAATTTTCTTCTTTTCTAATAATTCGTAAAAGCATTTTTATTAAGTGTACAATTCCTGTTAGCTCCTTTACATTTCTAGGTGCATAACTACGTTCAGATGTACGAATAAGAAACGCACTACCGCCGTGTTTTAAAACAACTTCAGCTGCCTCCGCGTCGCTGTCATCGTCTCCAAAAAAGTAAACCTCACCCTTAACGCTTTTTAATAATTTTTCAACCGCGCATTTTTTATCATTGAGTTCAACCGGTAGAATTTCAAACGCTTTCCTGCCAACGAAAACTTTGGCATTTATGGTTTTAGCTAGCTTTTCAACCAACGCTCGGAACGCATTTACTTTTACGCCACGCGCGTTACGGTAATGCACAACTGCGCCTATTGACGTTTTTTCAATTTCAATTCCCTTTTGCCATTTGAAATTACCAGCAGTTTTCCAAATTAGTTTAACCTGCGCTGCTTTTACTCCCACAACGTTTCCTCGGCCAGGCAAGAGCATGACAAAATGCGGCAGTTGTACACGTAAGAATTTTTTCGGTCTACCGCTTAAAACAATTACTTTCACCCCTGCAGCGCGTAATTTTTCTAAAACTCTTAGTGTTTTCGTGGCTATTTTTACTTTTTTTGGATCACGCCGTATCGCAGCCAAGGTACCGTCAAAATCAGCTATTACCGTTTTCATTTGCTATTCACTTATTGAATTACAAGAGTTTTGATGAAGTTGTCCGCCCAGTTGAAAACCGTGTTTTGCGCTACTGTTTTTTTCATTTTGTTCATGCGTTGCTTTTTTTCTACTTCTGGCATTTCAAGCGCCTGTTCAATACCTTCGGCTATATTTTCAATTAGAAATGGATTTACTTGCACCGCTTGTTCTAATTCCTCGCTAGCACCTGCAAATTGACTTAAAACAAGCATGCCGTTTCCGTCGTTACTTGCAATGAACTCTTTAGCAACTAGGTTCATTCCATCGTGAAGCGACGTTACAAGACAAGTATCCGCAGCGCGATATAGAGCAATTATTTCTTTTAGCGGGACAAAATCATTTATTAGAATTACTGGTTTCCAGTCTCCAATTGAATATTTCCAGTTAACCGCATCAGTAGCTGCTAACGTGTCTTCAAGTGCTTTTTTATACTCTGGCAAATTTGTGCGAGTAGGCGCAGCGATTTGCACAAGAGTAATTTTATTAACATAGCCTGGTTTACTAGTGAACAAATAGTCCAGCGCTTTAATTTTTTCACTTATCCCCTTTGTATAATCCATTCTATCTGCCGCTACGAGCAGTTTACGATCAAGTGCTTGGTAGCGCTTTCTTATTTTTCTCACATCGTCGTCGCTAACACTGCGCACTTGTTGTGAAACGCCTTCATAGTCAATTCCAATTGGCAGCGTTTTCACAATACATTTACTATTTTCTTTTACAATTACTTCTCTTTCATTTACTTTGCAATCAACTAGCTTTTGAGCTGTGTAAAGGAAGTTTTTCGTGTATTCGTTTGTATGAAAACCAATTAAATCGTTTTGTAGTAGACTTTCCAGCAGTTCTTTTTTCCACGGAAATATTTTAAACGCTTCAAAGCCAGGCCAAGGTATGTGCCAAAAGAACCCCGTTTTTACAGTTGGTTTTAATTTTTTCAAATAAGCAGCACATAAACTTAACTGATAGTCATTTATCCAAACAATTGTATTGTCGGTTATTTCCTGCGCTAGGCTCTCAGCCATTTTCTTATTCATTATCTTGTACTGTTCCCACGCGTCTTCTTGAAAATGAGGCCGCACGTGGACAACATGAGACAACGGCCACAGCATAGAGTTAGACGCTAGCGCCAAGCCGCTTTCCTCTTCTTTTTTACTAAGCCAAACGCGTTTCAAAAGGTATTTATTTTCGCCGGGCGGAACGTTTACTTTATTTTTTGAATCAACAACTTCTTTATCCGCAGTGCCAAGGCCAAGTGCAACCCAAGTTCCACCGTATTTTTTCAAGAGCGAATCAAAAGCAGTTGGAACTCCGCCGGCAGTTCCCCGGCAGTGTATTTCACCGCCATGATAATAGTGAGCATAAGGTTCGCTTGTCGATGCAAGTAGAATTTTATTGTCCTTTAAAATCTCGTCAATTGTTTTTTCATTTGCCATTTTTATTTTCTCGAGGACTTTTTGTCAATAAAGTGTACTGTGCGTTGTGGGAACGGAATGTTAATACCTGCTTTTTTATAAGCTGTGTGAAGCGCTTTTACAAATTCATGGGTAACTAAATACTGGTCAGTGAATTCCTTTACCCGCAAAATTATGGAAAAGTGTATGCCATTATCTCCAAAAGTATTGTAACGTATAAATGGGTCGAAATTAGGCACTGCCCCTTTTGTTTTCTTCTGAATTAAACGCGCGGTTTCGATTGTTATTTTTTCAACTTTTTCTAAATCACTATCGTAGGAAACACTACAGGGAATTACAATAGACATATCCATTGTTGGCGCATAGTAATTAACAATCATAGCTTGCGCCATTTTGGAATTTGGAACAATTATCAAGTTGTTTGACAAAGTACGTATTTGCGTACTACGCCAGCCTATTGAAACCGCGTAGCCTTTTTGTCCATTTTCTAGTTCAATATAGTCGCCGACTTTTATCGGTCGGTCAACTGTCAAGTATACTCCCGCAAAGAAGTTAGAAAGCGTATCTTGAAAAGCAAGGGCAATTGCAAGGCCCCCAATTCCCAAAGCGGCGATTATTGGCGTTATTTCAATACCCAAAGTACGCAAGATCATCGTTGCAGTTAGTACAATTATTATAACTTGGCCAATTCTGTGAGCGGTTGAAATAACTTCTTCCATTTTGTGCTTGCTTTTAGCGGCAACTTCTTCATTATACCATGCAACCATTGCATCTAGAAGCTTGGACAAAGTATAAGCAACTAGCAAAATTATAGCTATTTCAAAAATTGTTGACTTTATTGCAAGGCTCGTCAAACTAGTGTATTCAATCCCAATATGGAGCCCGATTATTATTAATGCAAAGTGAAGTGGATTTTCAATAGCATCTACAATTTTGTCATCCAAAATAGTTTTGGTTTTGGAGGTTATTTTCTTCGCGGAAATTATTATTAAATGGTAAATAATCTTCGAAGCTATTAACGAAATCGCTATTGTTGCAAATAGAATTACTATATCATCAAACGTAAACGGAATTGAAATCATTTTAGAAAACGTATATACTTAGTTTGTTTGTTAATAAAGCCTTACACGTTCCACGATTGTGGATGTGCTTTTCCACGATTGACGAACCTAGTTGGTTAAATGCTAAGGCACCTTAATGAAATGCACTTATGTCAAAACTTCACCATTACGCTGAAATTGTAGGCGAAGAAAAAATTGAAGAAATTGAAAACCTCGGCTCTATTTTAAGCGAAAAATCAATGGCACACGTCAATGCTACTTTTTACGGCGGAGGAGTTGCAGAGATGCTTAACACCTATATCCCCCTGTTAAACGAAGCTGGTTTAAAAACCGAATGGCGTTTACTTAAGGGTAGCCGGGAGTTTTTTAACGTCACGAAAAAAATGCACAACGCACTGCAGAGCGACAAAGTAAGTTTTTCAAAACAAGAACTTGAGTGCTATGAATCTACACTTGAAATGAACTCCTTAATTTCAAACTTAAATTGGTATGACTGTGTTGTTATTGATGACCCGCAACCGTGCGGATTGATTAACTTATATTCTCGCGAATCCCCCTCACTATGGAAGCCGCTTCCGGAGTTTTTACGCTTACCCATCCTGCAAAAAAAACAACCATGGGTTTGGCGAGTTCACATTGACTTATCTAACCCCAACCCTGCGCTTTGGCATTACTTGAAAAAGTTCATAAAAAATTACGATGCAGTTGTAGTTTCGCACTTAAGCTATGCTACTGATATTTCTCGCCCAATTTTTGTGATGCCACCCGCAATTGACCCGCTAGCTGACAAAAACCGCTACCTCTCTGAAACCCAGGTTAACAAAATTCTTGAAAAACATGGAATTGACAGCAAGAGTGACGTTCCGCTAGTTACGCAAGTTTCTCGTTTTGACCCATGGAAAGATCCACTAGGAGTTATACGCGCGTTTAGAAAAGTACGCAAGTCACAAAAGTGCCAGTTGGTGTTAATTGGAAGTATGGCGGCTGATGACCCCGAAGGTGGCGAAGTCTTCAACCGAATTTACCGCGCCGCTCAGCAAATGAAAGACGTTACTTTGATAACCGCACAAGATGACTTGCTGGTAAATGCATTGCAGCGCAAATCCGCCGTTGTAGTGCAAAAATCCATTAGAGAGGGATTTGGGCTAACTGTAAGCGAAGCCCTATGGAAAGGCACTCCTGTTGTCGGAGGAAACGTGGGCGGCATACCCTTGCAAATTAAAGACGGAGTTAACGGCTTTTTAGTTTCCAGCGATGCCGAATGCGCCGATAGAATTGAATACTTGTTGAAAAACCCGAAAAAAGCAAGGGAAATGGGCGCAAATGGACGGGAAAACATTAGAGAAAATTTTTTGATAACGCGATTAGTTAAAGATGAATTGAACCTCTGTCGCGCAGTTACTGGACTTGCAGGAACTTCAAGTTTAATGAACGCGCCGCAGGACATTTTTAGAAGACTAACTCACGTGAAAAAGTTATTTCCGTTCAAAAACATTGCAAAGTTCATAAACGACGTTTAACAAAGATAAAGCTCTGATTAACGCCGTCGAAAGCAATTAATTCTATGGCGAGCTAGTAGTTGAAACACATGATTAAAAAAACAATGCAGAGCGTATCTCCATTTGTCGGTATACTTGTGCTGGGCATTTTTCTACTACTGATAATAACAATTATCCAAACTAGCGTTTTTGGAGTTGTCGAAGACGAAAAACACATTTACTTTGAAATAGTATTTTTACTACTACTTGCAATTGCTGGAGAATTAGCAGTTGTATATACCAAACAACCTAGCGTCATGATTTTAATGATCCTAGGTATTTTCATGAGTTCTAGTTTTCTAAACTTATCTTGGGAGTTTTTACATTCATTGCGGTTGCCTTTTACAATTCCAGACACTGCGCCTAATGTCCTAAGGCTTGAAAACATTATGCACGTTTTTGCACAACTTGGGGCAATTATTCTTTTGTTCAAAGTCGGCATGCATAATAAGTTAGAAAAGATATTTGCATTTGACAATCTTATCGTTGCATTAGCGGGGGTTATTTTGCCTTTTGCAGTTGGTTTCTTGTACGCTAGCTACGCGGGCGGTAGTTTTGCATATTCAATGTTCATGGCAGCAGCGTTAACTGCAACTTCAGTTGGGGTGACGGTAGCTGTTTTAAAAGAATTTAAAGTAATGAACGCGCGATTTGCTGAAATAATTATAGGCGCGGCGGTTTTAGATGATATTTTGGGTCTACTTGTTTTATCGTTTGTAATAAACATAACCGGCGTTAGCGGCGAGGCATCAATTGTTTCTCTAGCGTTAACTCTCGTCACTGCAGTTGTTTTCTTGTTAGGCAGCGTCATGGCTGGAAAGTACTTTTTGAAGTATCTAGACAAAAAAGAATTGAACCCCAAGCGCTTTTTGTTAGTTTTAGCACTTGTATTTTTCTACGCGTACATGGCCGAGTTCATTAAACTATCTGCAATAGTCGGTGCGTTTATGGCGGGTATTATTTTAAACCAAAGCAAGCACCGTATTGAAATTGAAGAAAAGACCTACGGGTTAGAAATGCTATTCTTGCCAATATTTTTCATTTCTCTTGGAACGTTTATAGACATAAATGCACTGTCGGTGTTTTTTGTTCCAATTTTAATTATAACCATTTTAGCAATTCTTACAAAAGTAATTGGTTGTGGTGTTGCTGGATTAATTGCGAAGTTAAAACCACTGGAAGCAGCAGCTGTTGGAATTGGAATGATGCCTCGCGGCGAAGTAGCTTTGATAATAGCTGCAATTGGCTTGACTACTAAAATACTCACGCCCGCAGAGTATTCTGTAATCGCGTCAATGGCTTTACTAACTACGCTTATTGCGCCGCCGATTTTACAAACTTTAATTACAAAGATAAAAACAGCTGAACAACATGGTACTAATTGAAGGAATAATACTGCTAGTTTCGCTAACTATACTTGCAAAATCATCAAGCGTCGTAGTTGAAAACGCGGTTAAACTTTCGAAATTCTTTGGAATAAGTCAGCTTGCAGTTGGGTTTCTTTTGCTTTCGGTTTCAACTTCATTACCTGAATTGTCAGTTTCCGTTATTTCATCAACTGCGGGCAAGGGTGCAATTGCTGCAGGCAATGTTTTTGGTTCAAACATCGCAAATATATTGTTAATTCTAGGCGCAGGCGCCTTTCTGTATGGATTAAAAATAAGAAAAGAGACGCTCAAAGATATTTCACTAATACTCGTTTTAACAACGGTAATTTCGCTTTACATTATTTTTAACAGTTCAATAAGCGGCCAAGCGCTTGGCGCGCTCGAAGGAATTATTTTATTACTATTATTCCTCGGTTATGCCTTTTACGTTCTTAGGAAGCAGCCAATTAATGAAAATGGCATAAACAACGTCACTAAAAAAGAAGCGCTTTATGCTTTTTTGTATTTTTCAGCTTCAATTGCCATTGTTTTAATAAGCTCTAGCTTCGTCGTGGATTCCGCGGTGAAACTTGCAAAGATATTCAACATTGCAGAAAGTTTTATCGGCGCAACTATAATCGCAATTGGCACTTCGCTGCCTGAATTGTCAATTGACCTCCAGGCAATTAGGAAAAAGCACTTTGGCCTGGCGCTTGGAGACGCTATTGGAAGCAACATGGTGAACTTAACTCTTGTTTTGGGCACGGCGGCAATTATAAGTCCAATTCACATTCTCTTGCCGGTATTCATAGCAGCGTTGCTATTTGCAGTGCTTGCAAACATCGTTTTACTTTACTTCGCATCAGTTAACAAACAACTAGATAAATTCGGCGGAGCGTTATTTTTGTTAATATACGCGCTTTACATAATTGTAATCTTTTATCTTCAAATTCA
>JAZDHP010000057.1:0-6362 GCA_043805855.1 Microcaldota archaeon
GGGTTACTCCTCGGTGTTTTAAACGAAGTGGAAAAAACAGCAGAAAAATAACCGCTGTACTAATAGCTAGAGATATTACCATAGCCGGAATTGCTGCGTATTTACTTATTATAACTGGATATAGAAAAACTGCTGTTGCAATTATTGCAATTGGCTCAACTATTTTGCTTGCTTTGCTTTGTTTTAAGTCAATGTCTGGCAATACGCTGGCAAGCAGTGCAATTGCGATTAACTGCGGTGAAAAAGCGTTTAAAAGCAGCATTGCAGCTACGCCGACAATTAAGCCAATTGCAAAGTGTCCAAGGTGGTTCATGTGCTTGCGCCTCTCCTAATTGTTTCCCATAGCCGTTCAACTTTCACCCCGTGTTTCTTTGCAAATCGCAAGCTGTTAACTGGGATAAGCACTATAAAATCTCCAACTGTAGTTCCATTTTCAACATAGTTTGGGGTGGATTTGTTGTTTAAGTAGTTTTTCCATTCTTGCAAGTCTTTTTTCAGCACTTTTATAAAATAGGGGCAATTGGGCTTAGATTTTCTATGGCGTTGTGCAGTTGTATGTTTATCCCATAATTGCAATGCAGATGCGCCTGTTAAAACATATGGCAAGTTACTTGCTTTTAAAACTTCCAGCGCCCTTGGTTTCAACAATCCTAAAATAGCTTGTTCAGGCGAAATACAGCGGTAAGTGCGTTTACCGCTTTTAACAATCCACTTGCTATGTAACAGCAAGGCGAATATTTTTTTCTTCATAGCAAGAGATACAATGCCGTTTAATTCGCTTTGCTTGAAATGCGAGCGCGAACCGTTTCTAGAATAGAGAAAAGCATATGCGCGCAAGCCATAGTTGGGTAGTTCAATCATTGGTTATTCAGTTACCTATTTGGTAACTACTAGTATTTAGTGTTTTGCCTGTTTTAATTTGTAAACCTCGTGAAAAATGCGTTGCTTTTAAATACTGTTAGGCTCTATTTCTTACGAGGTAATATTTCAATGCAAAAAGTTGTTGAAGAAGGGGATTCTTCGTTGTTTGGAAGGTTAAAATCTTTTTACTATAAATTGGAAGACAAGTACTATGCAGCGCTTGATTCTTTGCATGAAAAAGGAATTGACCTTTACAATTATTTCGTGGAGCCAATTGAAAGCAAAGGCATTCCATCTTTTCCAGTTGCAATTGCTTTAGTGTTTATTATTTTAGGCGCTTCGATTTACGGCTTTTCAGGTTTGTTAGCCCCAACTGGAAGCGTTTCAATTTCTCTTTCAACTGCAAGTGGCCTAGTCGAAAGCGTCCCAGTTACGCTGGTGCTTGATGGAAGTGACTTTGCAACTAAAACAACTACAAATGGCAAAGTTACTTTTGAAGGAGTGCCGCTTAATCGGCGAGCGCAGGTTAAAATTAACCATCCTAGTTATAGCCCGCTTTTAAAAGACATTTCTCTAACCGGAAGCGAAAATTCAATTGAAATAACTTTAAGTTCACGGCAAGAAGAAACGCGTGATTTTGCAATAAGCGTAATTGACAGTTTAACCGGTGCGCCTGTAAGGGATGCTTCAATTAGTTTCCAATCTCTTTCAACTGGCTTAAGTGGCTCTGCAATAACCCAGCCAGATGGAGTTGCAGTTATAAAATTAGCTGCAAGTGACTCAATTTTATCACTAAGTATAGACGCTGAAAATTTTGAAACAACCCAGCGCAGCGTACTAACAACTGACCCACAATTAACAGTTAGGTTAACACCAACTGGAAGCGATTTTAACAATGGAGGCAACCAACCAGTAAAGGGAAACGTAATTGTAAATGTAAAAGATAGCCTTGGAAATTTTGTAAGTGCAAATGTCCAGCTTTTCCAAGAAACTTCTTCTTCACCAATTGCAAGTGACAACGTAGAAAGTGGAGTTGCGAGGTTTGAAGAAGCAGCTGAAGTTGGCGCAAGTGTGTACGCGCTTGTTACGCCTACTAGCAGCGGCTATTTATCAAAACAATCTACTGTTCAAGAAGTTTTAGATGGAGAAGATTTAGAATTTACTGTTCAAGTTGAAAACGCAACTAGTTCAAATTCACAAGTTGTCTCGATAAAAGTAATTTCAGACGCTGGCGCTGCGATAAGCAATGCAAATGTGTTTCTATTTTCATCTAGTTCAAACCAGCAAATAGTTAAAAAGTTAACAGATGAAAACGGCGAACTTTCATTTACATTGGCTTCTTCAATTTCTCTGGAAAATGCATACGTTGCTGTAAATGCTGAAAATTACTTGCCATTAATAACTACAATTTCATCTAGTGATGCAACCCTAGAATTAATGCCATTAGCTGCAGGTAATAATGTTGAATTTGACGCAGAAGTTTTAACAGCTGACAGTGAACCTGCAAGTTCAGCTGATGTTGAACTACGCGATTCAAGCGGAAGGCTATATGGAATAAGTGAAGTTACTGGGCCAGATGGCAAGGCTAGCTTTGCAAAAATTCCCGCTGATGTTCCATTGCGTTTATTTGCAAACCTAGAAGGCGCAACTGGCCAAAGTGATGTTTTTCAAGTTGCATTTGCAGAAAGCGGCACCCGCACTGTTTCGTTTACTTTGGAAAGGCCAGTTGGGACAATTGTTGTAAATGCAATTGATTTAGTAACTACAGAGCCAATTGCAAATGCGCTTGTAACTGCTTTTGCAGGTTCAGTTGCAGGAGTTGCAGTTGCAAATTGCACAACTGACGTTACTGGAGTTTGTAGTTTAGAAAATGCTTGGGCGCAACAACAGCTGGTTTTAGTTACCTCTGCAAGTGGCTTTGAACCTTCAACTTCAGCTAGCCAGTTTGTATCGCCTGGCCAAACTAAGCACATTAAAGTTTATGCTTTAAGCGACCAATTCAAACAACAAACAATTGTAAATTTAGTTTCCCTGCTTGACGACAAGGGAAATGAAGTAATAGCTTTTCCAACAATTGAAAAAGGCCGAATTTACACTGCACGTTTTGCAGCGAGTTTTGCAAACGGTTCACAATCTCAAGGGTTGTTTGTAAGAGTTGGGGAAGATTCAACAACTGCAAGTGACCCAATTATAATTAAAGATTTTGAATTTACGCCGTCTTTGCTAGGCAACCCAATTTCAGTTCATTCAACAACCTACAGCCCTGGAGCCGATTGTTCAACTGATTTGCTTAACAACGACGTGAACAACGAGGGAAAGAAATGGGTTCAAGTAAATTACAATGGCGTAACCGGAGTTGTTGAACTCACGCTGCGCGTTTTTGTAAAGCCAACAGCAGACGCTTCTCGTGACAAATTAACAATGCACTACCGTGCTTTTGCAGTTCAAAACAACAAGTACAGCCGCTCGCCTTACGACAATGAATTTGGCCTAGAGAGGAAAAGCCAAACTAGAGATGAATGCTATGCAACAACTCTTGACAAGGAATTTGCCCTAGTAGAAGGAAGCAGCGTGTGCAACGAACAAGGCACAGCTTGCGTTTCAATTTCATTTAACTCAACTGAACAGCCAAACGCAGTTGGCTCTCCATTTATTGCAACTGTAAACAAGCCGTTTAACCTTAATTTTGAAATCAGGAGTTTTGGTTCAATTGAAGGTTCAAGTGCATACGCGAAAATAATCTCGCCAAATGGATTAGTTAAACTATCAGATTACAGCGGCCAAGGAACTTCAAGCGTTGACGAAACAGGAACAGCAGTGCGCACTTTATTTGCAGAAGCGCAAGGTGTTTACACTGGCTTCGTAATTGCAAAAGGAGTTGTTCCAAATGACTATAGTTCGTTTAAAGTTGAATTCGGCGACAGCCGTGGAGTTATTGTAACAAACTCACGTACATTTGCAGTTGTACAAGGAACAGGGGCACTTTCAATAACGCAGTTAACGCCAAAAGAATTTGAAGTTGGTAAAAGCAAAGACTTACACTTAACTGTAAAAACTTCAAGCGGCCAAGCCATTACAGACGCTACAATTACATTTGAAGAAGAAAACGGCTCACCTTTCGACGGCGACGTACCAAGCCAAATAGCTGGCGATAATACACCCGCTAATGGCCTTGATGGCCAGTATGTTGTAAAAAGAATTAGGCCAACTAGCCCAGGAACTTTTAACATAGTTATTTCGCGTGACCGCTTTGTTCCAGTTACTGAATTACTTACAAGCAAAGTAGCGTCGTTCTTTGAATTTGACCAGCCTGACTTTATTTCACTTACATGCAATGCAACAACGTTAAAAGTGAAGAATACGCTTGACGTCAGCGTAACTGCAGATGTATTTGTAGACCCGGCTTGCGTTAGCATTGCTGGACCTGGTGTAACTCAAGTTAAAACAGATGCTGAAGGTACAACTAGCCACTATCGCATTCCAGACTTTAAGCCAGGCCGCACTCGCATTCTTTCACTTGCACCTTCGTCAAATGAATCTTGCCAAGTTGAAATAAGCGCAACTGACCCACGTACAGGCACGCGTAGTTTAGACAGCCCAATTCAAGTTGAAAACACTTGCACTGGTTATGGAACAACAAATGCAACTGATTCAAACGGCATTGTTTACATAAACGGAAATGTCTTCGAACCACCGCGATTAGTTGTAGATACGTTTTCACAAATGTTCTACGGTTCTTACCAGTCTCCAAATCTATGGGACTCACGTTTTCCAGACGCAGCTTCCTACTCTTCTGCTCCAATGGGCGGGTACAATAGTTTTTACCAAAGAGCTGGAGTAGTTGACCCATTCACAGGCCAACCTAACCAACAGTATGTAGACCCGCGTTATGCAGGAGCACTTACAAGTGGCATGGGCCAACAAGGCGTTGGTTCACAAGTAACCGGCCAATATGGCTTATCAGGCTACGCAGACCCCTACGGAGGAGGTTCATTCTTTGACATTCGCCGGCAGAATTACCAAAGCAACTGGACAATTTCATGGGTTAACAAAGACCCATTATCCCACTCGTTTAAATGCGTTGACAGAAGTGGCAACACAGTTGTACAAGTAGACAGCCTCGGCCCACAAGCAGTTTATTCACAAGTAATAAGCAAACCAGGCTTGTACCGCTGTAAACTTGAAAACACAAACTCAGGCACAATTAAAATCAAAAGCATGTGCCCGAAAAAAGGCGCGCTCTACTACACGCGACTTATAACTCGCTGTATGGCGCGCAAAGCAATTGGCGACTCTGGATTATTTGACGGTGGAAAACAACACAGTGCAAAAGTAGCAGCATCTGTAAAAACCAAGTTCATTGCATTTGCAGGAAACTTCCAAGTACAACAAAGCGACAAGCCAACAAACGTACAATGCAGCAACGTACAAGGCGGCGCACAATGCACCCTCAAAATAACGCCGTTAGTGCCACGCAATGGCTTTGGATTCGCAATTCAAGACACAACAGGCCAACCAGATTATAGAATTAGAATAAAAGGCGGGACAATTGACAACAGTTGCTTTACGTACGACGAGCTTGACAAACTTCAAAGTTACCGCGCGTTGTTACAACCAATTGTCTCCGGTGTTTCAGCAATTGGCTTAACTTCAGCTCCAGAATTCAAATCATTTGCAATTAAGTTCAACGAAAAAGGAAACTGCGTTAAACTAAGACCAGAAGAAAACGGCAAAAACTTCAAGCCATTACTATGGGACCCAGCTAAAGAGCAATTTATTGAAGGAGATGGCTACGCTGATTTTGAACTACAAAGCAACGCAAACCTAAACGTAAAGTACAACGTGCGTTTAGTAATAAGCCCAACAACTAACCCAGAAGAATTTCTAGACGGCCGCTACCTATTCACAACAGTTCCAACAACAGTTGAACAAAATAGATTATTTTACCGAACCGAAACAGCTGGAGATCCAAAAGAACCTGGGTTTGTAATTAACAACTTGCCAGAAGACCGCGTTGGCCTAATGCCAAAAAGCAATAGTGGTAAACCAGTTGCAGTTGAGCCAAACACAATCGGCGTGCTAAGTGGAAACGAAGAACAAAGCGAAGAAAAACTAACTTCAATTTCTACACTTAAAGACGGCTTTTACCTTTGCACTGACAAAGGAGGCTGCCAAATAGGCGCAAAAACTGTTCCTTTACTACAACCATTTAAAGCAGTACAACCTGACGGCAGTAACAATTTCAAAGACTACGCGCTTTCATTAGGAGACGTTATTGGCAACTACAAATTTGAAGCCGACAGCAGCCCAGGCACTTTACCTGAACGCGATGCGCCTTTCATTTGCAGTGGAGTTAACTACTGTTCAAGCGCAGCTGAATCACAGTCAGTTGAACTAGCGCAAAAACAAATTGAAACCGCGTTGAAAAAACAATACCAGTACGTTGAAACGTTCGACGTTGACAGCACAATGGACAACATGCAAGACGCGCTGGGAGATTG
>JAZDHP010000058.1:0-2940 GCA_043805855.1 Microcaldota archaeon
GCAATAATGCATGGAACAGCTCACCCCGAACTAGCTAGGGAAATCGCAAGAGTTGGAAAAATTCCAATAATTGAAACAAAAGTAACGCGATTCAACAACGGCGAAGTAAGCGTAAAAGATACAGCAAAGAGCGTCCGTGGCAAGCACATTTTCTTAGTTCAAACTGGCGGTAGGGACATTAACAATGAGTTAATGGAAACGCTCATTATGATTGACTCGCTTAAACGAGCTGGAGTTGGAAAAGTAACTGTTGTTTTACCTCACTATCCTTATGGCAGGCAAGAGCGAAAAGCTGGCGAACGAGAGCCAATAAGCGCAGCGTTGGTTGCACGGTTGTTGCACAAAGCAGGAGCACATAGCTTAGTATCAATTGACTTGCATGCAAAGTCAATTCAAGGGTTTTTCCCTGGAAACTTTGAAAACTTACGAGTACAACACTTGGTTAAACGACACTTAATGAAAACGCTTGGTAAAAAGTATAAAGAAGCAATAATAGTATCTCCAGACGTTGGCGGGTTACCAAGAGTAGAAGGTTATGCTAATAGTGAGGGACTTGGCTTAGGAGTATTTCACAAAAAACGGCCAAAACCAGGGAAATCAGAAATAAATATGTACAAGGGGCCAGGGAAATCAGAAAAAAAGATGTACATGGGGCCATCAGTTAGAGGAAAAACCGCTGTTTTATTCGACGACATGATTGACACAGGCGGATCAATTGTAAACGCCGCTAAGCAACTACGCAAACAAGGCGCAAAGAGAGTTCTAGTCTACGCAACTCACCCAATATTTACTGGAGATGCAGAAAAACTCTTAAACGAAGCGCGGCAAATAGAAAAAGTAGTTGTTACAGATTCAATTCCAGTTAAACCAAACGGCAAAATAGAAGTAATGCCAATAGCGCCATTCCTCTCACAAGTAATACACGCAATAAGCAGAGGCCACTCAGTAAGCAAACTAATGAAATTGTAAATAATTACAACTTCCGCACAACGCCGTTAACCGCGTCAACTTCAATTCTATCGCCATCTTTGAAAACCTGCGTTGCATTTCTAGTTGCAATTACGCACGGCTTTTTCATTTCTCGTGCAATTATAGCCGCGTGGCACAAAATCCCACCTTCGTCAGTAACAAACGCAACAGCACGTTGCATTGCTGAAATATACGCTGGCTTAGTCATAATCGTAACTAGCACGTCACCTTTTTGAACTTTTTCCAAATCACTAACGCTGTTCACGATTTTAGCAATTCCAATTGCTTTTCCAGTAAAAGCAATGCTTCCCTTCAACTCGCCAACTAACTGCGTTACGCCAACATTGAACTCACGTTTTAACTTGTCAATTTTTGACTTATCGTAAAAATATTCAATATTTCCCTCAACTACAACAATCGCATAATCCCTCTTGCGCTTTTCTACAATCTTCTCATCAATTGCCTTGCCGCCAAGCGCGTCGGAAATTTCAAAGAAAAGCAAATTAGAAAAGTCGCTAAAATCAACAGTAATACGCTTTGCAATTTCGGCAAACAACGGCCGGCAATACCAACCTAGCTTCCACAATACATCAGTGCGAAAACTGCGAAAGTGAACTAACTCCCGCGTACTTTGAACCATAATTTTTTCTTCGTCGTTGAAATTCAAATCTTTCATTAACTTTTCAATCGCAGCTTCGCGTTTTTCATACTCCAACTCTTGTTCTTTTAACGAAGTTATGCCGCCCGCTAACTTTTCTTTAATCTGTTTACACGCAGTTTCCTTATTCCAAAAAATGCTGTTGAAATCTGAATTGCCAAGCCAACCAAAACGTTCAACGTAAAGCAAAACTAAGTGTTCAATTTCCGGATAATTTTTCAAACCACTTGCAATTTCGCCAGGAGCTTTTTCAAATAATTTCTTCAACTTCGCGTTGACGTTTATCTCTTCAATTATTTCTAATAATTGCAAGTTACTATCTTCAAAATTTCCACGGCGCATTGGAACAGTTAACAAGCTAAAATTTTCCTGCATTTTGTTAAGCGCGCGCTTTTCAAGAATTTGTTTTAATTTTAACTCCATTACTTTTTCCAACAGCCAACCGAACTGCAAATAAAGATTAACCCAACTGCGGATGAAAAGCGAAACTTTGTCAAAATCTCCTTTTAACTCGGCATTATTGTTTTTTGAAAAATCTTTCACACGCAAATGTTTCGCGTATTTTTCAAATTCGTTCCACTCGCTATGCGCATCGGCAAGCATTTTTAACAAGAAGCGTGAATCTTTTGCGAACAATTTTCTAAAATTATTCCGCTGTATTTCATCTTTTTCCTCGTCGAGAAACCAGTAGCCGTCAATGACATACATGTTGCGCTGTGCAAAAGTCTGGTCAAATGGAAACTCTTTATACTTATGCGACATGCCGTCGGCTATTAAACTATTAATTAAAGGACAACGAACACGACGAACAACAGAATACCATTTTGCCATAATGATCAAAAAGAAAAAACGCGGGGAGTGGGATTTTCAGTTTGAGGTTTTCTTTTCCCTCGGTCTTTTCTTTTTCTAAAAGAAAAGCCGTTCGAACCCACGCGGGACTTACGCCCCAATAGCTGACTACTAACTGCTTTCACTCTAGATTATAGAGAGAAACGTTTTAGCAGGCTTGCGTACCCATTTTCTTTTTGAACCGTAAACGGCCTTTTTCTTTTGTAAAGAAAAAGGGGGTTTACCGCAATAGCCACTATGCGACCCCCGCATTTTATAAAGAATTTATGGAGGAAGAAGTTAATAAGTTATTTGACTCTCCTGACGCGGCCTTGTTTTATGTCAGACAACGACTTTACAAAGCATACCAAAACATCAAAATTTACTTTAGCTCTCATTGTAATATACAATTACATTCTAACTTTTAAAAATAGGCTACAAACAAATCCGCCAAGTGCCGGCTCAAAGCTTTTAAAGTTGGTTTT
>JAZDHP010000059.1:0-28490 GCA_043805855.1 Microcaldota archaeon
ACAAATGGCTGAAAAGAAAGTAATACACTGGAGCGGAAGATAGTGATTACATGGGAAAAATAAAAATAAGACAGTTAAAATTTGGCGAACCAGTTGAACTCAGCGACTACTTCTGGCAAGTTCTTGAAAATTTACCAAAACACAGGTTTAAAAAAATCGGCAGAATAACTCAAATCACTTAACTAAAGAAACTTCTTCACCTTTTTTTTGATTTTTTCCATTCGTCTACTTTTTGACCGAAAGCTTTTATATTACCGGATATCTATGGATATCATGACAAAAGATGGAATTTCAAGGAAAGCCAGTCATTATTACAAAACACGCAGCGGAGCGAGCGCGTTTACGTTATATAGCCTACCCTGACCAAATTTACGAGATTATTCAAACGGGAAAGTTAAAGCGTTTTGGAAAACATTTTCTGAAATTCGAGAAACGCGGAAAGCACGGCTGCACAATTTGCATTTGCGAAGAAGTCAGTGATGTAATAATAGTCAAAACAGTTGAAAGAGGAACATGAAAATGAAATGCCCATATTGCAAAGTTGAAATGGTTGAAATACACGGCGAGTTTGGACCAGAGAAAATCGATTTCCAAGGCGCACACTGCCCAAAGTGCGGAGAAGAATTCCTGACGATGGAACAACTTAAAGAATTAGGCGAAAAGCACAAAGCATGGCGAGAAAGCCAAAAAAGTATTTTTTCCAAGTGGGGCAATAGCATCGGAATAAGAATTCCAAGCGAGCTAGTGGCCGCGTTGAAAATCAAACCTGGCGCAACAGCCTATGTAAAACGAGAGAAAAACGCGATAAAAATAACGCCCGCCTAATAAAAATATTCAAGAAAACTTCTTCGCTTTTTTCTTCATTAGTTCAAAGTAACGCACGTAGCTTTGCGCGAATTGCTTGTTTTGAATTTGAATTGAAAACACCGGTTGCAAGTAATTATTGAAAACCACTTTATCCCCGTAAATCCAAGTGCCTACTGGCGTGAAGAAACTCTCTGGAAGCAAGTAAGTTTCAGTTAAAGGTAACGGCGCTAAGTCAGCTGCGCGTTTTCTACCCGCTTCATTGTCAACCAACAGCGCAACGAGTTTAATTCCCTTTGCAACGCGCATACGTTGAAACTTACTGCCGAACACATTACCAATAATTTCGCGAGCGTGGCCAGAGGAAATAAGCGAGTACCACGTTCCGCCCTCGGGGATTGAGTCAACAATATCCATTAAAACCGAACGAAGCCCAGCTTGACCTTCAAAAGTAGTGCTATTAACTGCTTGCGGTTGGCTTGAAAAACACGATTCAAGAAAAGAAAGCTTCTCGTCAAAATCTTCCTGCACTTTTTCAGCACGGCTACGTAGAACAGAAGGAGAAACTGGACTGTAAAGCATGTGCTTACCTAGTTTGAAACGAGTTGCTAGCCCTTTTTGCACTAGCCGCTCCGCAATGTCATAAGCGTTAGTACGGTGAACGCCGGATAAATTGCTTAAACGCGACGCCGTTGTCTTACCTGACTTTACTAGCACTTCGTAAACGCGCGCTTCGTTTTCAGTTAAACCAGCGACACTCAAAGGCGAATTCATAAAGAGTTCAGAAAACTCACTAAATAAAAAGGTTGTCGTAGCAACTGTACAACAAATCTATAACCGCGTGAAAAGAGACTAGCTATAGCATGAACAAACAACATGCTTTGCAAATATTAGCAATAGTTATTATCATCGCTGTTGGAATTTGGTTTACAAACGCACAACTCACTGGCCACGCCGTTGCGCAGGAAGAAAAAATAAAAATTGGCGTTGTTGAACACGCTGCTGGTTTACCTTATTTTATCGCGATTGAAAACAAATACTTTGAAGCAGAAGGCTTGCGCCCCGAATACATTTATTTCAGCACAACTAAACCCCTAGCAGATGCACTTGCAGCTGGGCAAATTGACGCAGGGCTCATTACATATTCTCTGTTGCTTGGTGCAGAAGCGCGGGCGCCGGGAGAGTTTAAAACCGCGCTAATGGTAGGCGAAGATACACAACACGGCGTTTTACCGCTCTTAGTTCCGGTGAATTCTTCTATCACTTCAATTTCACAACTCAAGGGAAAGAAAATTGGCCTAGCCGCAGCGGGAATGACGCCAATAGCAAAGATTATTTTTGGTAAATTCTTTAATAAAAACGAAATTGAGTTAATTGACATTGATTCTAAAATACAAACTGAAGTACTCGCAGCTGGAAGAGTAGACGCCCTGTTCGCAACTGAACCGCAAGCTACAACTGCAGTGCAAAAAGGTATTGGCCGCGTGCTTGAACGCAGCCCAAGAGCAAAATACGTTTTAGATCCGTTTCCAGCCGGCGCAGCAGTTGTTTTCAAAGCTAAATATACTGAACAACATCCAGTTGAAACTCAAAAAATTATAGCCGCACTTGAACGAGCGGTTGACTACCTACGTGCGAATGAAACCAACGCAAGGGCAATAATGGCAAAGCAACTCAATTTACCTGCAGGCGTTGCGGAAAACGTTCCGTTATACCAATTTTACAAGCAAAGCGAGATTACTCCTACAGTAAAGCAAAGCGTGCAACAGCTAGCAGACATAATGCAAGAAAGCAAACAACTAGACAAAAAAGTAGAAACAAGCGCACTGTTTTACAACGGCTAACGCTAAGGTTTCGCAATTTTCCAAAACGCGTCGAAGTAGGCTTGGAAACTTTTCACTGCTTCTTTGCTTTCCAAGAGGAAACCCTTGGGGTCTTGAGTCCAGAGGATTATGAAAACTTTGTTTTTGAAAAAAACTATTTGCATGTTCGTAACTAGATACTGGGGCAAGAATCTAATCTCTGAATGCAAAGAAGTGGTTTCAACTATATTTTCCTTCATGTTGAAGTTTGCCAACATTTTGAGTTTAATCTTTTTAGCAGCGCGTCGACGGTGATGGCCATAGAAAAATTCACGCAAGTGAGGCACCTCTCCATAGCCAGCGCCGATTACATAGTAAGTTTCTCCTGGTTTCAACTCGTCAAGCGCATTGCGGAAAAAGTTAGTAACTGCTTTGAAACCGTCAAAAATAGTAGCTTCGCTTACATCACCCGCTAACTTTTGACTAGCTTCAAGTTCCGGCAACATATTTTCAACTAGCAGCCGCTTTTCTTGCAATTGCTTCTCACGCTCGTCAATATAATCAATAACCCTACGGGGCGCCATACCTGAATAAAATTTTACCCCACTTTTCAACACGTGACCAGCTAACCCTTTTTTCTCCAAACGGCCAAGAATCTTGTAAACCTTTGACGAAGAAACGCCCGCCTTAAGTGCGAGTAGTCCGGTTTTAGTCGAGCCTAATTTAAGCAACGCAAGATAAACCTTAACTTCTCCCTGCGTAAGTCCAATTTCCTCGAGTAACTTCAAATCCATGACTAAATTACCGCGATACTGAACTTAAAGGTTTCTACTGCGACCCCCCGAGGGGAATATAACTCTTAACCGCGGTTTTGGAACAATCATTTACTGTGGTGTTTGGAAGATGAATTCAAAAATATTGCTTACAATAGGAATAATTGCAGTTATCGCGCTTGGCGCGTTTTACATAAGCGGAAGCCTAACTGGATTCGCAACTGCTAATAAAATGGAAAAAGTGAAAATTGCCGATATACCGATCACGCAGAATATCCCGCTTTATTTAGCTCTTGAAAATGGATACTTTGAACAAGAAGGAATTGATGTTGAAGTTGTTAGGTTTGACTCTCCAAAGCAGATCGTTGATGCAGTTGTACTTAATCAAGTTGACTTAGCCGGACCAGGCGGAGCAACAGGCATAAGTGCAATTGCAGAAACTCTAAGTCCAGGTTCATTAAAGTACTATGCATTTACGTGCCACTACGGAAATAGCGGAAATAGTTTACTCATTAAAAAAAATTCAACTATGACTTCTATAAAAGAACTTGAAGGAAAAAATATAGGCAAATTGCCAGGAATCCAATGGACTACTATTGTAAAAAGAATTTTGAAAAACAATGGCGTTGACGCTGAAAAAACTCAATTAGTTGATTTGGCAGTTCAAGTGCAGTTACAAGCGCTTGAAAGCGGGCAAATAGACGCGCTAGTTGGACTAGACCCCATTGTACAAATTGGAGTTGAAAAAGGAATTGCAAAAATACTTATTCCTGGCTTAACAGAAAAATATTTTGTCAACCCGTCGTGTAACGGCGCTGGTTTTGTGTCAATTAAATTTATGCAAGATCGGTCTGAAACAGCTGAAAAAGTGTTAAAAGTAATGCAAAGAGCAATTAACGAGTCAAATGACCCTAGAAGTTGGCCTGAACAAAGAAAACTGCTTGAAAAATATTTAAAAGTTGAAAGACAAATAACTGAAAAAATGCCTTTTCCAATGGCAACATTCGTCTATGCTAGTGAACTAAACAAAGAACAAAGCCAAGCAATAGAGCAATTCTGGAAAATTTTCTACGAAGATGGAATTATCAAAAAGCAAGTAAAGTTGGAAGATGTACTACTTAGCAACGTTAGCTAGATTTTGGCAATTTTCCACATTGCTTCAAAGTAACTCTTGTAGGATTTGGCAACGTTTTTGTCACTAATCACAACTGCCAACGGAGGCTGAGTCCACGTTACAATTGCGACGTTGTTCCCAAAAACCCAAGTTGAAGATGGAGAAAAGAACTCTGAAGGTAGAAACTTGAACTTGCCGTAAATTGACTTGATTGGCGTAGCAGTTCGATTGTCAAGTGAGAGCAACGTACGAGATTTAACGCCAGCTTTGCGTTTCTTGCGTTGAAAGGCAAAGTAATCATGTTGCATAACTTCCCAAAACTCTCCAGACGCGCCAAAACTAACATATTCAGGCATAGTTAAAATCTGCGACAACATACTGTTAATTCCTTTTTTACTCCGATAAATTTTCACCGTAGGCGCTTCTATCTTTGAACATAGAGTTTCAAGTTCTGGAATCAACTCACTTGCTATTTCCTTCTTCTCTTCAACCCATTCAAGTAAACGCGAAGGTGCAACTGCACAATAAACACGGCGCTCGCCTTCAGAAGAAATACTCACAAGTCCTTTTTGAATCAAACGCTCCAACGCATCGTAAGTAGTTGTACGGTTAACGCCAGTTTTATGAGAAATTACGCCCGCGCGGCTGCCGCCTAGTTCTAGCAAAGCGACATAAGTGCGCGCTTCAATTGGAGTTAAACCCAATGCAGCTAAACGCGAGGTATCCATGAAAAAGATGAGAAAATACAAGTACTTAAATTTATCTATGTGTTGTCAAGAAGCTCACAACAATTAATTAATACTGAAACCACTTCGAAACAATTCAGGTGGGAAAAGTGGACAAGAAAATAGCTTACAGTATTGTACTAATCCTAGCAATAGTTGGAATAGCTGCTTTGTTGTTTCCGCTTCACGGGATGACAGGCAAAGTAACCGCAACGCAGGCGCAAAAAGAAATAAACGTAGCTTATCTTCCAATTGCAAGCGATTTAAACTTTTTTGTAGCTATGGACCAAGGTTTTTTTGAAAAATATGGTTTGAAGGTAAACGCAATTGAATTTGCCAAGTCTCCAGATGCTATTAACGCACTTGTAAGCGGAAATGTAGACGCCGCTGCGCTAGTAGGCATAGAGTCAATTTACGCTGCGCAAGCTAGGAGTCCAAACGCGTTTAAGCTAGTGCAAGTTTCAATTGCGAACGAAAATACTTTAGTTCACAAAATCCTCGTAATGCCAAACGCTTCAATTACCAAGGTTTCTCAGCTGGAAGGTAAAAAAGTGGGAATTTTTCCTGGCGGAAATTTAAAAACATTAACAAAAGTAGCTTTGAAAGATCAGCTTAATACAGAAAAGATTAATTTTGTTGAACTGGAACCAAATTTGCAAGTAATCGCGCTGTCAGTTGGGCAAATAGATGCACTAGTTAGTTTGGAACCAGTTGGTACAATCGCGCAAGAAAAGCTAGGCACGAGAGTAATTGAGTCAAACTTCCTCGCGAAGTACATAATGAACCCAATACCAACAGCCGGGAGTTTAATTTCAAAACAATATGCTCAAAATAACCCTACAAACGCACAGGCGTACAGCGCTGCATTGGAAAACGCTGCGCTGTTTATAAAAAATAACCCAGGTGAAGCAAAGAAAAGTTTAGTAACTTGGCTGCACGCTGAAGAAAAAATAGCTGAAAAAAGTGGAATTTATGAATATGTTGCGCCTGAAAAAGTAACAAGTGAACTTTCAACGCTGGCAGAGATACTCTACGCTAATCGAGTTGTAAAAAATAAAATAAACGTAACTGCACTCGTTGGTTAAATTTTCTTCACCATGCCGGTTTCGCTGTTTACTTCGACTTCGTCTCCGGTTTTGAACACTTTCGTTGCAACTTTCGTGCCGATTACGCATGGGAGTTTCAGCTCGCGTGCAACAATCGCCGCATGGCAAGTCATTCCCCCTTCGTTAGTTACAATCGCCGCGGCTCTTTTCATAACTTGAACAAAGTCAGGCGTAGTCATCGGAGTTACCATTATTTCTCCAGCGCGGAAATCACGTAGCTGTTCAACTGCAAAAATAACCCTAACTTTACCGCGTACAATGCCAGCGTTACAGGCAACTACGCCTTTGACGACGTCTTTTGAAACAACCACATCTTCTTCGTAAAAGTAATTATTCTCTTTGAAAACTTTCTTGTAATCCCGAGTAGAGTAAACTTTGTCGTTGCAGTAAACGAAACCACCAGTACGGCAGTTAACTTCACTCCAGTTAATCTCTTTTCCCGCCGCCAGAGAATTTATTTCATCCGAAGTGACAAAACGTTCTAGCTTTTCACTTTTACCAATTTTCTTCAAGTGCTTTTTCACAACCGTGCGCAGCGCTGCGTCAACAGCTTCAAAAGTACCTTCGGCGAACAAACGATCTTTAAACGCGGCTTTGATCGACGCATCTGCATCTTTTCCAGCAGCTATACGTACATCAGCTTCCCAAAGCGTTGGAAGCAAGAGAGTAAACCGGTAAAATGGATATAAACCTTTGAAGTAGAACCGTAACTTTTGCAAGTTTGCGGTTGTCAATTCGCCTTTTACGAATTTTTCTATAAACAAACGTGTTGCTGAAATGTTTTTGATAAACGTTTCTCGTTTTTCCAAGTAGTAACGCGGGTTGCGCTTGAAAGCAGAGACAACCGCTTGTTTAATTGCAGTCATGTCGCTCTCGAGGAAAAAGAACTCAACGCACAAACCGTTTCCAACTGCAATTGTATCTCTATAGGAAACGCCGAGCTCGCGCTTGAAATCGTTAAATTGAGTTTCGCGCCACCACTGGGAAGTAGCAAGGCAAAAGTCGCGAGTGAAAGTTTTTAGAACTTTTTCCATTCTATACGCGCCTCACTACGCCCTTATCCGCGTCAACTTCAACTTTATCCCCATCTTTTAGCACTTTTGTTCCAACTTTTGTACCGGTTATGCAAGGAATGTGCAACTCTCTACTTACGATTGCGGCATGGCAGGTTAATCCGCCAGTGTCTGTAATAATCGCAGCTGCTTTTTTGATAACCGGAAGCAACGCAGGGTTAGTAGAAACGCTTACTAGGATATCGCCTTGATTCATCTTACTGAAGTCACCAGCTGAATTGACAATTTTCACAATGCCAATAACTTTACCTGCAACTGCAGTTGCACCGCGCAATTCCTTAACGTTTTTGTCAAGCTTCTGGCGAACAATACCCTCACGGAATTTCACTGCTTCAACGCCGGATAAAATTTGCAACCCGCTTTCTTCAATTATACAAACACAAGAGTTACGCCGCTCCTGCAGTAACTTCAACGCCAGCGGCTTACCGTTAATTGCATTTTTCATCTCTTCCAGTGTTTGAAAGCGAAATAGTTCAAGCGGAACACCAGTACGACGCGACGCTTCCTTTAGCCATTGTTCAAAGTAGAAAATACTCTTAATTTGAATTTCCTTGCGATAAGGTTTAAGCCACGAAATTTTACGCGCAACGTAAAACATCTCGCGCATTTCAGGCGAAACTAGCTTTTCAAGTTCAATTTGCTTCTTTTTTATCTCCGTAATTTTGCGCTGTTTTTCTTTGAGCTTAGCAACCGCGTCGAAACTAGTGTCTTTTTTCATCGACGCAAGTAGCTCCACATAATACGACAAGCCCCATTTTGTTGGCCCGCGCCAAGCCCACGGAATCCAAATGAATTTTTCGCTATGCTTAACAAGCGCAGCTTGCTGTTTTGCTTCTGGAAGTATGCAAACCTGAAGAAAACTTTCTTCTTCCTGCGCGCCGTACGTTTTGTCAACAGTGTTTACAGTTAGTATTGAAAACATTTCTTCACTGCGTTGCGGGAAATTTTTCTTTAAGTAACCTTGCAAAAAGTGAGTGAGCAACATATCTGGCTCAAAATCTAGCGCCGGAAGAAGTAACCCCCATGCAAACGATGGGTAAACTTTTTCAATGTAAGTGTCAAGAATTTCGCACATTTCCGCGTTGCTTTTTTCCTTTAAGTTCATCTTCGAAACTTCAATTGCATAATCAGCAGCAGCGTTTGCAAGCGGAACAACATTACGTTCAATTTCTTCAACGTATTGTGGATTTTGCTTTACTTTTTCAAAAACCAAGCAACCACCTTTCATCCAACCATCATCAAGGCAAAATTGAAATTCACTATCGTGGAAATCCAACGCCCAGCTGACGCTAAACCCAACTACTTTCTTCCAGCCAAACGCAGTGCCTAGCGGCGGAAAACACGATGCAAATGGTGCGCCATTAAAGTCAGTTTCCAAGTCATAAAATGTTTTCATTTTTCATTCCACACATCAATATTTGAATAACCTAACAATGTTAGCATATACCCGCGTTATAACGGGTTCGCTTTAACCTTGCGCTAGGGAAGTAATAATGGCACTTTCTGCGCGTTGTAATCTTTCCCGCAGCGTCGAATACGGTATTCGCGCATTTTTCGCAATTTCCTCTAATGTTTTCTTGCGGGGAATTACATAGTAACCGTTTTGAAACGCGAGCATCACTGCGCCACGTTGTTTGTCTGACAACTTTTCCAACACGGGTTCAGCTGCAAATGCAAGGTGCTTTACTTTCTTAAGATAAATTATTTCCGCGCCGCCTTTGAAACGCTTTACTGCATTGTAAACTTTTTGAATTGCTTTTTTGTCATTACTAGCAACTTCCCAATACTGACAACCGTCTTTGAAAAGAATCGGCTGCGTTAGGAAAACTTCGCTAGATAAAACAATCGAATGAAACGCTTTTGACTCTGGAATTCTGAAGAAACATTTATTCTCATCAACCTCGAGCAACTCGCCGGTGAAATCCTTCGCAACGTTGCGAACTGCTTTTTTCCAATCTGGCCCACTGAACACTGCGATTTTATTGTGATAGTATTTGTTCCCCTTCTTGAAGAAATTAAGGTAATAGACAACGGCGCTTACGTCGAGCCCTTTGGTGAACTGAGCTAGTATGCTATCGTGCCAAACCTTAAAACGAGCAAT
This sequence comes from Microcaldota archaeon, assembly GCA_043805855.1. Lineage (GTDB taxonomy): Archaea > Micrarchaeota > Micrarchaeia > Norongarragalinales > UBA8480 > JAHFHC01. The sequence continues at coordinate 9,499 of JAZDHP010000059.1, forward strand.
CCACATTTTGTTTAAAACATTAAACACGGATGGTTTTTAACTTTTCACTACGTTAAAATAAAAAAGAAAACAAGGGTTTTTTATAAAAATGATCCCACTTGCAGAAGCCGCGTGCCCTAAATGCTTTCAGCACAAGCCATAGGCTTGTGACTGCAATCACAATGCCGCCACATTGTGTTGCGTCACAACGCTCGGCGTTGTGCCAGAGTCATCGAGCTTTGCTCAATGCCATAACAAAACAGACGTCGCGTACCCGCTGACGTACAACAACTCAACAAAAGTATACAGCTGCACACACACAACGTCAGCCACCAGTACACTGAAGACGAAAACGGGTTTCTAAAATCAAGAAACCGCTAGGAAAACACTAAACTGTTTTCCAGCCATCGATTCCAGAAATTAGTAAGTATTTTTTCAAATCTACTGCTTGTTCGGAGAATTGCCAATAAGTTCTTCGCCCAACTTCTTCCTTAGCTAGGATACCTTCGACTTCCAACTTGTTGAAAAACGTACTCACTGACAAATACGTTCCACCCGTGCGGTTTTCTTTTAAATCGCGCAAGAGATTTGAAATCGTCGTGCGCTCTAACTTCGCTAGATTTTCCAACGCTTTTAATCTCAATTTACTTGGATCGTTACGCGCAAGAACAATAAACCAATTTTGTAAATTGCGTTTTAGTCCAGCTGCGCGGCCGAAAATTTCAGAATAGGCAAGGAACATTACTTTAATTCAACTCCAAAATATTTAGTTTCAAGCGGAATAGTTTCTCCTTTAAACTCAGAGACAAGCAAGTGAACTAAACGCATACGGCTTTTCAGGGAAATTTCTCTATCCGAAAGATTGTATATTCCAAAATAAACTTTGCCAAGGTAAGTTGGATCAATCTTACCGCAATTTATCCCGACTCCGATGCGAATAGCAAAACTCGTTGGTACTAAAACCGCCATTAAACTAGCGGGCATTTTTAAAGATTCAAATGTTGTTCCCAGCACATATTTCCCCGGCTTTAGTACATAAGGCAGTTTAACGTTACGCGAAGATGGGACTTCTCCTTTGCCATCGAGCTCTGAAACACTTTCCAAGCGCAATTCATAGGAAACAGGTTTGAAACAAGAAACGTCAAAATCTTTAATCATGTTACTTATAGGTAACGCCGCTTTAAAAAAAGTTACCTTGTTGTTACTAACATGGTAAACAGCTTGCAATTTAGAGCCGTACTTTTTGTGGAGCAGTTAGTTTACGGAAAAAGTGATAAGGGAATTGGAATTGTAGCACTGTGGACAAGAAAGGAACTAGTTGCAAATCAAGTTACAGAGGTAAATTATACAGTAATTGGCCAGCTTTACTCGCGCCACCAAGGAATAAATGCTTTGATTATAAACTGCCTAGCGAACAAAACACTGCGTTACTTAATCGTAACTGGATTGGACTTAAGTAAGTCAGGCGAAACGCTGGCAAAGTTATTTCAAACTGGCGTCAACGAAAATAGAATGGTCAACGGCGATAACAATTTTATCCTAGACCCAAATATTCCTCTTGCAGAGCTAGAATCATTTCGACAAAACGTTGAATTAATTGACCTGCGAGGCACGGCTAAGCTAGAAGAGTTAAACGCAGTAATTGAAAAACTCGAGAAAAAAGCGCCTTATGGCGAAAACCAACGCTTTGAGTTAAGCGCACCGCCAGCACCGGAAGTTTTTCCTTCTCAATTAACAGGGTTACAAGTAGTTGCGTCGAATATTCCAAAAGCGTGGCCGCAAATTCTTGACAAGATAATGACGTTCGGCGCGTTGAAAAAAAGCGAGTACGAAGAACCGCAAAAAGAGTTGCTATGCTTTACTTCCATCATCACTGACGACGAACAATTGCCAGAAAACGGAAAAGGCAGCTGGAACCGGTTTTTCCCATTTACACGAGAAGACGTTGCTGCCTACGTGCCACAAGTTGCAACTGGATTGAAAATCGACGGCGTCGAATACACTTACGGTCAACGACTGCGTAGTCCAATTGAACAAATCGCGTACATAACTGAAAAAATTAAAACCACCCCGCATAGCCGACGGCACGTAGCGTGCACGTGGAACACTGAACACGATTACAATAATCCCAATGCACCTTGCTTGGTTTTGCTTCAGTTCAACGTAACTGACAGCAAACTTCACACAACAGCGTTTATTCGCAGTAATGACATGTACGCCGCGTGGCCGAAAAACGCGTTTGCACTGCGCGAGTTACAGCGCGCAGTAGCAACGGATACAAAGTTACAAATGGGATTTCTTTCAATTGTATCGCAAAGTGCACACATTTACCAGCACGATTTCGCCAAGGCAAAAGAAGTTATCGCAGCTAGGCCAAAAATTGAATGGCAACCAGATCCAAATGGAAATTTAGTTATAACGACGCGCGATAGCGAAATAGTTGTAATTCACTTGGCCCAGGGTTCAAAAGTGTTGGAAGAGTTTCGCGGCAAAACTGCAGTTGAGCTTTACAAACACATTGCGTTTCGGAATAAAATTTCGGTAATCTCTCATGCGCTTGATATTGGCTGTGAATTGCAAAAAGCAGAAACCGCGTTAAAGCTAGGAGTACAATACACGCAGGACAAACCACTGCCGCTTGAAAACCAATAGATTTAAATAGGTATTTAGTATGAATAAATATGTAAAAAATAGGTTTAAGGAGTTTTAGTTATGTACGAACAAATGACAATTATGGGAGAACGTGGACAGATAACTATTCCAAAGGCTATTCGCGAAATGGAAGGTTTGAAGCCAGGAAATCAAATTGTAGTAAAAATAGAAAATAGCAAAATCATAGTTGAAAAACCACTGAACAAAAAAGAAAAGGAAAAATTAATGGCTGAAGGATACAAAAAAATGGCTAAGCTAGATGAAGAAACTGCTGAGGAATGGAAAAACGCCAGCAAAGAAGCGGATGCGATGCTTGATGATTATTGAACGAGGCGACGTAGTTTTAACCGACTTAGAGCCAGTAAAAGGTTCAGAGCAAGGTAAAATGAGGCCATGCCTAGTTATACAAAACAATATAGGCAACGCAAATTCGTCAACTACAATTGTAGCTTCAATCACTTCGCACACCGAAAAACAATATCCTTTTACAGTTTTAGTAAACGCAGGAGAAGGCAACTTGCCAAAAGATAGTTTAGTCCAATGCAACCAAATTAGAACAATTTCAAAAGAACACAGAATATTACAAAAGCTAGGCTCCCTTTCGCCAGAAACGATGAAAAAGGTAAACGAAGCACTAAAAACAAGCTTCGCTTTGGACTAAGCTTCAGCAATTTTAGCCTTTAATGACGCCAATTGGCACTAACCTACAAACGACGTTGGAAATCTTTGCAGTTTTCACTGTGTTGATCACTTCGTCGATGTCCTTGTACGCTCCGCCAGCTTCTTCTGCCAAACTCTTCGGTGTTGGCGCTTTGACTTGAATTCCTGAACTTTCCATGTCCTTTTGCAACTGTACGCCGTCGAAATCGCGAAGTGCCTGGTGGCGCGACATTATACGACCAGCGCCGTGGCAAGTTGAACCAAACGTATTTCTACCGCTCGGAATGCCGACAAGTAAGTAAGAAGCTGTTGACATGCTGCCTGGAATTATAACTGGTTGGCCGATGTTGCGGTAAGCTGCTGGAATTTCTTTTCTACCTGCCCAAAACGCGCGAGTTGCACCTTTACGGTGAACGCACACTTTCTTGTTAACCCCGTTAACCTCGTGTTCTTCAATCTTTGCAATATTATGGCACACGTCGTAAACGGTTTTCATTCCCATTGTTTCCCAATCTTTATTGAAAACTTGTTGGAATGTCTCGCGAACCCACTGGCCCATGCAATGACGATTTCCAAAGGCGAAGTTCACTGCGCAGTTCATTGCGCCGAAGTAATCCTGCGCTTCTGGACTTTTAATCGGAGCACAGCACAGTTCATAGTCAGGAAGATTAATTCCATACTTCTTCGCAGCAGGTAGCATAACGCGAATACTATCTTCACACACTTGGTGACCAAAACCGCGAGAACCACTGTGAATCATAACTGTAACTTGGCCTTCTTGCGTTATCCCAAACGCTTTTGCTGCTTCGACGTCGTAAATCTTGTCAACTTTTTGAATTTCAGAAAAGTGATTTCCACTCCCAAGCGTGCCGAATTGAGGTTTGCCGCGCTTAATTGCCATTGGAGATAATTTAGAATACAACGCGCCGTCTTTCTGGCCGTTTTCCTCACAGTGCTCTAAATCTCCCTCAACGCCGATGTCCTTCTCTTCGACGAAGTAACGGCTGCCTTGAGTAACCGCTTGTTCGAACTCCACATCGTTTAAACGCATTTTACTCTTGCTACCAACCCCACTTGGAATGTTGTCGTACATTTTCAAAATAAGTTCCTTCAATTTAGGGCGAACTTCTTTTTCAGTAAGGTCGGTACGCAACAAACGTACACCACAATTTGACACAACGATTCCATTTGCGACAAAGTTATGCAAATCAGCAACGGTAAAATCATATACGATTCCACTATAATCAATTTGTTTTATCTCTGAAATTTCATCAAGCAACGCGCCGAATTGTTCAAATTCTTTTTTGCATTGCACTGAAAAATCTTTAAACGAAATAAAATCAAGAGTTATTCGTTGCCCTACTTTTTCATAATAACTTCGCTCAATGAATCGAGTATTTGCTTCTGGACAAACAAGCACTGAACTAACTTCACGAAGAGTTAACCCTTTTGTTTTTAGTTCATTTACTTTAGCTGCAATTTGGGTTCTTTTCTGGGTTAGTTTCTGTTTTGAAAGTATATACTTAGCTGCTATTTCGCCTAACTGCTGGCGTTTTGTATTATACTCAAATCCAACTACTCGCCATAATTTAAGCAAATTATCTTCATCAGCAGATATTTCAAGACGCAAACGCATTGTTTTGCCTTGTTTATTTTCATGCTCCATACGCTCTGCAATTTTTGTACATTTCACGCCAAAATCTTCTAAAAGTGCCATTATGTCTATTAGAAACGTCCTCCCAGCTTCTTTAAATTCAACGTTTTTATTCTGCGACAATATAGGTGAATAAAAGCCAGTTTTTGAATGAGTTGCCGGACTTGAAAGCTCCGCTCCAAAGAAACCAGCAAGAAATAAACGCTTTAACCATAATGGGGAATCTTTAATCCATTGAGGAACACTAAAAGCTAAGCTTGTTTTTCGGCCAACTGGCGCGCCGAGAGAAATTAATTCATTAGCAAAAGATTGCGAATAAACGTGCAACTCCGCACATTGACCTACGAAACTCTTTTTGCCATATTGACTTTCAATAGTGTGATAGCGTTTTCGTTCAACAATATGCGAATGCACACCTAAACTAACTAAATCACGCTGCATTACTTCTAAATCTCCCTTGGCGCCATAAAAAGCCGTTCTCAACTTTCCTTTTGAATTAGAAATAGAGCCATCTCCAAACAAATAACCTAATACTTTTGCTAAAACGCCTTGCCTTTGAAAATCTTTAATTGGCTCAAAACCAACACCTTGAAACATCAACATGGCAATTTTATCCGTTGCAATTAATTCGCCAGCTTTAACCATACCGCGGTTTGTTAAAATTGGATGATCTTCACTACATAAAAGATTCAAACCACTTGCAGTTGTTACTGAAAGCATACGTTTGTCTGCTTGCTTTTTCATAAAAGCTAAAACCGACTTGGAAGCAAACTTGTGAGAATTAATATCAAGAGAAGAAACTTCAACATCAGAGCTAGCAGCACTAAAGGAATATTCTTTAATCAAGTTAAAATTCTTGAAAAACATTTCAAAACTTTCAATGGGCAAGTAAAAACCAAGTGAGTGTCTAACATTTGACCCTGCAGCGAGGCAATTTATATCGTATCCAACTCCGCCTGGAGAAACTACACCAGTGTCAAGGTCAAACGCAGCAACTCCACCAATTGGAAACCCGTAACCTTCATGACCATCAGGCATAACCATAGCAGCTTCGAGAATTCCAGGAAGCGAAGCAACGTTCCTCGCTTGTTTAATCGTGCGGTCGCGTCTCATTTTGTCAATAAGCAAATCAGAAGCAAAGATACGCACCGGCACGTTCATTGCGCCTTCGCGGGGTAACTCCCAAACTGCGTCGCTGACCTTTTTTAAATTGTAAATTTCCTGAGGATCCATAGTAAACAATCACCTAAACTTAACGTAAATAGCAATAAAATTAAGCTGAAACGCGAATAAAAGCCCTTTGTAACAGAATACTTCACAGCTTCCAAAAGCTTTAGAATCCCAATTAGCTTATTTATATAAGTGAGAATATGTTTGGCAGCATGAAAAAATTAAAGTTAAAAGATTTGCGCGAAGAAGGCGAACCACATCCGGCACTACGCCTAATTAACAAAAAACCAAAGGCCAAAACCTAGAAAAACAACTCCAACGCTAATTATTAGCAAGCTGCAGAGGTGGCGGAATCCGGTAACGCGCTAGACTCGAAATCACGAGGCAGAAACAACGCTTCGCGTTGTGAACCTCGCCAAAAGGCGTGTCATCTAGTTGGCCTCACGGTCAGTATGGGTTCAAAGTGCTAAATAGGTCAGAAACGTGGTTTTCTTTTGGCCACGCATGGCCTTTTCTTTTCGCAAAAGAAAAGGCATGGCAATCCCATCCTCTGCGCTTAATACTTAAACAGATTGACAAAAACATGAAAAAAAAAATTATCGGCGTGTTAGGCGGCATGGGACCAGAATCCACAGCTAACTTTTACCACGAATTAATAATCCAATGCCAAAAACAATATGGAGCAAAATACGACGAAGATTATCCAGAGATATTTCTTTATAACCTCCCTATTCCCGACGTAGTGGAAGGATTAGAAACGCCAGAAAAAACATTGAATATTCTTGTAAAAGGCGCAAAAAAACTAGAAGCAATAGGCGTAGATTTTATTGTAATGCCATGTAATACAGCCCATTTTTTCTATGAAGATATAAAAAAGGAAATTTCAATCCCGTTCTTGAGCATAACCGAAGAAACAGCCAAGAAAGTAAAATTAAGGAATTTTAACAAAGTCGGATTGCTTGCAACTGGAACAACGGTTAGGCATAATATTTACAATAAAGATTTTGACAAAGAAAGAATAGAATTGATTGTTCCAGAAAAACAAGAGAAAGTAACGAAAGTAATTATGAATATTTTAGCCGGTAAAAAATTGGAAAAAGATAAAGACGAATTGAAACAAATCATTCAAAATTTAAAGGATAAAGGAGCACAGGCAATAGTTATAGGTTGTACCGATATTCCAATTTTACTCAAACCTGAGGATATTAATATTGAAACTTTTGACACAGTCGAAGTTCTAGCTGAGTCTACAATTAAATTTGCGGTAAAAATCTGAGACGCTCCGGAAAAACATTAACAGCCTTTCTCATTAGTTACTTTTTTAACCGTAAACGCATTTACTACTCGTAGTGAATTTCTATGGCGCAAGTTTCAAATGAAGAGTTAATTAAGAGAGCAAGGGCAGTTGCGAAGAAGCGCGTGATTGTAAACAAAGCTACTGCGATTAAAACCGGCGAAGTCGGCGCGGCGCTTGTAACTGACAAGGGAAACGTTTACGTCGGCGTTAGTATTGGCGCTGACTGCGGGACGGGATTTTGCGCTGAGTCAAGCGCAATCGCAGCAATGGCAACAGCCGGAGAACACAAGATAAAAAAAATCGTTGCGGTTTCAGACACTGGAATTGTAATCCCCCCATGCGGCAGGTGTAGAGAAATAATTTACGAAATTAACAACAGCGCAGACGTTGACGTCGTGCTTGGGAAAAACAAGGTTGTAAAGCTAAAGAAACTGCTACCGGAAATTTGGCAAGAGAAGTTTTACTAACGCTAAAAGCTAACGTTTAAATGTCATTGGAGAGAAGTAATTGAAGTGAAAAATTTATGGTTGGTTTAATTACTCTTGACCCGATTGCAGCAGTTTCTCTAGTTGCAAGTATTTTAGTTCTACTCTACGTAGTAGGCTATTCGGTTATTTCTTACTATCAGCACAAGCGCGGTCAACTGCGCAGTGACTGGAAGATATCTGCCATTTTCTACGCGGGAATAACGTTAATGGCACTCGCTTACATTTTTGCAGTTGTTGACTTTTGCTTTGGAACAATGTGCATGAATAACTTTTTCAACATCGCGTACTTAATTGCAATTCTATTATTCGTATACGGACTTGAACTACGAACAGGCGCGATTAAAAAAATAGTACCGGAAAAGAAGCGCAAACGCTAAACTAAGCATAGTGCAATTTCATGGCAAACGCTAAAATTAACAAAAGTAAACCAGAAATAAACTGGCTGAAGTTAATTGCAAGCATTGTAATTTGCCAAGCAGCTGGAATAATAGGCTCGATTTTTACATTTGCAGCAATTCCTACTTGGTACGCTTTACTCGCTAAGCCAACGTTTGCGCCGCCGAACTGGATTTTTGCACCAGTATGGACGCTTTTATTTTTGCTAATGGGAATTGCACTTTACCTAGTTTGGGAAAAGGGTGCAACGCGAGAAACAAAGCTGCCGTTGAGTTTATTCGCGATTCAATTAGCGTTGAACGTAACGTGGTCATTTTTGTTCTTCTCACTTAGAGACCCAGCGTCCGCGTTTATAGTAATAATCTTACTTTGGGTTGCAATTGCAGTGACGTTGTTGAGCTTCTATTCAATTTCGCGCAAAGCAGGTTGGCTAATGGTTCCATATCTATTGTGGGTTACTTTTGCAGCTTATCTCAATCTTACAATATTGTTATTGAATTTAACGATATCAAACTAGAAAAACAGTTTAGTTTTCTTTTATTGTAACCGTAGCTGTTGCTGAAGCGCTTGAACTGGGGTTAATTAACATTAAACCAGCTCCTTTTGGAACTGTACATTGAGTTGAAAATTGAGACGATAGAGAAGCCGAACACCCTGAAACAACTGCAAAATTACCTCTATTTACAAAGGACTGCGATTCACTCTCTGAAGGTATTATTGAAACGTTTAACTGCCGGTCAGAAGAAACGCTAAATGAATATTGAGAAGAGTCACGCGAGGTACACACCGGAATGAACAAAACGTAGCGCGGTGCAATAACTTGAGTTTTCTTGTAATCGTAAATGTACTTTGTATCAACAGATGAGTACATTATATTATTTGGATCCGTCGAGTGGTCGAATCCAATTACATGGCCAAGTTCATGAGTAACAATGTGTTTAACAGAATCATAGTCATACGCTTGCCATTCGCCTATACATTTGCTATCGCCAAGTGCAATTTGTACGAAGTTCGTGTTCACAACGTGGCCAAGCGCAAGAGAACCAAATTCCTTTAGCCACTCTAGCCTAATAGCTGCATTATCGTCAACTGCAAAACTTACATTAGCGTTGCTAGCCCAGTAGCTAAACGCGTCTTGCATTACGTTGGACAATTGCGAATCAGACCATGATGGAAGCGGCTCAACGCCAATATGTATAACTTGGTTAAGCCGAACAGTTGGAAGTTGATTTTCAATAATCGCAATGCTATTAAGATCATTGGCAAATTGCTGCTTTTGCTTAGCAACATCAACATTGCAACTAATTAAATCAACAGCATAAGTGTTCACAAAATCACTAGCATTCAAAGTTGCCTTTTTAACAGAAGCTAATAAGGTTTGGTTATTGTAATAACAAGCAGGCTGTGAATTAGTGTTCAAAGAATCACAGGATAATTTGACGGAATTCCAAGTAAGCCAAGCTAATTGGTAATTTGATTTACGTAGGTTAAAGTCGGAAACAAGCACATTACACTTAGTAGCTAGAGCGCTTAGCGCAGTTAAGTCCAACTGTACAGTATTAGCGTTAATTTCATTTGCAGCTCGAGTATTTTCAAGCATAGCTAAGGTAAATTCCGGCGAAATGCCACGTTGCGAAAGCACGCTTGCTTCGTTGGAAACAAAACCAGCCAAGGCGCCTAGTTGTTCGTTGTTGCGTTTAATCGCATCTAGATAGGTATAGCTAGCGTTAAGCTTTGCGTTTACTGCAGATGTGTTTTTGCCCGTAATTGAATTGTAGCTGGAAAAAAGCGCGTTTAACTTGTTGGAATCGTCGTTGAACACGGATAACCGCTGGTTATATTCTTCTAGCACGCGACTAGAGTTGAAAAACCAAAAGCCAACAACAATAATCGCCGCTAAAAGCAGTACAATAGCAACTAGCACAGCTGGCGACTTGTACAATTTTATTATTTCCCGGTTAGAAAAGCGAGGCGTTTGCATTGATAAAAACAAGGCAAAGCAAGTATAAAATAGATAGAGAACTATTTTAGCATAAATTATTTTACGCGCGGTTTATTATAGCGATATGTTGTTGCTGCATCCACTAATCGGCGAGCTATTTGTCTAGCTTCTTGGCTTTTTAAAACTTTGAAAATATGCGAAGCGTGGCCAGCAATTCTTTCACTTGGCCCAAAATGTCGTTCTAAAATTCCAGCAATTGAAACCGGAGTAGGCCCGTTTGCCAACGCAACTATAACCGGCAAATCTCGGTCATGCGCATCAAAAAAAGCGTGTATTGGGTGGGATTCGCACGATTCTCTAGGCATAATGTGCAAATGCGCAGCTAAAGTATCTTGTCTGATATTATGAACATTAAAGTAGTGAAAAACATCCATGTAACGATTTACAAAAGTGTCAACGCGCATTTCTTTGTCAAGCTCGTTAAAAACGTTTGGCGTTATCTTTACAACCATTGAACGTCTGCCATTTGGTTTAATTAGCCATTTACTTCTACCCCAGTGGCTAAACATTTCAACTGGAAGGCCAACCGAGTGGGTTTCACTGCTTGAAAAAACACCGTGTGAATTAACCTGCTTACCAAAAAAATCAACAGCGCGGTTAAACTCTTCGGGGTCAACTTCAATTCGCGAAAAACGTCCGATTGAAATATGCGGCATTGAAGAAGCTGACTGGCCCCGCGCAGCCCTTTCAGCAGAAGCGTGAGTCTGCGCTACTTGAAGTGGAATTGAACGATGGCCGTCAGTTAGAATAATACCCTGAACGACATTTCGCTTTGAACCAAGGTTAGCCGCTCCGACTACTATGCGATCAGGCTGTTTTCCAACACGTAGAGTAGGAATTAGAAACTCGCGCACAAATTCGTCTGGCGTGTGCTTCATGTACAAGTTGTACATTAACTGTAAACTCATGAAAATAAGTAAAACGACGAAATTTTTAATAGCACACGTTAGTAAAGACGTTCAACTGTCTTTTCCTTCTCTTCTGCTTTTCTACTTGTAGAATACTATGCGTTCCATTTCGTCTCCTTTAACTTTGTAAAGTCCACCGCCGCGATCTCCCCAAGTTGTGCCTACAATTAACTCTCCGTTGTATTTTGCAATGGAATTAACTCCAATTTTGTTTGTTTGGTATCGCGATTCAGTTTCAATTGGAGTAGCTACGTGTTGAACTTGCCCGTCAACTATTTTAAAGAGCCCGCGCTTGTCAACAGCAAGTGCATCTTCAGCAGGAAATGAGCCAACTCCGAAATAAACAATTCCATCAATTGTCTTGAAAAACTCACAGTCGTCAGCAACTTCTTTTAACAGTTGCCACTGCCCAGAGTAGCGGTAAACTTTTGCACTTTCTCCACACGCGTACAACGCTGAGCCATCTGTTCCAAGCTGCGTAAAGCGGTCAAGATCAACTTGGCTAGTGTCAGTTACAAGATCTTCAAAACGAGGCGCATTTTCGCCAATAGGAATATGTTTATACACCGCACTATCTTCGCCCACGTAAAGCGTTGCACCGTATAGTTCAATGTCAGTTATTCCCGGAAGGCCTGTATCTTCTTTAACGCCTGGCACTTCTTGCCATTGATTTCCAACTAGCTTCAATACCCGATCAGTACGCACTACCCCCCCGTGGGTTTCAGATTGAAAAGCATAAGACGCGCCAACATACAACTCGCCATTAAATACTTTCATCTTATCTATGCCAAAGAAACCACCCGCAGGCGCACCTGGCGCTGGATAATCTAAGTATTCCCATTCGCCATTATCTTTCATTTTAAACAACCCAGCGGCACCAGCAACGTACAGTACATTGTTGTAAACCGCTAAGCTGTTCAATTCAAATAACTTGTCTTTAAACTTTGGATCTTCGCGCGAAAAAGTTGAGTTATAAACCGTTAATCGCATAACTTCCTTTGGAACAGTTCTATCGTCGACATATTGGTAAACTATTGAAGAAGTGCCGGCGCTGCTGACAATGTAAAGTTTATTGTTATAAACCGCCATATCTTTCGGCGACATTATCCAAATTGGCCGACGGTCAGGTTGTCCATTGTTAACATCGGAATAATTTGTTTGAGAATCATCCACTTGCGCATCGCCTGCGGAATCGCCAGGATTTGAAGCAGAGTCAAGAGGTTGGGCTATACACCCAAATAATAGAAAAAAGGAAAACAAAGTGCAAATAATTGTCAATCGCATGCAAAGTTAATTCTAGCGAAGAATAAAAAGCTAACTACGTTTTGAGCTGTAACGTTAGCGTCAGATGAAAAACAGAAAATTTATTAAGATACACCTTATAATTGGCAATTATGGAATTAGTAGATTTTATAGTCAAAGCTAAAAAAACAGACTTATGCAAGTGGAAATCCTGCTAAAAAGTTAGAAGACGGATTTGAAGAATTTATTTTTGAGGGGAATGGTTTCAAGTATAGAGACAGATATCATGCAAGAGATTCAAGACCATTCGGCGGAGAGGAAATTGTTTGGCAAAATGGCAAAGCTATTTGGATAATGAATTATTATGGCTATATTCTTTCTTATAAGATAGACTGCAAAAAGGTTTATGATTTTCTTAGAAAAGCTATGAGTCTTGTAAATGAAAAAAGACCTTTTAGAGGTCCTTCACATTTGAAAGAAGGAGATTTTGAATATATCGATAAAAGTGAAGGAACTTTAGATAATTTCAAAGGAACCGAAAGAATATTATTCCAAGGAGAAGAGGTTTACAAATTGGAATATCACGGCGGAAAAGTATAAATGTAAAAAAGCAGTTAAAAGCAACTAAGGGTATTCAACTTCAACGTCTTGGCTTTTTTGACCCATTTTACACTGACAGACTAACCTTTTCCTCGGAGCTTCTACACCAAAACCCTGTAACGTTGACTTTTCATTGTCGCTCGCTGGCTCGAGGTTTTCAGCACCTTGTGTAATTGTACTCAAGCAAGTGCCGCAAACTCCGTTGCCGCACCCAAATGGAATAGACGCGCCGTTTTCGTCACAAATTTCACGCACGCTTTTCCCAGCCGGAACTTCAACACTAATATTATCGTTTTTTATTTTAACTTTTGCCATTGTAAACCACTGATATTTATAGACGCAATAAAGGAATAAAAGGGTATTCACCTTAAAGTAAATTGATGCTAAAAAAGAAGCTTAGAAAAAAGTTCACTAAATCAAAAAAACGCGGGCAAACTGCAGTTGAGTATATTGCCACCTACACTTGGGCAGTTGCGCTACTTGCAATAATAGGCGGGCTACTTTACTCAAATGGATTTCCCGAAATCGGCGTAGTTGGGTTAAAACAAGCAAGTGTAAGCGGCTTTGCTGTACTTGACTTCAAAATGGACGAAAACGGAAATTTACTTTTAAACGTTGGAAACGCGTTGCACCGACAAATACAATTAACTGGAACAGTTTCAGTAAACGGCGCGCCGAAAACTCTAACAGCGTACAACAACAGTGCAATGACTTTGAATCGTGGCGAAACTGGAACATACTTAATAACAAACGCGCTTGACGTAAATAACGTAAACGAGTGGTTTGACGTAAAGTCAATTTCAATTGAATACCTTGCAACAGATACGAACGTCGTCCACTTTGCGCACGGATTTGCAAAGGGAAAACGCGAAAGCGGTTCAATTAATCAAGAACCAATTTTACTATTCGAGTGGAAAGACCAAACTGACTTTAGCAAGGGTAATTTCAATTCAACAGCGTGGGATTCAAACAGCGTAACGCTATCAGCACTTAGCGGACAATTTACATCTGAAATTCGCGACGCGCTGGCTATAGTTAACTGGAGTAACGTTTCATGGCAACAGCAAACTCCATTTTCAAACGGGACGCCACTTACGGGAAGCGTAGCTGCAGATTGGGGTTTTGACAACGGGTGCAATTTAACCGATTCAAGCGGCAACAGTAACACTGCAAGTTTCCAACCAAGTTGCGACGCTAGTAAATTCAAGCCAATTGGTCCATTTGGCAACGCAGTTTGTTTCAACGGAGTAAACGAATCAATAACCGTACAAAACAGTGCTTCGCTAAACGTGAACGATATTACAATTGAACTTTGGGTTTATCACAATGCCACTTCTAACTGGTACTACTTAGCAGAAAAAGGGTACAGTAACCAATACCGATTGGGGTTAACTGGAAGTGACCAAGTACGCTGGCTTGTTGGCGGAGTTGGAGAAATGTACAGTTCGCACACAATACCAAAATACACCTGGACGCACATCGCAGCAACATATCACAATAACCCTTCTTACATGGAAGACACAATGCAAATTTACATCAACGGAGCACTTGACAGCACATTTACCGGCTACGGCACTCGATTACTAACAAGTTCGCCACTTGCAATGGGTGCGACGATTTACGGCGACAACGCGTTTAAAGGATGTCTAGATGAAGTTAGAATTTACAGCAAACAACTAAACTCAACCGAAGTTAATAACACTTACAAAAACGGCGCAGTTGTTTCAAAAATACAAGTACGGTCATGCAACGACCAGCAATGTAATGGCGAACAATTCACCGGACCAGACGCAACGCCGAACACATACTACACTTCGCCGACAAACCTAAACGTACCTAACAATCAATATCTACAGTTCAAAATCTTATTCACGACGCCAAGTTTAGGAGCAAAGCCAAAATTGTACAACGTGACGATAAAAGCGAATAAAATAAATTAAAGATATAGTGAAATTACATGGTTATTAGTTTTCCAAGAGAAATTGTTGAAAAGGCATGGAAAGAAATTCCAGTTGGCGAAAGCCGAGACTTTGACGAATACAGAGTATTGAGAACGCCAAAACTTGTGCTTTTTGCGCCTCATAGTTCAAACTGGAATAAACCCGCAGACCCGCGTTACTTTGCACAGCCAGTTCACATAGTTGCTTTTCCAGATCCAAAGCACTTTGAAGATTTTGCAAACGCTAGTCGCGTATTAACCGGCGGCGGTCCTTCATGGCGTAACCCAATTGCAATAGGCACGCTTGCACTAAACCCACCGTCTAGCTTTCACACTAAAATAGGAGACGGACCGCGTATTTCACGCACGTACTTTACCCTTAGCGCAATACAAGCGCATTACACTGTTGGCAGGGGCAAAACGAAAGAAGAAAAAGCAGCTCCGTTCCCACGGAAACTAGCAACTCGATACGCTGGATGGAGAAAACACGCGCTCGACCTCCTCATGCAAGTGACAAAAGAAAAACAATTTATAATAACTGCCGGGAGCATTGCGCTAAATGCTTATCGCCCGAAAAACCAAAAGAAATACGCTGAAAGTTTAATTTGTGAGCTACGCGAAGCTGCGAAAAAACACGGGCTAAGCTTTAAACACGTAAGGCCAGGCGAACACGATCAATTCGTAGAAATCGGAGAATAAACTAAACTCGCTCGCGCGGTTTTACAAAAGTTATCCTCACACTAGTTGGCACACGAGGCGCGCCTGGAATTTCTTCGTCAAAGCGATTAACGCTAGCTCTACCGCGAGATTGCGCCATAGTTCTAGTAGAATGGCTAGCTCCTTCGTGGAGATACAACAAAGGTTTTGTAACTTCATGTTGGAAACCAGCACGCTTTGCCGCTATAATAATATCCCCTACAGAATAAAGTTTGTTATCCAAATAATGAGAAACGTAAAACCTACCCCCGGGCTTAACAACTCGCATTAATTCTCTGAAAAACACAGCTCTGTGCTCCCGTTGCAAATGGTGTATTAAATAATCTGCATTGGCAACCCGCACATTTGAGCGAGGCAACTTGCTTAGAAAATCAACAATATCCCTTTGAACAAAATACGCATTTGGAGGTAAAACAAGGCCCCCTACCCAATCCGTATGATCAACACCTACAAAATTCCTCTTAGGGTGCTTGACGGCTAATCCTCTTATGCGCTGCATATTCCCGCACCCTAAGTCAAGCACGTGAATTTCCCGCGGAAGCAAAGCAACAGATCCAGCCATGGTAAAAAATGAGGAAAAGCAACGTTTTAAACCTTACAATTGTTTACTCTTTCAACATGGACGAAAACGACGCTACAACTAACCGCTTGGCAGGAAAGCGACCGAAAACCGGCATGCCTAGCGAAGACCAACTATACCTACCTCGTAAAGATACACTCGACGAACTACTGAACAAGCAAGGCGCAATACGCTCAAGCACATCATGGGAACTTGGAGACGTGCTGCAATTCGTTTTCCCGTCAAAGTACCGCTCAGCATACCACGGCGTTGCGGTGAGTTTCCTAAAGGCGTTGCAGGCAAACAACGGCTCGTTGACATCATCGCAGATTGGAGAATTCGTGGAAAAAACCAAAGTGAGCAAAGCAACGTTTTACAACAAAGTACTCCCGCGCCTCGTGAGAATTGGAATGCTTGATAGAAATAGAGAGCCGACGAGTAACAAAATGACCGTAAAATGGAGCAACCAATTCGCTATATATTTAGAAAAGATCGCGTTTGAATGGAAGAGACTAGAACCAAGACAACAATAAAACACATTATAAAAAAGTTAAATAAAAAGAAATTAATTTAATTTAGCAACAGCCGCAGCAGCTTTTTTTCATCTTTGTGATGACTTTTTTGCGCCTTGCAATTGCTTTTTTCGTGTTTGTAGCTCGCCTTGATTTTTTACACGTCATTTATTCAATTCACCCTCTGTTTGAAACAGTATTTAAACCAACACAGTTTATCTTTATTAAAATGCTGTATAGAAAAATCCTTTCAAAGGCAAAGTACCATCGAATATACGAACAGATTAAACTGCTCGTAATACTGCTAGTTGCAGTGCTAGCCTACGGCACAATCGGGTTCATGCTTTTAAAAAAAGTAGACCTGGTAAGTGCGTTTGTGACCACAATTGAATCTCTTGAATTTTTACACCAAACTGAAGCAATCCCACACATTCGCGTCTTTCAAGCGTCACTGGTAATTTTCGGCGGCATTTTCCTATGGTATGCAGTGTGGACTTTCTTTGAGTTCATTTTAAAAGGCAAGTTAGCGAAATACATTACAGAGGTAATTCACTTAATGAAAGCTGGACGTTCAAAGAACCACGTTGTAATTTGCGGCGGCGGACGCGTCGGCAGCACACTGGCAAAAATGCTAAGCGCAAAAAATTCAGTTGTACTTATTGAAAAAGACAACGCCACGGCGTCTACACTACGCGCAGCTGGTTTAACCGTAATAAGTGGCGACGCGTTGAACGAAGAAATTCTACGCGAAGCTAACATTGAAAACGCCCGCGCGTTAGTTGCAACGATTTCATCAGGAGAAAAAAACGCGCTACTAATACTTACCGCAAAACAAATTAACCCACATCTCGAGATATACGCGCGAACTGAAGACGAGCGGCACGTGAAGAAACTAAAAAGCCTCGGGGTAAAACAAGTTATCATGCCTGAACTTGCAGGCGCAAAGGAACTTTACGCTGCATTAAAATGAAACACGCAGTTGGCATCGCAATAATTGCAATAGCACTACTTGCACTTTTCATCGCGCTACAGCCAAGCAATACTAAAATCGCGAGCGACTTGACAACTGCGTTGCAACCGGTAACGCCAAATTCTTTTCAAAGGCCAAACTCGACAATTCCAGTTATTCAAAACAACACCCAACCGTACGGCGCACTTAGCGAAACAAACCAAGCACAAAATCAAGCAACTGGAAACGCAACTAACGACGGAGTGCAAACACAACCAAATACAACTAACAACACTAACTCGACGCTTGGCGGCAATTCAACTGGAAATACAACACAAAACAATACACTTACAGCACAAGCGCCACCAGCACCTCAAAATCCTCCTGTTCAATCAGATCAAACTCCTTTACCTGAACAACCGACTCCGCCTACGCCACAATCACCGGCGCAACTATTTCCACAGCCTACTTCAACTAACAGCGAGCCAGTTGGAAACTGGTGGAATTCAATTGTTTCAATATGCCACGACAAGTGGAACCTTGACCCGTACTTCGTTGCCGCGATTGTAAAGCACGAGAGTTGGTTCAACGAAAGCGCATTCAACGCCGGCGAGAGAACGTCATACGAAGCAGGGCAGAACAACTGGTTTGGTCAATACTACGGTAAAGGGTTAACTCAAATAACCGGACCTTGGATTGCCGGAACTCCGTTGCCTCAAGAGGTAGAATGGCAGTATAATATACCACAAGAAGCACAGCGTAGCCAAGCACCAACAATGAACAACCCTTACAACGGGCCGGAAAACCTAGATAGAGGTTGCTGGTACATGAAAGCGCTGTACACGCGTTACAGTGGAAATTATTTGAAAGTCGCTGCTGCTTACCGCTATGGGTTTTTCGGAGTAGACGCGGGAACCTACGGCGAAACTAGCAGCTATGCACAAGAGACAAACACCTACTGGCAGAGTTACCTGCACAGCGTTGGACGTTGATAAAATACTCGCTATACAAATGCGTTTAAAAACTAAAATTATCTAAACTTTAACATGAGCTTTCTCGTTGCAGTTGCAATTATTTTAACCGCGGCATTTACTCCGATAATTATAAACCTAGTTCGCAAAGCGAAAAACAAAGGTTGACAAAATGGCACAAGATGACACTGAAATTGAAATCAAGCTAGAAGTTGACGAAAATACACTTGCAAAGCTGCGCAAAACACTGGAAGTAAATGGAAAGTTTGAAAAAACCGCAACGCAAGTAGATGAATA
>JAZDHP010000060.1:0-4389 GCA_043805855.1 Microcaldota archaeon
GAACAAGAACATCGGCGTGCTTGTAGGTGCAGGCATATCTACTGCTAGCGATGTTAAACTGTCTATTAAACTTGGCGCAGATGGGGCATTAGTGGCGAGTAGGTTTTCCCAAAGCAAAAAACCAGAAGAATGGCTTGAAGCACTGCTTTGAGTTAGTTGTCTATCCTGCAATTGCCTGTGCTTCGATGAATGCTCCGATTGCGAGGCAGATTAGTGAAATTGCAGTTAGCTTTATCGAGTCTTGCATTACTACGATGAAGGAGTCGCTTTTTTGCACCACGCGTGTAATAGCGCTGCTTAAAATTCCCCCAGCCAATGCACCGAGTAGGTATGCAATTAGTTCAAATGAACCGTGGGGAAATAAACCAAGCGCGCTTGTCGCTATTCCGCCTATGATGGCAGATAAGTCACTTGCTCCAGCTGCAGCGGCTAAAGCGTATTTTCCAATGAAGACGCCAATTATGGACGCGTTCCACACGAATACGAACACTGCGCCTGCTCCGTAGAGCAACGAAAAGAACAAAATTATCAGTAACACTCCGAGGTTGTGGAAGAAGAGCATTTCAAAAGTTTCTAGAAACTTTTCGTTGTTAAAAGAGAGTATAACTTGTCCAGTTGAAGCGCCAACTGCCTTTAATTCATTTAACTGTACTTCGAAAACCGTGTTAGTTTTGTCGCTTGGAAGTACAAGGAACCAGAAGACAAACCCCGCGATTAGTCCAATGAACAACATTGACATTATTAGTATTGTTGGAAAGTGGCGTGCAATTGTCCTACTGCCTAGGACGACGGTTCTCTCGATTTCATCTTCTTCAGATTCAAATAATCTCCAGATGAACGGAACTGCTGGGATTGCGATTAAGGTAAGTGCAATTATGCTTGTGTAAACGCCTAGGAAGTCAGCGGCGATTATGCCAATGCTCACGAATACAAATGCGAGTAGCGCGATTTTCCACGTGTTTTTACGCGCGTCTTTCGGGCTTACAATTGACTCTAGTACCATGTTGTATAAATATAGTAAAATTGTCAATAGTTAAAAACCTGCGCAGTTCAAAAAATTACAGTTGTTTTAATTACTAAATTGTTAAGTTACTAAAAAGGTGTTTTTGAATGAAATTAGCTGTTCCTGGCGAATTTGCCGGTATTGTTGAAGAAATCGCCCCTGGCGAAAACACGTTTGAAGATAACGGTGCAGTGTACTCCACGTTAATTGGAGTGCCAGTAATTGACAAAGCCCGCCGCACGCTTGGGATAAATCCGGTAAAGCAAGTGAAGCCATTGGAAAAGGGAGATATTGTAATTGCAGTTGTGTCTGACTTGTACGACCAAATTGCACAAGTTAAAATTATTGAAGTAGAAGGCACTAGCCGCACTTCGCTTGCTAGTAAAAGCGTGTTTATTAGAATTTCAGAATTACAACGCGGCTATGTTGACTTCCTGCGCGACCACATTCGCGTCGGCGACGTCCTAAAGGGAAAAATAATTGAAGTAAACGACCTTGGAACTTATTTAACAATCGCGTATCCAGAATATGGCGTTTTATCAGCGCGGTGTTCTCACTGCCGTGCAGAAATGAACAAAAACGGATCTAACTTCACGTGTCCAGAATGCGGTTCAAAAGAAACGAGAAAAACCATTATAACTAATTCAACTTAAATCTTCTCTTTTTGGTTTGAAATTTACAAGAGCTAGTTCAGCTATGTGCTGTTTCATTCTCGCTTGTGTTTTACGTTGACTCCTTTTCTGTAATCGCATGTAACGCCTGCATGTCATTTCATAAGCTTGGTCTGGCGTAAGTTTTCCCCGATGCACTAAATTTAAAATGCTCCACGCGTGGCGTTCGCTTACGTTGGAAACTTGATGCAAGTGGCTTAAACTAATTCCAAGCACTGCGCCTCTTGTCGGCGCGTCTAACGACTGCCACTTTTCTCCCGGCATTATTTTAATGTTTGGCCCTGCAGAGTGAAGCGCCGCAATTGCGTTTGACAAAATATACTCATCCCGTAATCTTAGCTTGGCTCCGTTAGCTCTCCAACGCTGGCCTTTAACGCGTAGAGCCATCGTACTTTTATCATCAACTTCACTTTTTTCAATTAAAGACGGGTCAAACATTTTTGCAGAATGTCTAGCTATTATGCCTTGTACTAAAGCCATTGAAGAAAGTACAGATCCAGTTATTAGCAGCAGTGGATGTCCAGTGTAAGCGCCGGCAGCAATTAACGGCACAGCTGCGGTTAAGTAAAGTGAACCGCGCATAAAGTGAAAAGCTCTACGCGAAGAAGTAACCCTTGTAGAACGGTTAAATTTATCTAGTAATTCCGTCCGCTTCTTTTCAGATAAATGTCTTCCTAGAACATTTGCAACAAGTTCATTTTGCATTACTAACTCTTCTTGCACTGGCGCGTCTGTCAACTCGTGCAACGGCGTAGCTTCAAAATCTTGTAATCTTGCTTTCCACATTTTCGCGCGGAAAGCAGCTGCTGAAGCTAGCCGTACAATTCCATGCGTAGCCCACTGGAAAGCTTCCCTAGCCCGTGCTTTTGAAAACCGCGCCATAACAAAACAATGTACCTGCAATTTTATTAACTTGTTTCAGAAAGCCCCTTTTCTCAAAAGGTGCTTTCAATCGCCAAAGGTGAACTCTTTTTATTATAGTTTATCTCTTTTCACTGTTGCTCTTTTCTTTTTCGACTGAAAGCATTTTTCTTTCGGAAAAGAAAAAGGCTTTCGCCGCAGTAGCTCAGCCTGGGAGAGCGTTCGATCGGGATAAGCGGAGTTAGAAACGCCTTCGGCGTTTCATATCCGTACCTCGGAGACGAAGCTGAAGTCGGCACTTTTACACTCTCGTGTTATAGTGTCGTTCTCTCAAGCACAGACACCGATGTGTCGCTGGTTCAAATCGGCTTTTCTTTTTGTAAAAAGAAAAGCTTCATGGAAAAGAAAAACTTTTTCCGTTTGAAAATCCGGCCTGCGGCACTGAACTAAAAGCTCAGATCCGTCACCCGCACGGGAATAGCAATATTCTCAAAACGGTGACGGATTTGGCATTTATAAGCTCTGCTCCGCAGTAGGCGGTTGTGCCTTGGATCTGGAATAAATAGAATTTGGCGTTTGATATGGAATTATTTTCGGAAAGAAATGGCTATGTAAAAAGGAAGATTCAATTTGAGTCCATGGACATTGGATTAAGGAGCAGGTTGTGGAGTTTAGTTTATTCTTATTATTTGACTCCAGCGAATGATACTGAGCCGGTTGCTTCTACTTTTATTGCGGAATTGTGGGATCGATATTTAAAATGGCCGCTGGATCGGTTGCCAGATCACAATTTCTTTGGTTGTCGCGAGCAGGTTAGAACTGAATTTTTTAAATTATCTTGGGATCGCGTTTATGATTTTATTGAGTTTTTTCCAGGAATTGGCGCTAATGAATGTTCCAAGTTTATGGGGGAGTGTAATAGAGTGCTAGCTGAAGAACTTGCGGCTTATAGATTTGTTGATAAACGAATTGTTTCAGTAACGTCAAATAGCGAGATTTCCGAGATAGAAGCGGCTATCCAAGATGCTGCTTTTCCAACTGCCTCGACGCACATTTCTACTGCCTTAGATCTTTTAGCTCATCGCTCTAATCCAGATTATAGAAATTCTATTAAAGAGTCGATTTCTGCAGTTGAAGCGGTTTGCAAGCAACTTGGCGGTACCGGACCTACGCTTACCTCTGCGCTTGATTCTTTGGAAAAACAGGGAAAATTAAAATTGGTAACTAGTTTTAAACTAAGTTTGGAAAAGCTTTATGGATATACTTCTTCTAAAGAAGGAATTAGACATGCTCTTTTAGATGCACCTACTTTGAAACAAGAAGATGCTATTTTTATGTTGGTTGCGTGTTCTGCGTTTGTTAATTATCTTAAATCAAAAATAACTGCCTAGGTAGCTAAGCCGTTATCGGCCGGATCTTAGTTTTTTTGCTCTGGTAAGGTTTAGGGCATTACTAAGGCTTTATTTTAGTTTGGTAGCATTTTGATTTTGGGTTTTGCTTTGCCTAGGCTTTTTTCTAGCGCTTTAAAACAGTTAATGAAATCTTTTTTGTAAGCTTTAGAAACTGGTACGGTTATAGCGAGTGATCTTTCAAACTTAACTTTTCGCTTACCTTTGTGAAATACCTTAGCTTTATACAATTCAGGTATGAAAACACTAACGTGAGCTACATCAATTTCAGTTTTCGTTTTGTCAGTAGTCTTTTTACCTATAGCAATAGTCGCAGTAAACTTGCCAACGCTTAAGATAAACCCCTCGCTAGGCATCACACTATAAGACTCTTTCATAACAAACCACCCCACACTAAACTAAAAGGAAAAACAAACACAAAGTTTCTTAATAAGCGTTTGCGCGA
>JAZDHP010000061.1:0-4013 GCA_043805855.1 Microcaldota archaeon
TGTTCTTTTTACCCCAATTTTGTCTGCCAGCATTTCAAGCGACGCCTTGCGCGGCACGTCGTAGTAACCTTCTGCACACGCGGCTTTCAATGCACTTAACTGCTTTTGGGTTAGATTAGTGCTGGCAATTGAGAAAAATGCGCTTAGCGTGCGATTTGTTAGATTAAGCAGTTCAATTGTTGCGGTTTTTTTGCCTACTTTTTTAACTCGCTGAATGAGAGCTTTTATGTACTTCTTGTTCCATGTTGCAATTTCCCAGTACTCGAACCCGCCTTTGCAAAGGATGGGCTTGATGAAGAACATGTTTCCATCTGCAAATGCCATGTGGAAAGAACTGCTCACTTCGTGCGAGAAAAACATTGAGTTACCTTCAACGCACTTTACGTCTATCCATTTTTCTCTTTTAAATAAGTCGATTAAACTCTGCGCGTCTGGCCCAAATACAAGCGAAACCCGATTAGCGTACAGCTTTTTGCCCTTGTAAAAAGTATTTAGAAAGTAATTGTAACACTTGACGTCTTTTCCAGTTGTTAAACGCATGCTTGAGTTAACGTGCCAAATCTTGAAACGCGCAATCCACATACAATAAATGGCTATGCTGTTCTAGTTAATGTTTTCCATGGCAGCGTACAATTTTCAACCAGATGAATTCGTCGTCGAAGAAATATCCCTAGACGGCACGTTGCTTGAAGTTGGCAAGAAAATCGAAAAGCCAAACTCTGATAATACTGGTATATTTTGCCATTTTGTACTCGAGAAAAAGTTATGGAATACCGCGCAGGCGCTAAATGCAGTTGCCCGTTGTTTACGAGGTGGGAGAAAGCGGTTCAACGCAGCTGGCACAAAAGACAGAAACGCAATTACTGTTCAATTGTGTAGCGTTTACGGCGGAACGCCAGAGCAGTTACTTGCTGTAAATGTAAAAGATATTAAGATAAACGGCGCGTGGACTGCAGATAACAAAGTTGAACTTGGCGATTTGCTCGGAAACAACTTTAAACTAATTTTAAACAAGAAAAACGTCGGCGTCGAAATAAGTGCGCGCGAAGTTCAAGAAAACGCCGCGTCAAATAATTTTTTATTCCCGAATTATTTTGGTTCACAGCGTTTTGGTTCACTGCGTTGCAATTCGCATAAAGTTGGCAAATTGATGGTGCACGAGAAGTGGCAAGAAGCAGTTGTAAATTATCTCACTTATACGGATGAAAATGAGCGCAACTTAGAGGCAGTTGCCGCGCGTAATAAACTCGCGAAAGAATTAGACTTCAAAGCCGCGTTGAACTATTTTCCCGGGCATTTGAAATTCGAACGAACAATTTTAGGCCACCTTGCACTTCATGAAAATGATTACATTGGTGCCTTGCGTAAAATGCCACGTCACACGTTGTTGCTTTTCCTCCACGCTTACCAGAGTTATTTGTTCAACGAACTCCTGCGTCGTAAAGTTAGCGCCGGCACACTGTTCAATATAGAAAAAGGCGCGGCGTACTGCGATGCTGAGCCGACGTTTGGTTTTCCAGTTGACGAAGTGGTGAAAATCGCCGAGGAAAATTTAACTGAACAAGCGCGAGATGGTAAAGTGTTTCCACTTGCTAGTTTAATTGGGTTAGATACTAAAATGAATGACGAGGAAAAAGAATTGCTTGAAAGTGAAGGTATAAAGCAGGAACAATTCAAGCTCAAAAGTATGCCTGAAATGACAAGTAAAGGCACGCAGCGTTCCTTAATTGCGCCAATTGCGCATTTCAAAATCCTCCAAGAAAACCCAGTTCAAATCCAATTCGCACTGCCATCGGGATGCTATGCGACAGTTGCGCTTGATTATATTCTGGGCAAAAATTAGTGACGTGAAAATAACCTTTCCATATGCTCTTTGCTTGGATTTGCCAAGTCCATTTGCTTTATACTTTTAACTTTTTCTGGCGGAACGTGAAAATTAGATCCATGTACTTCGAAAAAGCCTTCTGAAACCAATTTAGAGGTTATTCTCTTGCTATGAGGTGTTAAAGTTCCATATTTGAAAAGGCAGCCGGCGCGCTGTGAACCATGATCTTTAGTCGCATGTAGTAATAGCATCCGTGCAGGAGTGGTATAGAATTGTCTAATGAACTCTTCTTTTATTCTTGCATCGCGTTTAACATAGTAGCCGTTAACATAGATGCCTCTTCCGCTGTGAGGATATATTTTGAGAAATCCAACTTGTGTTTTTGGTTTTCCTTCTTCATAAGAATATATTGTGAAAGATTGCTCTGCTTGTTTTTCAACATCAGTTTTTTCAATTTCAAAATGCATGATTAGGATAAGCTAGGCAGTAATATAAATTTGCGTCTATTACCAAGCCGCCATTTGGCGGGTAAAAGATAAATACTTGTTGTGCCGCTATTTAGTGGGTTTAAAATGTCAATTGAGTTGTTTTTTGACACTAGCAAAGCTGTGCACTTGTACGACGGTGACAAATGGATGCTAGCGGAGCACATTCCTAGCATTACAGTGCAATTTGCCCAAGTGTGGCTAACTGCGTTTACAAACGAGATGCACCCCGCTCTTGGTAGGAATTATGCAAAGGTAATTTCTTTTCATCGTGGTTATGAGCAGCATTTTTACTACGGTGAAAGAGATTGCCATGAGTTTTGTAAGGTTATTCTAGAAAAATTGAAAAAAGATCCCGTGTTTGGCGAAGAGATAAACGAAAATATCGTCAAGTGGTCGGACGAGTTAGTAAAAACCGCAAAAGAAGTTGCAGCTGCACCGCTTGCTAAATTAAGTGGAAGGGAATTGTGGGAAATTTACAAGAAGAACAACGACGTTCACTTAGTTTTGTATCGTTGGGGTTGGCTGCCAAATGCAGTTGACATGTTTTATCCTGAATTAACAAACTACCTAAAAGCATTACTTATAGAAAAGGTAAGCGATGCTTCAAAACTGAATGAATACTTTGTAAAACTAACTGCTTCTGATGAAGAAACAATCGCAACGCGGGAACACCGGAGTTTATTGGAAATGATTGTTGAAATTCAAGGAAATGTGCATTTAGCTAATTTGTTAAATCTGCCAAATGCAGAAATCGAAAAAGAAATTCCAGCAGTTTTGAAAAAGAAATTCGAAGAACACTGCGCTGCATTTGGGCATTTAAAATTTATGTACCATGGTACACATGCTGATGTTGGTTTCTATTTTAACCAAGCGCGCGAATATTTACAACGTGGAAAAAGCGCAGCTATTGAATTAAAAGAATTTAACACTACACTTGCAAACGCAGGCGCAGAAAAGAAGAGATTAAATGCCGAGTTGAAAATCGACGCACGTTTACAAAGATTATTTGCGATTTACGCGAAGTTTATGGTTACTAAATGGTACCGCCGCAATTCGCAGATTTTGAATTTCTATTATTTAGACTTGTGGGTAAAGGAAGTGTGCCGCCGTTTACAACTTACGCCGAACGAAGTTCGCGTAATGTTGTGGGAAGAATTGGAGGATTGCCTAGTTAATGGAACTAAGTCAGATGCAGCTGCTCTGCGTAAACGTTTTGAATTTTGCTGTTTTTACACTGAGAAAGACAAGCGTTTTCTCTTGACTGGCGAAGAAGCATTAAAGCTAGAAGTGCAGGCTTCAATTGTAAAAGTTAACCATACAATGAAAGAGTTGAAAGGACAGTGTGCTTGCCTTGGAAAAGCTATTGGCATAGCAAAGATAATTATGGGCCCGGCTGATATGCATAAAATGAACCAAGGCGATATTTTGGTAAGCGTTGCAACTGACCCAGACATTGTGCCTGCGATGAAAAAAGCAGCGGCAATAATTACAGAACAAGGTGGCGTAACTTCCCACGCGGCGATTATCTCGCGGGAGCTTGGCATTCCGTGTTTAATTGGCACAAAAGTTGCAACAAAGTGGCTGAAAGATGGCGATAAAGTCGAAGTTGATGCTACGAATGGAGTTGTAAGGAAATTAGGTTGAGTTTTTATGTCTAATGATAAATGGTTTGTAATGGAGGAGATTCCTCATTCGCATTT
>JAZDHP010000062.1:0-6362 GCA_043805855.1 Microcaldota archaeon
GGTTTTTTCTTTTTCAACGCGTCGAGCTGTTCTAGGGTTTTCTGGTCGAGAATGTAAATTTGTTCCCCGTTGCGCTGGTAGGCGATTACCTCTTCGTTTCCGGTTTCGCTTTGTTTAGTTGTGTGCACGCGGTCAAGTTGCTGTTGTTCTTTGAAATACGGGCCCAAGAGGTTTCCAAATTGTGCTTTGCTGCGGTTGTATTTTTCAGAACCGCAGTTTGCGCAAGTGTTTTGGCTTGCTTTGCCAAGCGTTCCGCAGTGGCGGCATCGGAACCCCAGTTGTTCGGATACGAAGAAAGGCACTTGTTCAACTGTGATTGTTTTGCCTTGTATTTGAGTTGCTATTTTGTGTTCGTCTTGAATTTGTTGCCGAGTTCGTATTTCAATTGTTGGTCGTTCTGGATTTTCTGGATTGTGAAGTACGCTTATTTCCTGGTTAGGTTTTTCCAAGTGAAATGCAATTGCCTGGGCAATTAAACTTTTTCCAGTTCCAGGCGGGCCGACTAATAGTAAATTGCGCCGTTGCTTTGCGACGATTTTAGCAAGTTTAACTGCGTTTTCCTGTCCAATGACTTGTTCCAGTGGATCGTTTGGAATAGCTATTTGTGACGTGTTTTCAAAAGCGTTTGCAAAATTATACTCAGGCATAAGTAGTATATTGCCGAGCTGGAATTTTATACTGTTTGTTTAAACAAATTGGACTAGGTTCAAAATAGTTTCAGCCAATTTTAGCATCAATTTGCTTTGAAAAACAATCTCCCTGGATTGTAATTACCCCGACAGCGTGAGTTGTAGTGCCGCTTGCGGTTACTGAAAACTTCGCTTCTTCGCCCGGTGCAATTGAACTTTTCGTAAAGAACGGCGCTATTGTTGCAGTGTTTTCGCCAAGGTTTTCACTCGCGGTTAT
The DNA here is from genome assembly GCA_043805855.1 of Microcaldota archaeon. Lineage (GTDB taxonomy): Archaea > Micrarchaeota > Micrarchaeia > Norongarragalinales > UBA8480 > JAHFHC01. The sequence goes on from JAZDHP010000062.1 coordinate 907, forward strand.
TTGTAAGTTTGTTAAAGTATCTGCTCCGCGGTTTTGAATTGTGAATATGTCAGAACAAGTCTCGCGAGTTGAAGGGCAGTTAAATGCGTTTGGGGTAACGTCAACGCGAGGCGCTTCTTTTACAGTTATGTTTAAATTTTTCTTCACGCGAGTTCCCTTTACACGTAGTTCACCGCTTGCGCTTGTTTTTGAAATTTTAGAAGAGTCAAGCGAAACAGTTATGTTGGCAGTTTCGCCGGGCGCTAGTGTTAGAAATGTTGAACTAAGTGCATCTTTCAAATCTCCAGTTGCAATTAATTCTACATCAAAGCTACTTTCTCCTTTGTTTTCAACAGTTGCTGGAATTTGCTTAGTACAAGTTTTGCTTGTTGAGAATTGCGCAGGCGCGTTCAGTGCCAAATTTACTTTTTTTGCCAGGTTAATTGGAATATTTTTATCTTCTCCACTATTGAGGTTAATTTCACTTGAAGCGCCTTCGTAGAGTCCTTCAATTTCATCTACGGTAAGTTCAATAATTTGCTGCGCTGGCACGTTTTCGAAATATAATTTTCCAGTGTCATCAGTTACCTGCGCAAAGTCGTTGCCGATTAGTGCGCCATTTGGCCAGGTTAAAGATACTACTGCGCCGCCAATTACTTGATCTGAGTCAAGTTCTTGGACAGTTATGTTAAGCGAAGCTGGTTTTGGTAACGTTAGAAACCAATATGCGCCAAGTATAATTATTGCGATTAGTATTATTTTTGCAATTCCAATTTTCTTCACTGTGCTTACAATTGGTTGCAATGCGCCGAATTTATCCTCTTCAATTTCATCTACCATGTTTTGTTCAATTCTCTTTTAAGCTTTTCTAGTTTATTTAATGAAGCAAAGCTTCATTAAAGCCTTACATCTTGAGCGCAAGATGTAAGTTTATTTAATGTAGCTTATCTAATTATCCTTTGTTAATTAACTTCCATTTTGTCGTGATGACAGTGTTTTAAGCAATTGGTTCAATTGACTTGGTTCAATGTTTGCCTTGAACTTTTGCATAATTGCAGCTATGTTTCCCTGGTGTTCAACTACTATTTTGCGCAGCGCTTCGCCTTCAATGCGTTGTAGTTTATTTTCGTAAATTAAATGGTTAACTCTTTTTTCTGGATTGTTAGCAATGAGTTTCAAAACTAGTGAAATTGCCGGCTTTGCAATTGTCCCTTCGCCGTACTCTTCTAGAGTTTGTTTTATTTTATCGTCTGGCATGTTGTCCATTGCAACGCCTTCGCGGCGTAGCGCAGTAATAGTTTCTAAAATTGTAACTGCTGCTGTGTTTACGTCGCATTTTGTACTGCGGGTTATTTCTTCAAACAATTGGAATTTCGGGTGGCTTGCCATTCTTTTACTTAGCTCTTCGTTTAAACCAGTTGCCATGTAACGGTTTACCTTTTCAGCTGGGGTTTCAATGTCTTTCATTGTTTGTAGTTCAATCGCAGTGATGTGCCGCGGTAGTGCGTCGGTTTCAGGGTACATTCTAGCAGAGCCAGCAAGTGGGCGCGTAAATCTAGTTATTTTATCTTCTGGTTTTCTAGTTTCGCGCGGTACGCCGGCAAGTGCCTTTTTCGCACGTTGAAACACGTTTTCCAAAGCTTTCTTTGCAGTTACTTCGTTGTCAATACAAATCGCAAACGCGTCACTTGCATTGCAATTAAGTAACTCGCGGGTGGTTTTCTTTTCCTCTTCGCTTATGCCCCACTTTTCTAAGTTTTCGTCACTGTGAAAAATGCCGCGCGCTCCGGTCAGCCGCGCTTGGTCTTCAAGTTCCTTTCCAAATGAAAACCCTGGCTGAATTTGCATTGACAGCAGCGTAGCGAAGCCAGCTAGTTTCAGTGCAATTACCTTTGCACCGCCTGCAACTGCGTTTAAAATAATTTTACTCTGAGTGTTTTGAAAAACTTTAGTAACGTCGAACATTTTATCTTCGATTTTTGCTTTGCGTTGTACTAGTTGGTTTTTGATTTCAATCAAAGCAGTTTGCCGCTGGATTTCGTTTTTAATCAAATCTTCAATTACTGCTAGGTCTTGGAATCCTTTGATTTCAATGCGTTCGCCGCCTTCAATGGAAATGTTCACATCTTGGCGTATGGTTCCTAGCCCACGTTGAACTTTTCCCGTGTTTCTTAGGATTTCTCCAAGTTCAAGCGCGACCTTTTTAGCCATTTCTGGCGAGTCAATATCTGGGTCAGTTGCAATTTCAATAAGTGGAATTCCTAGCCGGTCAAGCGCGTATTCCGCGTGTTTTGTATCGCTGCGTTCAATTATCCGGCTGCTTTCCTCTTCAAGTCCAATTGAGGCAATTCCAATTCTCTTTCCATCGACAGTTATCTTTCCATTAACTGCAATTAGCGCAGTTCGCTGGAATCCGCTAACGGTACTGCCGTCAATTATGTTCTTTCTCATGACGTGCACTTCGTTTACAATTTTTGCGTTTAGTGCCTTTGCGACTTGCAGTACAATTTGCAATGCTTCTTCATTCATAGTGTGTGGTGGTTCTTCGTCGCTTTCAACTAAACAACTACTTTTCTCACCGCAGGTGTACTCGTAGGTTTTTTCGCTTCCCTCGAAAGTTGCTGCAACGTCGATTTTTCCCAACTCTCCAATTGTAGGCCGCAATTTGCGCGTTATTTTAATTGTTTTTTCGCTAGCTAGCTTGTTTTGGTCTGAATAGCAATTGCAGAATAGCTTTTTCGTGTCAAGTCGCTGGTGAATTTCCAACCCGCATTTTAGTTTATATTTTCCGTTTGCGTTCATTGGAACTCCTCAGTGGTTTTGTCTGTAATTTCGCCAGCTATGTTTTCCAACATTTTGCGTTTCACTTCATCGCGGTTGAGATTCTGGCCAAGCAGCCATCCGAGTTTAACGTAGGCTGTTTCGGTTAACATATCTTCGCAGTGCACTGCGCCTGCTTCTCGCGCCAAGCGTAGGTTACGGTAAACTTTTGAGTTTGTCCTGCCGTAAATACACTGAGTTGTAATTACAATTACGACTCCTTTTTTCACAGCGCGTTGAATTGCCGGCAGCCAAGATGATTTCTTTGTGCTGCCGCCATGCCCGCCGCTGCTTGGTAAATTACCTAGTCCGGTTGCTTCAATTACAATTCCCTTGTATTTCTTTTGCACTAGGTAATCAATTAACGTTGGATCTGAACCTGGGTATGCTTTTAGAATTGCAATTTTTGGCTCGAAGAAAATCTCCGCGCGTACAATTTTTTCACTACGTTTGTTGTAATTTTCGTTTGTGACGTCTATTCTTCCGTCGGGGTAAACTTTTGCAAGTGGGTTTTCACCAATTGCTTTAAATGCATCTCTGCGGCTAGTGTGCATTTTCCTTACTCTAGTTCCTCGCATTGCATTGCAATAGTCGTCGTTCGAAGTGCCGTGCATTACAATTGCAACTTCTGCGATATTAGAACTGCAAAAACGGGCTCCACAAAGTAAGTTCATCGCACCGTCGAAACTCGCTCTATCTGGAGAACGCTGTGCGCCTACAATTGCAACTGGCTTGCATAAATCCCTCAGCATAAACGAAAGAGCTGCTGAAGTAAAGTGCATTGCATCAGTACCGTGCGTAACGATTACGCCTTCTGCACCGCCGTTTAACTCGCGTGCAACTGCTTTTGCCAGTTTCTGCCAGTGAGTGTAATTCATATCTTCACTTGCAATTGAAAATGGCGAAACAACAGAACGTATGTCGACAATTTTCGTCAATTCTGGCACTGTTGCAATTATTTCTTCTGGAGTGCGGCACATAAACACACCGCCAGTTTTGTAGTCAACGTGGGTTCCAATTGTCCCGCCAGTTGAAACAATTGATATTAATGGTAATCCGCCGTGGCGTTTTAATTCAATTGTCGGGATTTTGCCAATTTCTATTCTTGGTCCAATTTTTTCAATCTTTTCAACGTCTTTTAGCCCAACGTTATAGCCGCTTTCTAGCTTGATTACAAGCGCATCTTGCTCGCCAGTTTCAATTCGCGGCATCAAGTAACCAGTAAGCGTTTCGTTTTTCCACTGTGCTTTGACAAAATCCCCAATTTTGACTTTGCCTTTGTCAAGCACTTTTTTTGCCTTTCCAGAATATGCCATTTGTTTTAAACCACTTAAAATTATATTAGGAAAACAACGAACACAAAGAAAAAGGTTATGCTACGCGTTTTATTCTCTTGCGGTCCTTTCTGGCGAAACTCTAAATGTGCCGGTTCCTTTGTCAGTCAGTCTAAAGCCATTGCGTTTACAGGCATATTCCAGCGCTTTATGTGTATCTGAACGGTTGACCGTTCTGCCTAGCGGGTAAACAACGTCATTGCCTATACTAACCGTTGCCCTGGTTTCTTTTACTAGCGCCATTATTTGGTCTAAGCAGTGATGCCTCCAACCATTGTAACGCGTTGCTAACTTGCGAGGTAAGGGTTGGTTTCCGTTAGTTTTGTAATGAGCTTGAACAAACGCCAACGCGCCTTGAATTTTCTCGCCGTGTACAATTGTCAAAGCTGCGGTTCCGATTGCGCCCGGGTTGCGATCAACTGGCCCAGCGTTTCTTACTCCCCGTACTGCTTTTTTAAATTCTTCAGCATGTTTTGGATCAGGGTAAGCAACGAATTTTATAACGTCGCGCCAAGGGTAATCTGACTTTCTCATCAAAGCTGCTTTTACTTCTGAAAGAGAGGTGCTATAATGTTCTCCTTGTGCGATTAGCACCATATGTTTAATACGCATAACCGTACAATTTGGAAGATTTACAACTACGCCTGGCTTCAACACCCACGCTTCCCTTGCAATTTGTTCTAAAGTTTTTTCCATTTAACTTTTCTGCCTATTCTTTTCAGTAGTTTTCCTTTTTAATTTCATTTCAAAGAAGTAATTATGAATTCTTTATCTCCATCTGGAACTTTTTTCATTTTGAATCCAAGTTCCTTACAAACCCTAAGTAAATCGCGGTGCAATTGAGTTTTTTTCACTGTTTTTTGATAAATCATCAAGCGCGGATAAAGCACGTCTTTAGGAATGTATAGTGGTCGTTGGAATTCCCGCGCAAGTTGAAGCGCGTGGCGCAGTGCGTGTACACGCCAACCGGCATAACGTGTCGCTAAACCGCGAGGTAGTGGCCTAGCGTTAGATGTACTATAATGTGATTGAATGTGTTGTATTTCAATTAGTCGTTCGGGGTGAACATCTAGTTCAATTGAACCAATAGAGCGCGGGTAGTCGCGCGCTGGCCCGGCCGCGCGTAGCCCTTCCTGTGCTTCTTGAAATTCTCTTAAATGTGCCGGATGTGGATAAGCTACAATTTGAATTGCGTGAAACGCTCTTTTTTTGTTAAGCGTTTTTTTCACTTGTTCAAGTGACTTTGCGCCGGCAGCAGCGTGAATTAAAATTACCATTTTTCTATGTCGGTAAACCGTGTGCTTGCCTATTGTTTTCACTTCG
>JAZDHP010000063.1:0-15778 GCA_043805855.1 Microcaldota archaeon
CGTAAAGTGGGGAATTGAACACGACGTCGACTACATTGCACAGAGTTTCGTCAAAAACGCAGAAAACGTAAAACAACTGCGTAAATTACTCGACGAAAACGGCGGAAAAGAAATTAAAATAATAGCAAAAATCGAAGAGTACCCAGCTGTACAGAATATTGACGAAATTATAGCTTCGGCAGACGGCATAATGATAGCTCGTGGAGATTTAGGAGTGCAAATGCCAATTGAACAAGTACCTTCAGTGCAAAAGCACATTATTGAAAAGTGCAACGAAGCAATGAAACCCGTAATTACCGCAACGCAAATGCTCGAGTCAATGACAAACAGCCCAATTCCAACACGCGCAGAAGTTACAGACGTCGCCAATGCAATTCTAGACGGCAGCGACGCAGTTATGCTATCCGGCGAAACTTCAATTGGAAAATACCCAGTAAAAACAGTTCAAATGATGGCGCGTATAATCCAGCACACTGAACAGAGCTTATTAGAGTACGGCCAATTTGACCGCCACCACTGTAAAGTGGAAGACGAGAGAAACACAACGCTGTCAATTGCAAAAGCTGCAAGTAAAATTGCAACTGAACTAAACGCGGCGGCGATTATAACTTACACTGAAACTGGCCGAACCGCAAGGAGAATTATACACACGCGACCAAAAATTCCAATCGTAGCTGTAACTCCCGACGAGAAAACCGCACGTAAGCTATGCCTATGTTGGGGTATTATACCAGTGTATGCTAAAACTCGAGCGCCGCTTGAAGAAGTGCTTTACAAAGTCGCCGACATCGTTACACAGACGGGAATCGTGAAAAAAGGCGATACAGTTGTAATTGTAACTGGCATACCGCTCGGTCAACCGGGAAGCACGAACTTAATCAAAGTACAAATGCTGTGAGCTATTTTTAGGTAAAACAATAAAATGATTGAAATAAACGCAGTTGCATTTGGCCTAGGCGCAGCAATATCCTGGGGCTTGTACGACTACCTAAGTGCTAAACTAGCCAAGCGCGTTGGATACAACCGAGCTTATTTTGAAACTAGCGTAAGCCCAGCAATAATTGCACTTTTACTACTATTCGCAACTAGCCAAATTTTAATACCAACAAAAATTGACACGCTTGCCATCGTTGCAATAGTTGGAATTGTTTCCTTTATCGGTTCACTTTTGGTTTACAAGTCATTCGCAATTGGAAAAGTCAGCATAAACTCACCAATAAGCTCACTATACCTGGTTGTTTCAATAATTGCAGTTGCATTGATCACGCAGTCAACAATGTCACTTGCCAAACTAGCGCTCGGCACAATCACTGTACTATTTTCCGTATTCGCCGCGTTTCACTCTCTCAACTTAAAAGAGTATAAACTTGAAAAGGGAGTTCTCTTCGCTGCGTTGGCCGCGTTGTGCTTTACCTTAACCGGAACGCTTCCAGCGGTTGTGAAAAACGAAGTGCACGCGTTAACCTTTGCACTAATTATAATTTTAATAACCGCAATTTGCATTACCGCACTAAATTGGAAAAACGCATTGAAATGGATTAAAAGTATTTCAAAAATAGGCGCTTTTACTGGCTTACTTTACTTAGCTGGTTGGATTTTCTACTTCTACGGGATAAACACCGCCGATAGCGTCGTTACAGTTGCAATTACCGGACTATTTCCAACTGTCCCAGTAATTTTGTCAGCGTTGAAACGCGAAGAACAACTACAACAACACCAGAAAATTGCACTTGCAGCAATGTTTGTGTTTCTCGTTGCGTTTCTCCTTTACTAAAAAGCTAGCTAATAGCAAAAATACTAAACGTATTTATTTTCAGTTGCAGTTAAACAAACATGGTTGAATTAAACATAGGCATAGTTGAAACAATAGTTTTTACATTTGGATTTCTAATTGGCGCAATAATCGTATCAGAAATATTCTTACTAATATTAGATAAGATAATTAAGCCACTAACGTCAAAGACAAAAACAACGCTTGACGACCGACTTATAGATGCGGTTAAAACACCAGTGCGCTTTTTGGGAATTTTAATTGGAATTTACTTAACCATAAAGCCACTTTACCCTAATTATATTTTATTCGGCCACGATTTTGACTTCTGGCTAGTGACGCTGTTAATTCTCTGGACAGCTATGCTTATTTCCAACTTAGCAAACGCAATGTTGAAATGGTATTTGTACGAATTGTCAGAAGATTCACACGTAAAGAGCAAAATTAAAATCACTCAAGACATGCTTCCGACAATACGTAAATTCGTCAGCATAATAATCTACACCGTAAGTTTAACAATTGTACTCAACCGGTTAGGTATTGAAATAACTCCCTTGATAACCGCTTTGGGAATTGGAGGTTTGGCAGTTGCACTTGCATTGAAAGACACTCTAAGCAACTTCTTTGCAAGCATTTATTTGATAACAGACAAACCGATTAAAATTGGCGAGTACATTGCGCTTGACAACGAAAACTCTACAATTCGCGGGTTTGTGGAAGAAATAGGCTGGCGCACGACGAGAATACGCACGCGCGGCAATTATATTTACTTTATTCCAAACGAAAAAATAACCCTTAGTAACATTGTGAACTTTTCCCGCGGGGAAGGCAACTGGAAAGGCGCCAGTATAACACTAGCTGTACCTCATGGCACAAACGTTGAAAAAACGCGAGCGCTGTTGCTAAAAGCAGTTGAAAAAACGCAAAAGAAAAGCAAGTTATTTGAAAAAAGCACCGCGCCGTTTGTTCAAATAGAAGATTTAAACAAAAACGGAATTACTTTCAAAATCTACTACCGCATTAACAGCCACCAAGAGACAGAAGCAGCTGCAAGTGAAGTACGCGAACAAATACTAGAAGAACTACGCCGGAACAAAATAAAACTAGCGTAGCGCAAAATTTAAAACAACCAACGCGCTAGTTAACTCATGGGAAGTATATTTGAAATGGCTAAAGCCGGCAAACTACTGGCAAAGCGAAATATGGCGCAAGAATCTGCTGAAGCAAGAAATCAGAGATTAGTAGAAGTAAGCAAAGCAGTAGAGCGGCCACAACCAAATAAACGCGAATTACTCATAGCAGCTGCTACGCGCGCAAGATTACGCCCTTCTCTTCCAAACGCTCAAACTCAATTTAATCAACCTAAAAAACCTAGCCCAATGCAGCTAGAAAACGCAAGGAGACTCGCAATAGCTCTTGATAGAGCTAAAGGCAAACCACTAACTAGAGCTGCGCTTGGAAAAAGATAAAAAGAAGAAAAAAAGATTTTTCACTTACTGCAATTTATACTTTCTAGTTTTCACGCCTGCTTCGTTTAGCAGTGCAACGCAAAAGTCAGTCATTGGATAATCTGTATTATAAATTACCTCTGCAATTCCTGAGTTTATAATTAACTTAGTGCAAAATAGACAAGGAGAAAACGTCGAGTAAAGGGTTGCGCCTTTTACTGAAAAGCCGTGAAAAGCAGCTTGGATAATTGCATTTTCCTCACCGTGAGAACAAACGCACTCGCCGAGGTTCTCGCCAGCTCCTCCAAAACTATTACACCTTGCGCAGCCGCCCTCGTAGCAATTCCTTACACCGCGCGGTGTGCCATTATAACCAGTTGAAACAATGCGCCTATCTTTAACAACTATAGCCGCTACTTTACGCTTAACGCAGTTACTACGCGAGGCGACAACTTTCGCAATGTTCATGAAGTAATCATCCCACGCTGGACGGACAAGTTTAAAATCCTTTGAAATCTCTGCAAGCGCGGCGTCGATTTTATCGTAAAACTGCTGCAAATTACCATCGTTAACAAGAGTCTTGTCAGCCATTTTAGCAGTTGGAGCTAAGTTTTGCTGGTGAGCTGGACCTTGGCGCTCTAGATCCTCTTGTTTCAAAAATGCTTGAAGGGTTTTCAAGTCACCTTCCCTGCTACGCGAGCGCATTCTCTCAAACCGCAGTTCAGCTGGCGCAGTTATGTAAAATAAAAAGAAGTTACCTGACTTTTTCAACTCTTCAACTTCAGCAGGGTTGCGAATAGAGTCTATAATGTAGTTGCGGTCGCCGTGCAATGCAGCGAGGGTTTTCTTGGCCAAAACGCTCGGGCCAAATTCTTGCCGCATTTCATTAGCCTTGCGCGTTAAATTTTCACGCGTGACTTCCTTGCCTTCACTTACAAGTTCAGCGCGTATAACATCAGACAGCGAAGCGAACACAAAGCCCTTTTTCACAAGGTATTCAGCAACTGTTCCTTTGCCCCCGCAGTTTTCTCCAGTTAACCCGATAATTAAAGACGACATAGTAAAAATAAAGCTGAAAAGACATAAAAACCCGCAGTTAGTTATAAATATTGAAAATAATGGCTACAGTTCGCGAAATTGAAATTCCAAGAAAACATTTAACCCGCGCAATACGTCCAACTGCAGAACAGTTTATCCGACGCGCTAGAGAAGTTGCTGCCAAAAAAGGCTTTCAACCACATCAAATAACCTTTTGTATTGACGGAGTACAGCACTCTTCCTTTGGAAGAAACAAGAGATTCGTCTTAATGCAAGACAGACACACACCTGAAGCAATTTACTTTGCAAAAAAATACAAAAAAGGAACTGAAGTACTACCCGCAGCTTACCTTGGAAGCGCACACATAAAAGGCACAAACGCAGCGACGCGATATGTTCACTTTGTAGTTCCAACAAGACGCAAGGTACTAGACGATAACCCAACAAACCCTACAAATTATACTATAAGAGAATTACTTAGAAGGGCAACTGAAATACAAAATAGAAAAGAAGAAAATGAGAAAAAATAAAAAGAAGAAAAAATAAAAAGGAAAAAGAAGAAAAATAAAAAAAATAGAGAAAGCGCTGAACTTATTCTTACAATACTATCAATGCAACTGTGAATGAAGCTGCGAATAGCAGTGCAATTGTGTTCAACACTTTGATTAAAGAGTTGAGCGCTGGGCCTGCAGTGTCCTTAAATGGATCGCCGACTGTATCGCCTACAACTGCTGCTTTGTGGCTATCGCTCCCTTTGCCACCGTGTACGCCAGTTTCAACTAACTTCTTAGCGTTGTCCCAAGCTGCACCTGCGTTTGACATAAACACGGCAAGAAGGAAACCAGAAGCAATTGCGCCAGCTAATAATCCCCCGAGCGCAGCTGCGCCGAACACATAGCCGACAATTAACGGCGAAAGCACTGCAATTAAACCCGGAACCATCAACTCGTTCAAAGCTGCGCCGGTGCTTATTGAAACGCAACGCGCGTAATCAGGTTTACCTTTTCCACTCATTAAGCCTTTAATTTCACGGAACTGACGGCGTACTTCTTCAACAATTTGATGTGCCGCGCGGCTCACTGCCTTCATTAGAAATGAGGCAAAGAGAAACGGTAACAATGCGCCGATGAACAAGCCAATTACTACAACGGGACTAAGGAGGTTAATTACAGTTAAGTTAGTTGCCTCTGCAAACGCACCGAACAACGCCAACGCGCCTAGCGCTGCGCCTGCAATTGCAAAACCTTTAGTTGTAGCTTTTGTTGTGTTGCCAACTGCGTCGAGCGCGTCAGTAATATTGCGTACTTTTGACGGCAAGTGAGCCATTTCTGCAATGCCGCCAGCGTTGTCCGTAATTGGGCCATAAGCGTCGAGCGCGATGATTATACCAGTTAACGATAACATTGCTGCTGCGGCTAACGCGATTCCATATAACCCCGCAAAGTAGTACGAGAAAATTATAGAGAGGATGACAATTATCATCATTGGAGCAGTGCTTTGCATTCCAACTGCAAGTCCACTAATGACGTTAGTGCCTGCACCGGTTGTTGACGCGTCTGCCACTTCTCTAACTGGCTTACCTTCGCGAGTAGTATAGTAGTCAGTAACCATGACAATCAACGCGCTTGCAATTATTCCAACTGCAGCTGCGCCCATTAAATCAAGGTCGTTTCGGAACAGTGCGATTACGCCAATTAGTGACAAGATGCACGTTGCGAAGAAACCTTTGTAAAGTGCGCCCATGATGTTCTTTGATTTGCCGAGTTTGACAAAGTAAGCTCCGACGATTGTTGCAACTGCGAGGATTCCAGCCATTGTCAACGGGAGGAAAACATATTGTTCTCCAAGCGCACCGCCAAGTAACATCGCTGCAATTAATGTAACAACATATGATTCAAACAAGTCAGCCGCCATTCCTGCACAGTCTCCAACGTTGTCTCCAACGTTGTCTGCAATTACAGCTGGGTTACGCGGGTCGTCTTCTGGAATTCCCTTTTCTATCTTACCAACGAGATCTGCACCAACGTCAGCTGCTTTTGTGTAAATTCCACCGCCAACTCGAGCAAATAGAGAAATTATAGAAGCTCCAAACCCAAAGCCAATCAACGCATTAACGTCGTTGAAAACATAGTAAAGTGAGGAAACTCCAATTAGCCCGAGGCCGATTAGTGCAAGTCCAGTTACTTCTCCGCCTTTAAACGCAACGTCAAGCGCGTTTTGCATTCCACTGCTAGCAGCTTGTGCCGTGCGAACATTAGCACGAACGCTGACCATCATACCAATAAAGCCAGCAAGCGCTGATAGTATAACTCCTACTAGGAACGAAACGGCAAGTGGCATTCCAAGGAAGTAGTAAATTATAGCAGCCAGGACAATGACAAACGGAAGTAAAGTAGTGTACTGCTTTTTGAGATAGGCCATTGCACCTTCGCGAATAGCTGCAGATATCTCCTGCATTTTTGCACTGCCAGCTGGCCGTGACAAAATCCACTTAATTAAATAAGCGGCAAACAACAGCGTAACTAAACCAATAGCCGCTGGAAAAACTAAATCCACCATTTTTTTCTAAAACACCTCTAAAACCAAACGAACTTAAAAATTAAAGTTACAAAAGAACGAAAAACAAATATATAAAGTAAACCTTCCTAAATAAATTTAGTGAGAAAATGTCAGTAAGTCAGCCAATTACTCGCGAACGCATACAACGTAGACTATCCCTATTTAGAAATGCAGAAGGAAAAGAAACTCCTTTAACTCGAGCAGCTCAAGTTGGTTACTTACATGAAGTTCTACGCCGCAGTGGAAAAATGGAAAGCGGTAATCGAGAAGCAATAGCCGCTGCTTACAGACAAAAACTAGGAGAGATGCTAGCCAAAAATAAAAGAGGCACAGTAGCTATTAGGATGCCTGTATATGCAAGGCAATTAGTGGAAGCTGGTTATGGAAAAGCTGGTATTGAAATACTCAAAGCACAAGGGCATGGAATTCACGCACGTAGGCTTGAAAAACAAATAGCTAATGAAAAGAGGACTGCAGAGGATGCGCTTAAACCAAACTTCTTAACTCGAAGCGGATACCCCTTAGCTGCGGCTGGCAATTATCTCCGTGCTGGAGAATTAAGAAAAGCAGTTTCTGCCTTTCAAAGCGGAGGCGCATATACAACTGCCGCAGAAGTTTTACTCGAAAGGGGAAAACATGCAGAAGCCGCTGGGATATTCGCTAGAGAAAGAAAACCCTACTTAGCTGTTAAGGTTTTAGAAGAAGGAGGAAAACCCAACGCAGCGGCTAGACTATTGAAAAGTTTAAGAGAAAATTTAAAGGACAACAAAAGAGCTAAAAAAAATTAGCTAAATAGTTCACTTTAACCCCAACAATCCCTTTAGCAAGGTAGAAATGCTTTTTACAATTTGTGTTACAATATCTGGCTTAACGTGCAAGCCGCGTTTTATTCCAACGTCTTGGTCAAGTTCGTTAAACCACCCGCGCTTGAGAACTTCCTCACCGTAAAAATCATTAACTTGGTTAGCGGCACTGTAAAGTTTAAACTGACCTTGCGCGCCCATTATAAAATCGTAGCGCATTAAGTCAAAAGAACTCGAAGCTGAATCAATAGAGCCTTTTTCTTCAATTAAAAAGCGCACAAAGCTAAATGCCGCGCCGTAGTAAATGTGGTCAAAGTCAACTAAATTCTTGTCCATTTCGTTTTCGTTCAACCACGAAGTTTTGCGAAGAGCGTCGTTTTCAACAGTATCGAGATAACTTCGTTCAGAGTCAGTTAAGTAGCCAATGAAAATCTCTTCACGCTGTTCAGAAACACTACGCTTTGTAGGCGCGTTGTTCGCTTTTTTAAACCAGTAAAGATAAGCGCCGTACTCTGCTAAACCTTCGCGGAACCACAGAGGCACGCGTTTATATTCACCGCTTTGATTAAGTGCAAAACCATTAAAATGATAGTGAATTAACTCGTGTGCAATTGCGTTTATTTGCATTTCCTCTGGAGAATATCCTCCAAAATTCTTGTAAGTTGACTTGTAAGGCACTGTCAACGTGTTTGTAACGTCATCCCAACTTGCAGTAGTTTCACTTGCACTCATTTGCAAAGTAATGTACTTATCGTTAGAACGCGGGCCATCGTAATACTGAGTTAGCGAAATATCATTGAAACCCCGCACTAGCGTCGGGTAAACGTCTTCTTCAATTAACTTCGCAACTGCATCAGCTTCGGGGTTATTCGGCTGTATAACCGTAACCAAATCTAAATATTTTGCATTTGTTTGCTGCGTTGAAGGCGGCGGGGTTATTTCTGTTGAAGGCGTTTGAGTTTGATCGCTTGTTGAAGAAGTTGATTCAGATGAACTTCCACTACTGCAAATTTCAACGTTGTCAAAAGTGTCAAAAAGCTCTCCAAAAGCAGCGTCCCACGCGTCTTTTGCAATGAACGTCAAATAAAGTTTATCCCTGCCAGCCACATCTACAAACAAATCACACGACTTACTAGTTGAATACTTAGCCAAGCCACAACGAGCTAAAGCAACTGTAGTATCTTTAATTACACAATTGTTATCCCAATCCCCTATAGTGCCTCCGCAAGTTGACAATTCTGAACTCTTGTCACTTGAAAACACTAACATTTCAACATAATTATCATAGTGAATTTCTCCACTTGTTGTACTTAAGTCTGCTTTTACGTGCAATGTGTCCATTCCAGAAACGTTAATCTCTTTAATTGCATAGGCGCGCCACTGCCCTTCTTCATACCCACAGCCAACTTTGAAATGCCCGTTTTCAGCTTCCTGCATCCACGAACGACAAGAGTAACCAGCACGATCGCTTCTAAAAACCTTCGCGTCACGAAAGTCAACTGCACGACAACCTGAAGCTGGCGAAGAACTTGGAGACTCTAAACCAACTTCATAGGCGTCAGGCGTTACTAAAAAGTGTTCAGCATTACACTTATAAGTAGCTCCTTTTACAACCACACTTGTTCCAGGAGTTTCAGAACAACACTTTCTATAAACCGGACAGCAAACTCCATTTGCATTTGTAACAATGCCCTGGTTAGTTGAATAGTCATCGCCGTACAAGTTACAATTCTTTGACTCACACTCTTGATAATAAGTACAACTACCACCGCTAGCCTTTGGCGGCTCAGTAATGTCCCTAATTACAGTATAATCTGCACTGCACACAACTGCCCCAGAATCTGCATTTACAGAGCCGCGGTTAACATGGCAACACCGGTTTCCAGCAGCGCAGCACGTTCCACTGCGATCTTCACTTGCGGTTGTGCCAAACCAATTGCAATTACCGGTCAAACATTCAGAATTACCATAGCAAGATTGGCCAACTGCACGATCAGTAACTGAACCCTTTACACAAACGCCATTTCCAGTGCACTTGTAACCTTCAAACTCCTCGCAATCCCAATTGTGCTTACACGCACAAACGCCACTCGTACAAATTCGCGAGTGGCAATCGTTATTCACAGAGCAAGTTTTAACTGAACTTGAAGAAACAGAAGAAGCCGACGTAGTAGACGATGAACTTGAAGTAGAGGACGAGCTTGAAGTGGAAGTTGAACTTGACGAACTTGAATATGAAACGCAGTAATGTAATGACGTGTCGCACTTCTCGTAACGACCAGACCACCCGTTGCAGTCTGAGTTAAACTCACAGCACTGTTTTCCAGCCTCACAGCAAACGAAGTCATGGCAATTGCCAGAAGCGCAAGCCCAATTATCGTCCATTATATTCAAGCCAATTGCACTGTAACCACAGCCGCCACCGTTTTGAACCCACCCCTTGTCACGGCAATAGCCATTCATAGAAGAAGAGGAGGAACCCCAGCAAAACTGTCCATCCGGGCAACTAGACTGATAGCCAGGGGTATTACAATTCACAGCAAATACAATAGAAGAACAAAATAAAAGCAAAAGGCAAAAAGCTAGTTTTAAACCCAAGAGTTTAAATTTAAAAACCATGAAAAAGACAACTGCACAAGAGTATAAAAAACACCCAGGCGAAACCAACTAAAAGGCACAGCGCGCTAATTATTCCAATGATGAAACCGTCCCAGTCTGACTCATGATGACCAAGGTAGCTTCTGACAAAAGATCTTTTTCTTTTACGAAAAGAAAAAGCTCTTTTAGACTTCAAAAAGAAAAACTAAACTCCAAGAAAAAGAAAAGAACAAAAAGCCCTTTTATACTCCAAAAAGAATTAACTCCGAGAAAAAGAAAACGAGAAAAAACTCTTTTATACAAAAAGAAAAATTTAGACTTCAAGAAAAAGAAAACGAAAAAACTTATTTCACCAATGATTTAACAGGTTATTTACATGCAGTGGTTTGACCAGATTTTAAAAAGTTCCAACGCGGCAATTGAACTAAATGGCAATCTACATTACACGCCGTTTAACCCTTACACTTCTCTATGGCCACTTTATTCAAAAGAGTGGCTCGACTGGTTGTACGTTGCGTTTGAAAAAAGCAAGCAAAAAAACTCAACAATTCGCGAGCTGGCGTTTGGCTTCTTGGGACCGCAGTTAATTAGAAAAACGTTGGTTGACGTCGCGTTCATGTCAAAAGCGTGCAGCTACGACAAACAAAAGACAACTCAACTATTAACCTGGCTTAAGGACATTTTACTAGAGAAGTGTACTGGCGACCCGTTTGGATTCGAGTCAAACCAAGTGCTCAGTAAAGAAGATTTAAAATATTTAATGCAAATGTTTCCATTTCACCCGCCAGCTGAAGGCGAAGCACAAGCAGCAATGCAACTAGTGAAAAACTGCGAGGCACTAACTCAAGTTAACTTTCTCTGGAACACTCAAGAGTGGTTCGACACTTACGGCCCATACCCGTTGCCTTCGGGAAGAAAAATAATTCTACACGCATTTACCAATTTCGAGCCAGTTGAAATATTTCCACACGCTGCTGGTTTTGACCCGTCGACAATTTATATATATTCAATTCACGACAACGCAGAAATCAAAATAGATTACTACGGGAGAACGAACAGCAAAGCGCCGCTCACGGAAACTATGACTAGTTTGTTAATTTTTGAACACGGTAGACTAGTAAAAGACCAAATGCGAATAACTGAGCTAAACGCTTTACTGCAAGAAGAAACACAAAAACAAGCAATGCGAATGCAAGCTCTTGACGCGGAACAGTTAAAAGAAAAAGAAGTTGAACTTCATTGTTATATGTACCGTGAACTGTTTAAGCTACTTGAACTTGACTGGAAGCCAACTGAAGAAATGAAAAACGCAGTAAAAGGCAAAGCGTTGTTGAAATTTGAAACACCAGCTTTTGAAAACGAAACGCAAAAACGCGAATACTGGAACAAACTGCTTAATCCAAACGATGACTTTTTCCCGCAAGAGCTTAAGCTAGATAATTAAAAAAAAGAAAATAAAAAGAAATTAAAAAAAGCCAAAGGTTTTCTTTGGCTAAACTACTTGCCGCCGACAATGTTGGCAAGCATACTGACTATTCCGCCGGCGTTTAACTGACGTGCTTTGGCGTCTTTTTCTAGCGCTGTAATTTCAGCGTCGAGTTGTGCAAGTTGCTGGTCGCAAACTGGTTTAGCTGCCTCGTTTGCTTTGCTGCAAATATCTTGAAGTGCAGTTTTAGCCGCGTTTAATTTAACAACTTGTTCCTGTTGCTTCTTTGCAAGTTCAGTTTCTTCTTGTTGGCGCATTCCAAACAACTTCATTAAATCTTTGAGAACGTCAGCGCGTATATCTTGCTTTAACTTTTCAAGTTCTCCTGCGGTTAGGACAATTTTGTCACTTGCCGCTGACTTTAGCACTGAATCTTCCTGCGCTCCAGAACTTAAGTTAAGCCGGTCAAGCATTTCAACAGTGTTTCTCAATGCACCGCTTTGTTGCATTAACGCCATTTTACTGCATTCAACTTGCGCTTTTTGCTTAATGATTTCAACTACTTTATCGCGAGTCGCTAACTTCTTACAAGCTGTTAACGCGTCTTTAACCATTTTACAGCTTTCAGTTGTTCGCTTCTTACAGTTCTCGTAAGGTGAACCGTACTTCGCTTGTTCGTCGCAGAAACGGCCGAAGTTGTTGCCATTCATTTGGAATTCGTTCTTACACATTTGTGCAATGTCAGATTCAGACGGTTGGTTTTGCTTGAAGCCCTCTAAACAACGTGAAATGAACGCTTCTTTAGTACAAACCATTTCACCTTGGCCACCGCCAAAACCGCCTTGTGGCCCCATTGGACCCTGTTGACCCATTCCTCCTTGTGGACCAAAATTACCTTGTTGCGGCATCATACCCTGCGGACCAAAATTACCTTGTGGCCCCATTTGGCCGCCCATCATCGGGCCAGCTTCAAATAAACCAGTTACACGTGAAGGAGTTTGGTTAACTGGAGGCTGTATTTGATCTGCAACACAAGTTCCAGTTGGACAGCCACCGTTACTTGGGTTTAACACATAATGTTGCCCTGCGCCACATATCGGCTGTTGCGGACAAGGCTGTTGACCACCTGGAGGCATTTGAGTGTCTGGTATACAAACTAAAGCCTGACAGCCATTGGGAGATGGAGAACCTGTAACGCTAGTTTCAATATGTTGTCCAGCACCGCATGTTGGCGCAGGCAGACACTGGCCTGAACCAGTACCAGTAGTTCCAGCTACACATTCATAACGCTGGCAATTGTTTGAGTCCATTCCACGTTGTTCAGAACGCTGCCCAGAACCACACATTGGGGGTTGCGGACAATTCATAATAGGAGGTTGTTGTCCAGATATGCATTCGTAATTTGGACAGCTACCAGCTTGTCCAGATCCACTTGACCTTGGATATTGACCAGAAGGACATTGAGGTTGTGGACATTGCATATTCTGTTGACCCATTTGACCTTGTTGGTTCATTTGTCCTGGCTGTTGCCACTGGCCTTGCTGGTTATTCATTTGCGGGCCCATTTGACCTTGTTGATTATTAGATTGGCTACATTGTTGGGTTATTCTCTTGCCTTCCATTAGCCACGCGTTTTCACATGAAAGCGTAGCCATTTTATCTTGGCCAGTAAAGCGTTTACTACACATTGCAATGTACTTAGTTTCGTCAAACGGACAAGTTACCTCTTCACCGTTTGGACCGCGGGGGCCGCCCATTGACTTTAAATCTTCACACATTATACTTGCTTTTTCACAGCGCTGTACCCCGTTTTCAAGTTGCTTGCATAAACTAGCAAAGTCAGAATCTTTAAACGTGGCACTTACCGTAGAAGCGATTTTGTCAACATCTGGACAAAGTGGTTTCAAAGTTTGCTCCGGGTTGCCAATTTTCTGGAATAGAATTGGACCAATAAAACCCATTACCATATCTTCTTCGCTTAAACCTTGAAAATCAGGAATATAAGATGGGCCAAAGTTAACATTCACACCCTGCATAACTTGAACTTGTTTCATATCTTGACCTTGCGGCATCATTGGACCGCCAAAATTAGACGCTTGTCCAAAACCACCGCCTTCAAAATTAGGTGGAGACATATCACCAGGAAAACCAGGGCCAGTTCCAGGCGCGTAATTTGGGCCACCGCCCATACCTTGACCGCCGTCAAAGCCTCCTCCCTGAGGGCCCATACCTGGACCTTGAGGACCGCCAAAATCACCGCCTTACGGACCCATTTGACCGGGGTTGCCATTTGGACCGCCGGCACCAGCTTGGCCAAACGGGCCAGGTTGGAACTGTGCTGAAACCAGCGCAGTTACAAGTAATAAAATTGTAGAAATTACAGCTACGTTTTTCATGAAAAAACTAAGCATTATGTATATAAAAGTCTTTGCGCTGCTTCCAACAAATTCACTAGCCGCCGAACATGCTGCATACGCCGCCTGCGTTTTTCAATTTAGCGCCGCACTTGTCCTTTGACTCCTGTAAGTCTTTTTTCAATCCACTTAGCGCCTGGTTCAAAACCGCTTTGTTGCTGTCGTTTTGATTTTCCAAAATTGACTCAAGAAGATTTATTGTATTGCTTAGTTTCGTAACGCCTTTGCTGCACTCCTGTGCTTCTTTCTTTTCATCTTGGGTTTTCATACAAGCTAATTTTTGCATTTCGTAAACAACATCTTTAGATTCAGTTGCTTGTGCAATTGCAACATTTGCTTCAGTTACACCGGTTTGTGCCGCAGCTACCATCACGTCATCTTGACTATTAAGTGAAAGCGCATCAAACTCAGCAAGAACCGCTTCTGGATTCTCGCAAGCAGCTGAAACTGCGGTTAATACCATCTCTCGCACTCCGTCATTTAGCACAATGTCTTTACATTGATCAACTGCAGGTTGCGCGAGTTGACAGTATGTTTGAACTTCAGCCTTACATTCATTAGTTGGATTGTCTGCTTCGCAGTACTTGCTTAATTTTGAATAAAGTGATTCGCTTTCCTTTGTGCAAGTTTTTTCAATTTCTTCGTCGGTATAACTAAACAGGCGCTTGGTGCGTATTGAATCTTGACACTGCGCATTTAATGCAGATAAACTACAACTTTGTTCACTGTTGCCAGCGTCGCTTTCATCGCTTTCGCTTGTAATTTCTTCACCTTCGTCAGAAGTGACAAACGCTGATAACATTGAAGGAATTGCAACTATTTTCACTGTGAACGGCGCAATTAAATTACCAGTTATTATAGTTTGTGATCCAGAAATGCTAGGCGTAGAAGTACACGCTGAATTACTACAAGCGCAAGAGTAAGTTAATTTCCATGCTTCTTTACTTAAACAGAAATATTCAGTTAACAAAGTTGAACTTGCGCAAGTATCGCGAAACGTGTAACTTGAGCCATTTGAATAAGTTTTAGTAACTACCCCTGCAGTTCTAGGTTGGACTCCTCCGCTTGAAGTGCTATCTGTATCAGTACAAGCGCCTGGGTCATTTATACAAGCTCCATTTGAACACATTTGGCCAGAAGAGCAATAGTGCGACGTTTGTACCATTGCACCATTTTGGCAATAAAATTCACTAACTTGACTTGTGCCTGAAGTTATGCAACTATCAGTTTCAGTGGCAGTTGCCCCGAGCGAATTAATGTAAGTGACTGTTCCCTTTACCGCTATTGCATCTCCACCGTCAGTGTCAGAACAAGTAGTTTTGCAAGCGCCGTTAAGACACTGCGTGCCAGATGGACAAGTAATTTGTGCAGAAGCAAAGCTATTATCCGCAGCGCAGTAGTATTCAGTTAAAGTTGAACTACTGCATTTATCATAAAAAACTTGAAGACTTCCTCCGGATGAAACGCGCCTTAGAGTGCCCTGAACTGAAGGGTTGTTGCCGTTATCAGAATCTGTACAAGTATACGTTACTGTAGGTGTTGTTGAAGAAGTCGAAGCAGGTATTGTTGAAGAAGTCGAAGCAGAGTCTCCAGGCGCAGTTATCGCAACGCATTGTTTTACAATGCCACAATCTGGATCTTGGCTTATTACTAATTCATAACCCGCACTACAACTGTTTGGTCCAGTTGGACAAGATGGGATATTGTCGCTTTCACGTGAA
>JAZDHP010000064.1:0-30822 GCA_043805855.1 Microcaldota archaeon
TTCGCTTTGTACGGCGAAATGTAAGGCCTTAACGAAGCACACCCTCCAACGGCTTCTGCTTCGTTAAGTAATAAGCAAGTTCTTGAAACGCTTTTGCGCGGTGAGAGTAAAGCGCCGTTTCAGCAGGGGTCATTTGGCCAAACGTGCGCGTTTCTCCCTCTGGAATAAAAATGGAATCACACGGCAATTTAGGGTTAGATTCAGTCACTGTTTCGCTTAGCTTTCCAATGGACTTCCCTCTAAACAACAGCGGTTCAGCTGCACCTTCAGGAAGATAAGCAACTATTGAAAGGAAATGCGCACTTCTATCCAAGCCGGCAGCGAGTTTCAAAAACCCCTGCGGGCCAATACCTCGTACGATTGGTTTTGTCAAAATTCCAGGAAAGTCGTTAAACGCATCGATGTAAAACCCGGCGTCTTCAACAACTAAATCTCCACTAAAATGCTTCCTTGCCTCGAGTGCCTTTAGCCGGACTACTTCTTCGTGTGGCGCCTGCACTTCAGTTAAGTCAATGTCAATATTTTCAACGTCGATTCCAAACTGGGACAAAACTTGACGCGCTTCTTGCACTTTGCCCTCGTTAGACGTAACGAACAAAATTTTCATTTAATTTCACCTTCAATTTGCAACGCTGCAGCTGCCTGCTCATAAGTTAAACCAAGCACTTGGCTAATTGCAATTATTTCCCTTGGCGATTTCAACCCAAACTCGTCTCTAGCTCGAGAGGAAAAGTTCAACTTCACACCGCGCTTAGTGCAGTTTTTCAAAAATATACGCAGTTGAAACATCAATTTACTCTTGTCACTTGAGTGCAATAAATAGGAAAGCGGAATTTCAAAAGTTTTCAAATGCTCAGCTGCAGTTTCAATTAACGCTGAACTCTTGTAAAAATCTTGCGCACTCAATGGGTTAACTAGCTCAGGCGAGCCTTTGCGCTTTAATTGCCGTACGAGTTCGTCAACAGTAGAGCCTTCTATAACCTTAGAAAGAAAAGCGTCGCTGAACCCCAAGGAAAGCGCTTTACTACGCAGAGCGGCGCTTCCGATATTTACATCGACAAACTTTTTCATTTTTGGAAAATAACTTCGTAGAACTTATACTGTCCATCTTCTCCAACATAGTAGGAGTTAACTAGTTTCAAGTTCGGGAACTTCTTAGCTGCCCGGTGTTCTGCACGCCATTGTAAAGATTTACCAGGCGGCTGGGTTTTACGATTCTTTCCAGGCTTCCTGCCTAAATCAGGTCGTCTCCTCTTGCGGTTACCGCGAGAAACGCGAGAACGAACAATTACAAAAGCTTGAGTTGCCTTGTAACCAAGCGCTCTAGCTCGAAGCGGATTTAACGGCTTTTCTACACGCACAACTGGTGGCGTCCTGCGCCATTTCATCAAGCGCTCGCGCAAAGCGGGGCTTCTAGTTTTGAACGTTGACAAGAAAGATTTTCGAACGTAGTTATATAACGACATAAATTTATACTCCTCATTAGTATTGGTACTTTAAGTAGATAAAGTTGAGCAATCCATATTTTTATAGCAATATGCTAACCCTTTTTCAGGCGGACAAAATGCAAATTACACTCTCCATAAACGGCAAAACGAAAAAAACCATCGCGAAGGAAGGAGAAACAGTGCGTGATGTACTACAACGCTTTAAAGTAAACGAAGAAACCGGCCTCCTTAAACTAAACAGCCAGCTAGTTCACCCGAAAACAAAAATAAAAAAAGGAGACGAACTCACATTCGTCAACATCATATACGGCGGCTAACGAATACAAACACCGTTGGAACAGCCCCTTATGCAGTAAACATATTGAGGAATGCGAAATGAATTTCCAACACAAAAATATTCTACGAGATTTGCGCTATAAATATTAGCCTCTCGGCCAGAAAGACAAACGTCCCTAATTAACTGAGAGCTATTTGTATATGTTGTAATGTTCACTCCGTTTTCAATACGTGAACTCGCCGGATAGCTATAAGTAAAATTAACCCCGCCTAATATAAAGAAAGATTCGTTTCCCACTCCATTGTTTGTAAGATTAGAACAAAAAGTCGACCCTATAGTGCCAAAAATATAACCGCCAGTCATTAACAGATCATTAGTTAACAAAACTGGGACACTTGAATTATAAGTTGCATTGTTTGTACTTGATGAATTCGTTTGGTTGCTTGTGTAATTTGAAACTGTTCCGTTCGTTGCGTTTGTCGTGGTATAATTAGTTTGATTATTTATTGCTCTAATTCTACTAGGGCTACCAATTCTCGAAGCGTAATGTATAACTAATTGAATTGATGATGGATTGTCTAAAATGTAGCTTCCGCGTGGCGAGTAAAATGGCGCGTAGCCAAAGTAATTTGCAACAGGGTTGCTCGTTGTTGAATAAAGAATTTTACCTGACGTTGTTGTACCTAGACCATCATAAAAATGCAAATCAGTTGAAGAAGCAGATCCGTTTCCAGATGCACCAAATGCGGCGTATTGGCTAAATTTACCAGTAATCCTCGGGTTTTCACTTACAATTTCCGGAATTGAAATGATTAAAGTTTTTGTATTTCCCGGGTTCATTCCAATTCTAAATTTACCTGACCTAGCAAAATTACCATCCATTGTTACACTAATCAAAGTCGAAGTATCTGAACCAACACCAGGATAATAAAAACGAACTACAGCTGTGTTGGGATTAACAGACCCAGAGGTTATATTTTGCCAAACGCTACTTGAGTTTTGGTAAACCACTTGCCCGAGGTATTTATTACACGCACCACTTCGATCAGAAGTTGTATTTTTAACTAATAAAATAACTGTACGAGTTTGATCTCCATTTGCAAATCTAAAAGCATCAGAACGACTTGAAGCAACCGTGATCCCAGCATATGAACAAGCCGTATTATTCCCACCTATTTGCATTGACCTCGCATCAGTAGCGGAAATTGCTAACATAGTGTAATCACTAGCAGTTAAATTTTTTAGAGTCGTATTTCTAGCCATACAAGCTCCATTCGCGCAGCCGAATGGACAAGCGACTACTCTACTTTGCTTTTTGTTGCCAGCGCAGTAAAATTCTTCAAGTCGGTTTTCTTTTTGTTTTGGACGAGAAACGATTTTATCAGCAACGCAAGTGTCGTTAAATTTTCCACTTTCAGTTTG
The DNA here is from genome assembly GCA_043805855.1 of Microcaldota archaeon. Lineage (GTDB taxonomy): Archaea > Micrarchaeota > Micrarchaeia > Norongarragalinales > UBA8480 > JAHFHC01. Next base: position 3,148 of record JAZDHP010000064.1, read on the forward strand.
TACAAAGCCAGCTATGAATTTAGAATTATCACCTTGCCTAACGTCAGAATCAACACAACTTGGACTTGCAGATGCAACTACTTTGCCAGTTAAAGGAAGTTTGAAAAGCATTTTAGAAACGCAAAAATCACTCTGTGCCGCTTTACCAAAACAAACGCCAGAATTATCAGAATGCCACGGCATAGCCCAAGCATTCACGCCAGTTACACCCAAAAGTAACAACACTGCAAAAATTCCTAGAAAGAGCTTCAAATTCAAAGTACAAAACCACCTACAAGAAATAGTACTTAGCGCTATAAAAAACAACTGCATTTCTTCTAAAAACGGATTTATACAACTTTGACGCTAGATCTTGTCACTGATGATTAAATGTTCTAAATGTAAAAAGCGCGAAGCAGTCGTAGTTACTAGTTTTGACAAGCGTGACTTGTGCGGGCCGTGCTTTTGCGACGAGTTTGAACACCGAGTTTACAAAGCGAACCGCGAGTTCAAGCTAGTGCAGCATGGCGATAGAGTTGCGGTTGGAGTGTCCGGCGGTAAGGACAGCGCAGCGATGTTATACGTGCTAACAAAAGTGGCAAAGCACGTTGGCGGTGCAACACTAATTCCAATTCTTATAGACGAGGGAATTAAAGGTTATCGCGATAATTCCTTAAAAAAAGCCAAAGCACTGTGCAAGAAATTGAAGCTAAAACTACACGTTGTTAAATTTTCAACTTGTTTCGGCACAACTATGGACGCGATTTGCAAAAAGAAAAAACAAACAAAAAACAGCAGAGGCGCATGTAGTTACTGTGGCGTATTCCGCAAAACAGCGTTGAACACAGCTAGCCGCAAATTAAAGTGTAACAAATTGGCAATTGGACACAACACTGACGACACAGCGCAAACTGTGTTGATGAATTTTCTCAAAAGCGAGCCGGCAAGGTTCATGCGCTTTGGAAGCCACAGCGGAATAGTTGAACGCGATAAATTCGTGATGAGAATAAAGCCGTTAATTTACGTTACTGAACGCGAATGCGCGCTTTACTGTACGTTGCGCGAATTGCCTTTCCATTTACAAGAATGCCCTTATAGCTCAGATTCGCTGCGGGGGGAGTTGAAAGATTTTCTCAACGACTTTGAACAACGACACCCTGGCACGAAGTTCAACGTCGTGAAATCTTTCCTCGCGTTGAAAAAACTAATGGTTGGAAAAGTAAAAGAAAAAGATTTACAAAAATGCAAGAAATGCAAAGACCCATGCAGCGGAGAAAAGTGCAAAGCATGTAAATTAGTTGAAGAGCTAAGCCGAGGCGCTTACAAATAACTAGTTTTCAACGAATGTGGGTTTTTTAAATAACGCCCCCGTTTTACAAATATGCCTGAAAACAAGTATCCACTTTTTGAAAAGACAGTTCCACGTTACGGGTGGCTACACGGTGGAAAAGGGCAATTTTTAGCTGAGCTTTACCACCGCTGTGAACGAAAATATATAAAACCTGAAAAGATCGCCGCGGTAACAAAGCAAATGATGGCCCTTGGCCCAGAAAAAAGACACGACGTGGCAAAGGCAGTTAGACTTGCAGAAGATTACTTCGTAAAGTTTAGAAGATTCCACGAAAACGCAACTTACCAAGGAATTGACGGAACACCAATGGCGCTTGAAATGCTACACGATAGCACAAAAAATGCGCAGAGTTTAGCTGCGTTTCTCAAAAAAGCAGAGCAATTCCCACATAAGCTGATATTCCAACCCGGGGTACATCACTGCCTATTTGGATGCGCACCTCATACAACTGGCCACTTCAACTTATCGCACACTTTTGGAAATGAACGTATCTTTTACGTGAGAGACAATGGAACTGCGGGCGCAATAGATGAAGTTGGCCTAGATGCTAATGCAATTGCTGGCAAAGACAGCGAAGCGACGGTAACGTTTGGCGAAGTGAAGGAAATGGTAAAGGTGCTTAAGCCAGTTCGCAGAGTTGTGGTAACTGGCTGGATTTTTAAGAAAAAAAGCGTAGTTGAAGAAACACAAGAAGTCGAAATACCAAAAAGGGTCAAAAATGAAAAAGGAGAAAATTTGTTCGCAATTCAGTTACACTTTACAGACCGTCGGTATGACGACCGGAGTATGGCACATACGGCGTACACCATCTTGCTGCCGGAAAAGGAATACCACGGGTTACGCGCAAAGGTGGAAAAAAATCCAAGCGTAATGGCGCAATTGTATAACGCCGTTTACCCCTGGCACGGACAAGGTAAAAAGTTTAGCAAAATAAAAGTAGACAAAGTACAACTACCATTATGAAAAAAGCTCAACGTATATAGTTCAGTGTGTCTTTTGGCATTACTGGCGCTGCGCCGGCAATGGCTTGTTGTTCTTGCGGTTGTGTTTGTTTTGCGAATTTTTCCAGATTGTTTTTCGCGCGTTCGGCTTTTTTCTTTAGGTTTTCAACTGGAATCTTTTTGCCAGTTAATTTACCGACCATTTCAACTAAGCGCGTCGCTGCGACTGCGTCTATTGCTTCGCCGGTTGTTTCGACTAGGAAACAGCAGCCAATTAGTTTAAACAACGGCGCGAGCGATGGCACAAGTCCGGCCATTCCGACGATTGGTATAAAGTTAGTGTTTATTTTTGCATTGAGGGTTTTCTTGACATTTGTAAGTTCGTTTTTGTGGGTTGAACTAACGTAAATTTGGCGCGGTTTATCACTAACTTGTGAAACTAAGCCAGCCATTGAATACACTTTGGAACCGCCAACTTCGCTAAAGTAACGCAACGATTGTGCAGTTACCTCGTATTGCCCTTCGACGGTTAACGGTTGCAAATCTCCCTTTAGAAAGAATAAGTGTTGTTTGTTTACTTTTTTATAATAAAATTTCAGCGAAAACGGGCGCAAGTTACCTTTAGAAGTTGCAAGCACTTGGTTTGGAAAATGTGGCGAGTATAGCGAAGCAACGTGTTCTGCTTTTAACTGCCGCACAAGGTGGTCAACTGCAAGTTTACTGGCAAACCCGACTCCAGGAAGCCCGACAAGTAAAATTGCATTTTGACAACGTATTTTTTTCCTTATTCTAATAAATGAACTGGTAAATTCTGGCTTCAAAGTAAAAACCCCTTGCTATTGGTTACAAAAAGAGTGAATTTAAATAAGATGTTTGAAAAAAGCGACAAAAAAGCGCTTAAACACTACACGGCGAATTTTTCCCGCCGGCGGTAAAGCGCGTACTTATCTTCCTTTGAATAGCGCGGCGGGTGAGCAGTGCTAGTTGAATTTAAACATTTTGCGCACGTTGGTTCAAACGTGTATAAAAAACAGCCCCTGCATTTTTGCAGTTTGTTCATTTCTTGTCACTTTTTTCAATTTGGAAATCCATGAGTTCACTCGCGGAGTTGTCCAACATTGTTTGAATTTTTGCAATTACCTTATCAGCTGCTTTGTAATCTGGCGCGCTTATGTCAACAAAGTATTTCGGCGCACCAATATAGCGCACTTCAATTTTAACCTCTTTGCCATTAAGCGAATTTAGTGACGCGAGAGTTTTTTTCACTTGTTCAACTCCGTCGGGGGCAAAGCACTTTAGTTTCAATATCGCACGTTGCGTTACAACTTTTGGCTTTATTTCAGCCTTTGCAACAACAGTTATACCATCGACCCATGGTTTTGTTAATTTCTTGGAAATCTCTTTGCCTTCACTGGCGTTTTCAAAAATAGTGTACAAATCACCATATTCCTGCCGAATAATTGGAACAACTTCAGAAACAGCTTCGGGTTTTTTACCAAGTTTAATTGCAACACGTTCAAGCAACTTTACCGCGCGTTTGTCTAGATTGTAGACTTCCATCTTGCGCTTTTTCTCGCCTTCGCCAATACGCTTTAGCGAAAGGTCAATTTGACGTTTTTCATCATCAACCCGTAGCACAAGTGCAACAATTTTCTGGCCTTCTTTTACGTAATCGCGAACGCTGCGCACCCAGCCTGAAGAAACTTCTGAAATATGTACAAAAGCGTCTACATCTTTAAATTCATCTAAACTGCAAAACGCGCCAAAAGTAGTGATTTTCTTGACAGTCGCGATTACTATTTCGCCTTGCTGCGGGTAAATTGGCATAAATGTGAAAATTCAACTTTAACCGAGTACGTCGGTTATTTTGCAATTGATGAACGCTTTTCCGCCGCGGGGGCTGAGTAGTTCCTTCTTGCAGTTAAAACAAGTTACTTTGCTCTTCGCGTCGCCGAACACGACACTTTCGCTTCCACAGTCACATTGTACTTTGATAAATTTGCTCATAATTTTATTATAATACCCCTATATTTTGTTATCTCTTGTTAAGCATAAAAATTACTTAGCTGTTTCAGCTTTCTTTTTCATTCTGCCGCTGATTGTGCGCTCGTGTTTCTTCTTGCACACCGTGCATTCTAACATAATCCTATTGCGGATTCCCTGTTTCTTTACCTTGGCTTTGCCTTTAACTTTACCATGGTAACCTGCAAGTTTACGCTCGTGGCGACGTGAACCCCAAGCTAATGTACGCCCGGGTTTAATCTTGGAAGTAGTGACTTTAACCTTGTGAGGATTGTGCTTTTTGCATTTCGGGCAGTAAGAGTTTAACTCCTTTGGAATTATCATAAGAATCGCGTATTACATAGCGCGCGAGAAGTTTAAAATCCCAACGGTCAATAATCGCTTGACTTTTAGCTTAGTTTAGCCGCGCCTTTTTCTATTAGTAAAATAGCGGTTGCTTCGTCAAGTTCAATTGCAGTTCCGGCAGTAAATGGCCCGGTGCCTTTTCCAGATGGAGTGACAAACTCCGGAACGTCAAGTAAAATTTCAACTTTCACAGTTTTTGCAACGTTTGACTGAACTGGTTTCATTGGCTTAGAAGTTAAAAGCCCAGCTTCATATTCAACGAACAATTTCAACATCGAAATATAGATGTTTTTTTCCTGGTTAGTCAACCCTTCACTATCAGTATTACAAGTTTTGCTATCTTTAAACGCCTTGAGAATTATCTTCTGGCAACGTAGGCGAACAAGTTCGACAAAAACATTGCGGCAGTTTTCGTACGTTTTAGCACCTTCAATTGAAAACCCGCCTTTCAAATCAGTGTAAAAATCACTAAGGTATTTTGAATAAACGTCTAGAAATTCTTCTGGCAACGGCGATAACATTGACGAGTGCTTTTCCTGCAAGTGCACTTTACGAAGTTCTTCAAAACTAATTGTTTCCATAGCCATTATTCTCGCCAGAGAAAATTAGCGGGGTTCCAACTTTTTAAACCATGCCGCGGCACGCAAGTAGCACCGCTAGTGAAAGCGGCACGTCCTGCCGGCCAATTGGAAGAGAAAAATCTTCGCCAGCAAAAGTAACACTAGCCGGCTGTTTTAGCTCAACGTACGCTCGACTGCTAAATGCAACTGCGTTTTTAGTTGCTTCGAATTTTCCCAATTCACTTCGCGATAGTGGACGCGCAATGAAACCAGTATCTCCATGTAATGTTCCTGGAACGCGAATGAGACGGTGCACGTCGAATGTAACTGGCGAGTCAACTTGAACGCCGTATTCGCGCACTACTTTTTGCAAAAGCTGTTCAGTTACTTCGTCGCTCCCGAGGAAAAACGCCCAGTTGCCATTGTTAATTAAGTTAATCACGTTTTGCAAATTTTCTTGTAAGTATTGTGCTTTGCGTTTTTGAAAAACACCAGCTGGATTTGAAAGTAAAGAAATTGCCGCGTCGCGGAAGTGCTTTTGCCACCCTGTAGAGTTTTTTCCTGGGCCTTGCAAGTAATTTACAAGCGCCCCGCTGCTGCCCCGTTGCTTTACACGCTGTACAAGCGAATCTACAGTTAATTCTTTTCCAGTAATGTAATCAACAAGTAACCGCCGGCTAGTTGAAGATAGTTGTTGAACTGCTTTACACTTAACGTGCACGTGGAACCCTTTTGAACCAGAAAATGCAATTAGCAAGTCTTTTTCGCTGAGGCCAAAAATTGGAAGCAAGTAATTTTCAATTAAGCGAATTGTGTCACTGCGGGCTGTTTCAACACAGTGTTGGCAGAAAATTGCGTTATGTGCGTCGCCTTCTTCTGGCTTTGCATCTAAATCAAATACTAGATCTGCACCAAGGAGGTTTTTCTTTTCCATTGGCTGTGACCATGGAAATTCAAACTTTCCAACTGAATGTGAAATGAACCGCGGCGTGTCACTCACGAGGAAATTTTGGAACTCGCGTTGGTTGGAAAAAGCCTTGTGACGGTAGTTAATTTTCTTGTCAATCCCGATACCAAATTCCCGCTGGTGAATTAAATCAACGTTAATTGAATTACGCTGGTAATAGCTACGAAAGTGCAAAAGGTAATTCATTGCAATGCCCCTCCATTAATCCCACTGCGTTGTTGCCCCTTACGGTAAACCCACTCTAAAGTAGTAAGCGCTTCTTTTTCAGAAAACGGGCTCTTTCCCTGCGGGCACGATTTTACATATTCAAAAATAACTTGCTTGGCTTCTTCAAATGATAAATTATCGCGGAAACACGCGCGTGAAAGTTTCATGCAACCATAAAAACGGCCGCCCTCTGGTTGGCCCATGCGTATTTGCTTTATCTCTAATCTCTCGAGGTTCTTCGCGGATTTTGGAAGCGAGAGCGCAAATTCTTTTGACAACTGTGCTGCAACGGCTTTAACTTCCACCGGGATAATCGACGATTGCGGTACGGTTAATACCTTGCGGCGTACTTGTCTGCCGAGAACTTCGTTTAACTCGTCACTGAAAAGAAGCACAACCCCTTTTTCAACGCGCTGGAGCGAAATACTCTCTTCTACCTCTAGAAATTCAAACACGGGAATTGAATAAATTCGCGTTGCGTCATTTAGCGAAATTGAAGGGAATAGTTCTTTTGCAAATTCCATTGCGCTTGTTTTGTTATCGCGGAAAAACTTTTGCCACAAAGAAGAATAGGCATTTGCGAAACGGAAAATTAACTGATAAGGGCAAATGGAAAGGATAACTTTGCAAACTGCAAGTTGCCGAACAGCTTGGACATTGCCAGTTATTGTTTCTGGCAGTTGCTTGGAAAGCAGCGCCGCGATGAAAACTTTAGAATCAACAATTACCTTTTTATCTAGCGTAAACTCTTGAGTTTGCGCCATTTGCCTGGCTTTTTCAGAAAAAGGTAACAACATCATGAAAAATGTGGAAAAGGGAAAAATAATAACGTTTAGCTGAGTAACGTTTGTGAGGGAATCGCATGAAAAACATTAAAGTTGAATTTACCGACGCTGCTAAAAACGGTGTAATCGGCGTGATTGTGCTTGAAAACCAAGAGGAAAAACTCGCAAAACAATACAACATAACGTTTAAAGGCAAAAACAACAACTGCCAAGTTGTAAACGCGACAAGTGAAAAAACACTTATATTTGCAAGCGCCGGCAAAAAAGAAGCTTACAATGCAGAAGTGTTGAAAAAAACAGTTGCAAAAATAACCGCCGCGGCAACTAATTACAACGCGAAAGAGCTTACAATAGATGCAAGTGCAGTTGAAAACTCTATTGCCGCATTAATTGAAGGTGTTGCCTTATCGCAGTACACTTTCTTGAAGTACAAAAGCCAACCAGATGGAGAAAAAACCCAAATTAGTGTTTTGAAAATCATTGCAAATGGAAACAAAAAAGAAATGGAACAAGAGGCAAAAACAACTCTTGCAATTGTAAACGCGGTTAACTACACGCGCGATATTGCCAACGAGCCGGGCAATGTAGCTACTCCAAATTACCTTGCTAATATTGCAAAAAACGTTGGAAAGGAAAGCAATAACGTCAATGTTACGGTTCTTGACAAGAAAAAGCTCGAAGAGTTAAAATGCAACGCGTTGCTTGGAGTTGCAGCTGGTTCAGTTCAACCGCCAGTAATGGTAGTGATGGAATACAAACCCGCGAAATACAACAAAACAATTGCGCTGGTTGGAAAAGGAATTACTTTTGACAGCGGGGGCATATCTCTCAAGCCAGGAAAAGATATGGACCAAATGAAGTTTGACAAAAGCGGAGCGTGCGCTGTAATCGGAGCGATAAAAGCAATTAGTGAATTGCAACTACCAATCAACGTCGTAGGCGTATTTGCAGCAACTGAAAACCTGCCAAGTGGAAGCGCGTTGAAACCAGGCGACATTATAACTGCTTATAATGGAAAGACAATTGAAATTCTCAACACCGACGCAGAGGGTAGGCTAATTCTTGCAGATGCACTTGCCTATACTGTAAAAAATTACAAGCCTGACTACGTTATTGACATAGCTACCCTTACAGGCGCGTGTGTAACCGCACTTGGAAATACAATTAGCGGTTTAATTTCAAACAATGTACAATTGAGCAAAATGGTTTTCAAAGCCGGAGAAGAAACAGGAGACCGCTGTTGGGAACTGCCCATTTACCTTGAACACGAGGAAAAAGTGAAAAGCGAAGTTGCAGACGTGCGCAATATAGGCGTTCCAGAAGGCGCTGGGACAATAACCGCAGCTGCTTTTCTCAAGCAATTCGTTGACAAAACACAGTGGGCGCACTTGGACGTAGCAGGAACAGCTTGGGCCACTACAAACAGAGACTATTATGGAAAAGGCGCAACCGGAGTAGGCGTACGGTTATTTGTAAAACTGTGCAGTAACCTGTGCAAATAAGTAAACAAAAATAAAAAATTAAAAGAAATGGAAAAAGTAAAACAAAGGAAAAAATAAACGCAAAAAAGTGAAAAAAATGGAAAGTGAAGAAGTGCTAGCTGCTCTTGAAAAAAGGCATAGGGAAGGCTATACCTTATACGCAACTGGAGTTGCGCCCGAGCTAAAGGGACAACGTATAAAAGCAGCGCTAGTTGCATTTCACCCAGATAGACGCGTACACTTAACTGTAGAATTTGAAAACATGAAAACCGGCGCAGTAAAAACAAGAGCAAGAGAACTCACGCTCGGAGCATACATGACTTACCACGAGAAACGAAGAATGGCACTCGGCACAACAAGAGAAATAGCCCACTTCTTGCAAGAGCAACGCTAATTATTGAAAAGAATCAGAACTTACACTTCGCTTATCAGAGCCAGAGTAGGCGAAGTGTAAGGCTTTAACAAAGCAGAAAAACCCACCTTTAGGCACAAGGTAAATGCTGCTTTGTTAAATAAGAAAAAGGAAATAAAAAAAGAAAGAAAAGGCCCCAAGTTTCTTTTTGGGGTTGGAAGACCTTTTTCTTTTCTAAAGAAAAAGGGCTTACTCGTACTTGCCAGAAACGAATCCGGTTGAGTTGTGTGCAATTCCACTTCTTGTGTTTGTGAAGGCAACTGTCACGGTTTGCTGGTCATATGTATTTCCAGCTGTTCCCGCGGGATAGCCTGTCAAAGTACAAGTTGTGTTTGCTCCTGCTGCTACTGCAGTTGGTGTGCAACCTGAAGTTGAAACTGTTACTGCTGCGCCAACTTTGTTGTTCAATACCATCGTCAATACACCAGTAGAGTTCATCTTGAAGTCTTGGCATACGAAGCTGTCAAAGCCACCGCATTGCTTGTCTCCAGTCCATTTAGCTGGGTTGAAAACTCCGAAGTACCACAGTACCCCTGCGATTATGACAATTGCGAGAATTGCCCATCCGTAGGTAATTAGATATTCTAGAGCCGCTTGCCCTCGTGTAGTTTTTCCTTTCATTTTTTCAAACCTCTTAAAACTTGATGAAAAAGTAACGCGCCGGTCATTTTTAAACCTTATTCTAAGACGTGCGGCTATTTGAAAACGGGGCCAAGGGCAGTTCCAAGCAAAGCGCTGGTTATGAAGAAAATTAACAGCGATATAAAGAGAAATAATGGAGCGTAGAACAGACCTTGCGCTGCTTTGCCGAATCTAATGAGTCCAAGTATAAACGCGGCGGATATGGATGTAAGCGCAATTGCCGCAAGTGCGAACAGTTTAACGTCTTCAGAGTTAATGAGTTTCTCGGAACTTCCCCCGCCGATGCCGATCATTGGTACGCCGCTCATTCCAGCTTGTTGCATTGCATTATCGTCGAGTTTAACGTCGCTTACTTGTTTTTGAAAAAGGTCTTCGTTTAGTTGCGTGTAGTAAACTGAAACTGAAAACAGTAACGGAGAAGCTAGCACAGCAGCGAATACAATGAACATCGCGTATGTTGTTGTTGAAGTTGCTACTTCGCGTTTTAACCGCTGTACGTTGCGGATGTCGTTTGAAACTTCTTCTAGTAAATGCGCCATTTCGCCTCCCAATGAAATGCCCTGGACTAGTAATTTTACCGCGCGCTCTAGGGTATTGGACCGCACGCGTGTTGTGAAACGCATTAGTGAATTGGAAATTGGCATTCCGCCGAACACATCTGCGGATACTTTTTGAATTTCGTCACGCAGTGGCCCGAATTCCGGTCGCGCTGCGCCCCAAACGGCATTTTCTAGAGTCATCCCTGCGCGTATGTTAGCTGCGATGATTTGCATTGCTGGCGGGAGCATCTCTTCTATTTGTGCAGCGCGTGCGTCTGCAGTTGCAACTAGTAAAATGTAAAAAATTGTTTCCATTAATCCGAAAACGGCGATTGGTAAAACTATTGAAATAATTTGGTCAGTTGTGTAGAATTGAACTCCGAAAAATGCAAGTAGCGCTAGGCACAGGGAAAAGAAAAGTGAAAACCCAATGTAAGTTCGCGGTGAAATTTTCTTGAACCCGCCTTGTATCATTAGCTTACCCGTTACGTTGACTAGCTCGCGTGGCAGGATTGAAGAAATTTTTTCGTAGGAGAATTCAAACATTTTGTTAGATCATTGGCCTCCTTGAGCTGACTAGGTTCATGAAGAACAATTGGAATAAAAGTAAACCAACAAGAATTATGACGAAGACTATTGACGGTAACGCGGCTTTTATGAAAGTGGTTAATACGATTAACATTGTTACGCCTAAACTTGGACAAATAACCGCGCCTAGTAGATACATCATTGTCCATGGCGATAGTTCTTGGCCATAGCGGCGAATTTGTTCAATTCTTTCGCGGGTTAAATCTTCAACTTGCGAGTCAAGCGCAGCGCTTACATCTGAACCGACTTTCAGCGCGTTGGAAACTTGCCACAATAGACGCCGCATGCTTGGCGAGGGACTTCCTGTAGAAGCTTCTGCTAGTACGTCAAGTTCAGGCGCACCGCTTTCTATTTTGTTAACGATTTTTCTAAACTCTACAGACGCTTCGCCGTAATCTACAGTTACTGAAGCCATTGCTGAAAATAGCGTTACACCAGAGCGCAACTCAATTAGAATTTGGCGAACTGCGTGGATTAAGTTAAATTCAATTTGTTTTGCGCGTCGCATTGCAATTATTTTTGGATAAATTACAATTGTTACAAAAGTGAAAAGCATCATTAGAACTGGAAGAATAATTGCAATTATGAGGATTTCTTGCTTTGCGAGAAAGCCAATTATAAGAAGGCCAATAAAAAGGAAAAGTGCGTTGAAAGCTGCTGCTAGGAAGCTCATTGAAGCGTATTCGCGCGGTGTATAATCAGAGTCAGCTTGCCTTAGCCACAAGTCTAAAAGCGGGAAAAAACTAGCGAGGAAACTTCCAATTGGAAATAGTAGTTTGGAAGATTCAAATAGCGGCTTTTCTGGAATTAAACTAAAGGGAATCATTTTGCGTTACCTAACATTTCTTGAAATCCTTTGTCTTTCTTAACCACGTCAAGCACAACTTGCGGATCTCGATAGTACTCTGCTGAAACTCTGCCAACTTCTTCAATTTTGAAAATTTTATGTTTTCCAAGTGAAGCTAAAATTTCTTCTTTGCCGTTTAAATCTTCTTTTATTTCCTTGTCAGTCCAGCCCGTATGAAGGGAGAGGTATTCCATTACTTGTTTAAGCGCACCAGTTTCAACTAATTTATCTTGAGACGCGTCCCAGCGGTAAACTACGTTGAAGTTAACTCCCTTTCCTTGAGGTACAACTTCTGCCACTTCAAAAGTTCTACGAAATCCAGATCTACGTTGACGGTATTGAACTAAAATTAAGTGAAGTGCCCCCAACATACTTTCTGGGAGGTTAATCGGCGGGTTTGTCAAACGATTTTTCACTTGCTGCGCGTCATCGGCGTGGATAGTTGAATAAACCGCGTGGCCAGTGTGCATTGCTTCGAATAAAACTTCAGCTTCGCTCTGGCGACGAATTTCACCAAGTACAATTCTATCAGGTCTCATACGCAATGAATTGACCATCAAGTCAAGTAAGTCAACGCCGCCTTTACCTTCAGGATTTGGTTGACGGGTTGCCATTGGAGTCCAATGTAAGAAATCTTGAAGAACGAGTTCTCTGGTGTCCTCCATACTTATGACACGTTGGTTCGGCGGAGTAAAAGCAAGAATTGCGTTTAGAATACTTGTTTTTCCAGATGCTGTGCCGCCGCCGATTAAAATGTTCAACTCATACTGCATTGCTAACCAACATAGCGCAGCGACTTTCAAGTTAAGTGTATTATTGTTAATTAAACTGACAAGCGTCCAGGGGTCCTTTGCAAATTTACGAATTGTAATACTGTGCCCTTTTGTAGATATGGGAAACAGCGTTGCGTTGACACGATCTCCTGAAAGCAAGTGCGCGTCCATTAAAGGGTTAAGGTTAGTAATTTGCTTTCCAACTTTACGCGCAATTATAGACGAGTAGTTTAAAATTTGCTCCTCGGAAGCTAGGGAAACGTTTGTCTTTAGCCAGCCGAATTTCTTATGGTAAACCCAAACGGATTCCTGGGCAGAGTTAATTACAATTTCTTCAAGGTTTTCATCCGCAAGCAGCAGTTCAACATCTCCCAATCCAAGCATTTGCTGAACTAACTTACCGACAAGTATATCTTCTTCACGTGGAAGCAATTCTCCAAATTCTTGTTTTACAAGTTCGCGAGCTTTTTCAGAAACGCGTTGTTTAATTTTATCCGCTTCGCGCGGGTCAAGCAACTCCGATAATTTAATTGGAACGTTTTCAACAACCCGTTGTTTCAAAAGGTCAAGCGCAACTTTAGTTGCTTCCTTTAATTTCGCGTGGCGCAGTTCGTAAATGTCAACAAACTCATTACTTTTTCGCAGAATAGCGACAGTTGCGGGAATGCCGTAGCTAGAAATATCGTACTCCATTAACAGTTCGCTTTCAGTCATTTTACTTTTTACACTCTACTTTTTCTTTTGCGCCAGTAATGTTGTTTAATTTTGTCAGAGCGAAGTTCCAAAACCCTCGTGCGCTTTTGCCTAACGTTGAGTTTCTTTTTGCCGAGAAAAGTTATCTTCGGCGCGCGGTCAAACGCTTTTTCCTTGCGTAGAACAAAACGCTTGCGCCGTTTGTTTTTAAAGCTGGCGAATAACTTTTTAATCCAGGTAATTATCTTTTCAATCAACGTAACTTCTTCAATAATTTTCTTGCCTTTCTTGAAAGAGTTGAGTTTTTCTCTAAAGTGAGTTAAACGATTGTAAAAATGCTCTTCCATGTCAGCTAAATCTTTAACCTCTGAAGAAAACGCAGCTAATTGCGAGAGCGCCAGGTCAATTTCGCTTTCAACTTCTTTGACATCTTCAGGCGTGACATTTTTCTGCTTTTCTAAATCAACTAGTAATTTTTCTGCAATTGAAACGCGGCGCGAAATATCTTTTTCGAAAAATTTCAAAAGATTTTCAGCGGTTAGTACTTGTCTTTCTAGCTCTTCTCCCTCAACAACAGCTTTACTCTTTGTAACTTCAACTCCTTCTTCTTTTTTGTCAGATTGAGCTATTGACGCTGTTTTAATTGAAACTGTAACTGAACCGACGTTGTATTGTAACTCTACAAAACTAGCTTGCTCTAGAAGCAACGCAATACGCTCTGCTTGTTCTTCTTTTATTCCCAAGGCACCAGCTACTTCTGAAAGTTTTGTTTTCTTGTTGGTTTTAATGTAGTCGAGAAAACGGTCGATAACCGTCTCTACATTTTCGTACTTGGACATCTTGCAACTATTACATTTCAGTTGTTTAAAACCCTAGCGAAATGTTTACTCGCGCATAAACTAAGCTAAGCTAATCAGCGGATTACGTCCATCGCAGAATAGTTGCCGTAGTTATCAGTAACTTGCATTTGTGTAGAGAAATCAGTCCAAAACGCTGAGTTATTATAAGTAAATCGGATGTCAGTAGTCATGTTTACGTCACAATCTCGATCGTCAACATCTTTACCTTCAATTCGAATACGGCCATGGTTACCGAACTTCAAAGTAACACGGCATTGAGATTTAAACGTGAGTTTAGCCTCGTCATTTTCATACCAGTTAATTGTTCCTTCGTCGCAGTTAACCTCTTTAGTATTTCCCCCGTTTGAACCGTAAACCCCTTGGCACGAATAAACTGCCCCACTAGCGTCACGAATAGTTAAATAATATGGAATGCACCCGACGCCGCTTGAACAGCCGAACACTTTATCAAAATGATCCCACTGTATCTCATCTTTAGTGCAGTCATTCCAAACGCTCGGATCACAGGAAAAGTTAACCGCAGTTAAGTTAATTGAAATGTTCAATCCAGTCACCGGCGTAAAGTCACAAGCTGGAAAGCCACTGCGGGCAGTGTTGTAGCAAACAATATCGAGCAATTTTTTATTCCAATCTGGATACGTATAAGTCATATTCGCGGGTAAAATATGAAACTGAACCGCATTGTCAGTGCAGCTTTTCTTTCCAAAGCAAGCAAAGTCAGAAATTAACTCGCCTTCGCCAGAGTAGAAATACACATTTAAATCACTTGTATTGTAAAACTGCTTGACAAAAGAAACATAGCGGCCAAGGTAGTCAGGCACGTCACGCGGAGCGGGTAACTCATCTTGCAATATTAAAACCGTGTCGTTTTTCGTAATGTTAACTCCACTTACTCCAAGAATATCTTCAGAAACATCTTCCCAAGCGTAAGAAACTTTTTCAGAAAGCAAAAGCGGCACAGGGTCAACTTCAGTTTGTTGGCTAAGCGCAATTGCAGTGAAAATAACAAACGCTAGGGAAAGCGCGGATAAAGTGAAGAAAAACCCTTTTTTCATTTGAAACCAACCTTCAATTCAGTTACAATATAGTAGTCGTCGCCCTTGCGGGGAATTACGCCAACTCGCTTTGTAAACGAAAACGGCGTAGAAACAGTGCCAACCGAAGTATTCACCGTGCGGTACAGTTGAAAACCGCTATTGTACTTGTAAGTGCGCTGCGAAAATTCAGCAGCTACGTTTGACGGAAGCACTTCAGTAAGATACGTTTGCACTTCGCTTTGCGTTTTTTGGCCGTTTGCAATTTCGTTGAGAAAATCGCTTTTTTCCATTGTGTTCAACGTGTTTTCAGCAATTAACTTATGTGAAACGTCCAAAGAGGGGCTGTTATAAGTTAGTAAATCTGCTTGTGCGCTGAAAATCATAATTAGGAAAAACATGCAAAGCGCAACGTCAAGTGTAAAGAAAATTCCGCGTTTCATTAGCTATTTCCAGCCCCACCAATTTTGATAATTAAAAACACGCGGTTATTTTGATAAACTGCAAGTGACTTTGAAACAACAGCAGGAGTTGAAGAGAAATCAATACCTACAATTGCAGTGCCGTTGTAATTTGTGCTATTAACGTAAACCGTTGTGCCGTTTACGTAAGAAACGTTTATGTAAAATGGAGAATTGGAAATGCCTAGTAAATCTCGCGTGCGAGTTAAATTAGTTGACACGTTTAGAAAATTTCCAAGTTTATCTTTTTCAATAACCCCCTTTTGTACAACTAACCCTAATTGAGAAACAGTTGACGGCGTCCATGTCGTTGGAGTGCCGGAAGAACTTAGCAACTGCGCTGAAATGCGATTCACCTGTAGGGAAAGTAAGTCAAAATCATCCTGTTGTGTTTGCACGTCTCCCAGTATAGCTGTTAGCGTGCTCCAAACGCCGGCAAATAGCAAAATTGCAATTAAAATGTCAATTCCAAAAATTTGGCCTTTCATGAAATGACAACCCCGGTTGAAGTTCTGCTAATTGAACGAGTGCCTTTTGCAATTGTGAAAAACGCAGAGCCAGTTGAGTTAGTCACGTTAAACACACTAGTTTGTCTGGCGATTGTTCGAACGCGGCCGTGCGTACCGTTCCAAGTTAAATAAATTGAAGAATTGGCAAAACCTAAATTATAATTAAACCCACCGGCTAGGAAAGAAGGAAGTTCAAACTTTGAGTTAAAGTTACTGTAAATTGAAGTTGACTCTGTTAATGAAGTAACTTCAGTTACTAGGTTATTCGCATTTATTGAAGCTGCGTTGTCCCCTAAATTGTCAGTCCAGGTAAAAATGTTAAATTGCATGAAAATAAAAATAATAAACACCAGCGCAAAAACTGCGATAAATTCAATTGCAACTTGACCTCTTCGCATTTTTTACACCCAATATACTTTCATCTAATCGCTATCTACTAATTGAAACGTTGCCATTGGCGTTGAGCCAAACGTAAAACAAATACTTGCCCTCTGAAAGTGGAAACTGGTAAAAAGTTAAATTCGTCAACGTGGTTTGGAAAACGTCACTAGGCATGCCGTTGCTTCCTGAAATTGTCATTGCAACTTCTCTGCCTCTAGCTGTCGCGTTTACAATCCTCGGTGGAAGATAAACTGAAATTGATTTATTGGAACCAGCGCCTTGCGCTGCAACTACGTTAACCGCGTCGGCAATTCTATCAACAGCTACACGCGCTTGGAAAGAAGCTGATTGAACTTGAAAATTAGCGTAAAATAAATAGGAAACTACTAACAGCGCAGCTGAGAGAACAGCAAATAGCATCAAAAATTCAGTTCCAGCTTGGCCTCGTTTAACCATCATGCAAATAGTAATTCAAAGAGATAGATAAACTTACACGTTTGCCGCTCGCAGCGATGCAATTATTCTAGAAAAATAACTATGGCCGAAACAACCAACACCCCAGCCAACACGCACAGAAAATTAACAAGTGATTTATCAAGACGCTCTTCCTTGTGAAGCGCAGGGATTACGTCGCCAACTGCAATGTAAATGAACATCCCGGCTGCAAATGCAAGTAGATACGCAATTGAATTTTCAATAAGTGGAGATGCAAAGTAAAACAACACAGCGCCCACAACCGCAGTTAACCCGCAAAGTAAGTTGAATAAAAGCGCTTTTTTGCGTTCAAACCCACTGTAAACTAACAAACTGTAATCTCCAATTTCTTGCGGTAACTCATGGGCAATAACTGCCAGTGTTGTTGCGATTCCCAAAGGGACTGAAGTGATAAAAGCAGCTGCGATTGCAATGCCGTCGAATAAATTGTGCAGCCCATCGCCGATTAAGTTCAAGTAACCCATTGGCTTTGGCCGCGTTTCATGCTCTGCACTATGATGGTGATGCCAGAGGATCATCTTTTCCATTGCGAAGAAAACCAAAATAGCAACAAGCGCAAAAGGTAGAACTGCACTTGCGCTAGCTTGTTCAACTGCCTCTGGTAACAAATCAATAAAAGCAGCTGCAAGCATGGCGCCTGCAGAAAAGCTAACAAACGGAATTAACTTTGCATCAAACGATTTACCTTTGCCAATGAAAAACACACCGACAAGCGAAATTAAACTAACGAGCACAGTTGCCGCAAGTATAAACCAAAAAACCATAAGTAACAAATACAGTTAATAATATATAAACATTAGGTTAATAACTCTCAATTCAGGCAAATATAAGGAGTTAATAATAAAATGGCAAAAATAATCAGCATTTCGCTCGACGAACAAATGCTTACTACAATTGATGAACTTACAAAAAACTACGAATTTAAAGGTAGAAGCGAAGCTGTAAGAGCAGCAGTTGGATTGCTGCAGGAAGAGAAAAAAACACTTGGAAACATGCGCGGCGTAATTGAAGCGGTAATAACTATTATTCACCCAGAAAAAACAACCAAAACATTATTTGAAATTATGCACAGTGACCAGCGGTTCGTAAAGAGTCACATTCACTCGCACCTAAACCAAAATAATTGCTTTGACTTATTAGTATTAAAGGGAGAAGCGCGAGAAATTGAAAAAATAGTGAAAAAATTGAAAAGAGAAAAAAACGCTAAAATAAAAGTAACAATTTTATAGGAAAAGTTATGAACAAAACAAAAATGTCTGGGTTCTTGCTAGTTGCAAGCACAGTGCTGCTGATAATCTCAATGCTATACGTAGAGTCACTTTACCCCAGCTACAGCCGCGCGGATAATTACATCAGTGATTTAGGCGTTGGACCAACGGCATCGATTTTCAACACAGCGGCAATAATTGCCGGTTTGGGAATAGTAATTGCAGCGGCTTTGCTTTTTCAAAACGAAAATCAAAATAAAAAAGAAAATAAAAACAATAAACTAACCGCAGCGTTGCTCGGAATAGCTGGAATTGGAATTACAGGAATTGGTGTTTTTCCAGAAAACACCGGCGCAGTTCATGTTATTTTTACAGCAATCACTTTTCTATTCGGCGCGCTTGCGGCAATTGCGTCATCAAGAAACGCAAAGTCACCAACTAGCAAAATATTTGTTTTACTTGGATTAATTTCACTAGTTGCTTTGACATTAATCGCTGCTGGTGAAACTCTCGGGCTAGGAGTAGGAGGTATCGAGAGATTAGTTGCGTGCCCGTTACTATTGTGGACGCTCGTATATGGCGCGCAACTTTTGTTTAATAAAGAAACATAATCCCCATTCACGCTTGCGAGGTTATCATTGACATTAGTTCTTGCAATGCAATTAAAACAGAAGGAACTGCAGATATGGGTTCAATTTTTATATCGCCGTTTATCACACCGCCGAAAATCCGAGAAAATATTTTAACAGCGCCAACTGCCTCGTCAACAACTCTCGGAGGTTGCTTATTCTGTTCCCAAAACGGAACATCTAAACGTTCGCCTTCCATGTCCTTTGCAACGCTAGAAGCGACGTCGTAAATAAAATCTATACTAACCGTTATAGTTGCAGAAACTGGACCGCTGTAATTCTGCGCATCTTTAATCATAATTAAATCTTTTTCATTTGCAACAAGTATAAACTTCGCAAGCGGAGTGTTGCCGTCAACAGCTTGGACAACTACTCTAGCGTCGCCGCCAAAAGCACCGGCTATTTTTCTTATTTTTGCCATTGCTTCTGGAGACTCGCGGAGCTTTGCAAGTTCTTCAGGTGGCGGTCCCTTTGGCCCTTCTGTTTTAATCTTTTCAGCAAAAAAGTGCTTGAAAACCTCTTTTTGTGGAAATATCCATAATTTCATGTATGGGGAAAAGATTTCCTGGTTTGCCCCCCAGAAGTCTGTTGTTTTTTTCTCTTCCCACAAAGTTACTTTGCCAAAATCAGTTTTAACCTCTGCCTTTACTGGAACATATTCAGAAGGCCAGTCTGTTCGTCCAAGGCAGCGGAGCGCACGTGCAGTATCGTCGGAATTTCTCTGGAATGAATCGTAAACGCCCCAAATTGTACGCACGTGTTCTTCAAATTTATCTGGGTCTTTTGAAACAACTTCGTTGAACAGCCAGTTGAAAAACTCGTCGTTGAGAGAAGATTGTAATTCAAGTCGCTTTTTAATCGCGTCTTGCAGTTCACCTTCGCACCTTTTTTGATCTTGTCTGCTCTGCGCTTGTTGTTTGAATTGTTCAAACTGTTCAAAACCTTCGCCCCACGCGCCTAGCCAAACTCCATTTTCAGTTTTTCCAGAGTTGTACTCTGCGCAGTTTCCTCCAAATTCAGCGCCTGCAACTTCTTCCATAAAGGGATCGCCACGAACACACGCGAAAGCTGCAACGCGTTGGCTATCTTCAGTGCAACGCGAAGGCGCACAGTCGCTGTCTTGCTTACACTCTTTGCATTGCTTTTGCGACTCGCAGCCGTTTTGCCAGTCGCCGTCACAGTCAAAGAAACCTTCTTGGCACTCGCACCATCCCTTCTCAGCGTTGCAATATTGCCCAGTAGAACAAACCATACTGCAAGCGCCTGCTGCGCCATTAGCAGTAACTAACCCTGAAAAAGGCGAAGCCCTGCTAGTAGAAATTTTACTTTTATTCTCCTCAATATTAACGGACTGCTGTGGAATAAACGGTTCATTTACCGGTATCGCGTTATTTACCGTTGTATTGCCTCGTTGCTCCTCTTGAGGTTGACGCGTCTCGTTATTTGGCTGACGCTCTTCACTTCTTTCTGGTTCTCTCATAGTACATTGTGGGTCTATAACGCAACTGCAAGTTTCGCCATTCATGTGCTGGCATTCTCCGCACTGCATAGTTGTCTGACAAACGCAATTGTAAGTTTGATTGTCAATAACTTGTTGTTGATTACACTTTAAGTTTCCCTTTTCGTAGTTACACTTATTGCAAGTAGTACATTCGCTGCCACAATCTTGCCTTCCGCTTTCTGTACAGGCATTGCACGTCTTGCACTGCGCGCGGCAACCTCCGCCATAGTATTCATCTTCACAGTTCCAACATGACTCGCATTTATTTGAACATTTTTGGTTGTTGCAATCACCGCAAGGTTTGCAAATTGACTCGCATGCTTGGGGGTTGTTTTTATTATTATCATTGCACTTACTGCACTGCTCGCAAACGCTGCTGCACTCTTGGCCAGAGCATTCCCAACATTTTCCTGGCCCACTGCAAATCGGCATACATTTTTTACCGCATGAAACTTCTTCAAAACAATCCGGGTCATTGCAATCAACTAAAGTGTCTCCATCGTCGTCTACATTGTTCTTGCACTGTTCGTTGCCACCGCGAGCGTCAGTACAAATTGCCCTTACACAAGCTTGGAAATCTCCGCATTGAGTTTCCTTTCCCTCGCAGTGCGGCCTGGAAACACTTTGAGAAACGTTAAAAAGTCTATTTTTGAATTCAAGTTGGCGCAAGTTTTCTTTTTGGAACTCCGCTTGTTCGCTAAAAAGTTTTTCAAAGTCGCTTATCACTTTATCCTGTTCAACATCAAGTTCGCGCCTGTTGGCTTTTTCAGACAATTCCCTAACTAGTTGCTGGTACTGTTGTGACAACTCTTCTAAATGCGCTAAATTAGATGAAGTTGGGCTAAAATCAAGATTCGAAGCAGTTCTCTTTAACTCAGTTATAGTTTCGCGAATTTTGCTCATATACTCTTCTTCGCTGTTGAAATTAAAGTTAAATTGAGTTTGAGTTTGCGGCGTTGTTAATTCCATTCGCCGCTCGATTTCAATCCACGAATTAAAACCATGCCAATTTGTGTCTTGAAATTCATCTCCGCGTAGCCGCACAACTACTTTGTCGCCATTATAGGCAATTGCCTGCCAACGTAGTTTAGTTGACTCGCTTCCAGTTTGTCCAAACAAATCACTTAGCGTTTCTTTGCAATTGCCACCATTGTTTAAATAATCAGAAACCCCACGTTCAATTTGCACTGCACGGTTAGCTGCTTCGGTAATTTTTTGCTCGTTGTTCCGTCCGGCGGTAAATAAACTGCGCATTTCGCTTACAACTTGTTCCATGTTCGCAACTTGTATTTCTTTTATGAATTCAACTTGAAAGTCAAAATTGTAAAAAGAGATAAATTCGCCTTCGCGTTTAATTACGTTTGGAAAAGCATTGAACTTAACTTTTATTTTGGAACCAGAGTAAACTACTTTTTCCCACCTGGGAACTGGCTTGTCAAGCTTTATCGACGTTCTCAAGTTAGGCGACCACGGCCACTGTTCTGTTCCAGTTGGCTCGCCAAAAATTGAACGCATAGTCTCTTCGTTCCAACCGCGGTGCTCTTCGTTTTCACTTATCTTCACAACTACCATTTTTTCATTTAACTTGTCAAACAAAGCCTCCCGTTCGTTGAACAAAAGTACGTTGAACTTCAGCAAGTTAAGCTGGCCATCCTCGTACTGCTTTGCATAAATAGAAACTGTTGAAAAAGCCCCTGCGCTGCTTTCACTAGCAACGCTAGTGCTGTTAATTAAAGGAAGTAAAAGAAAGAGAACTACAATCGCGAAGTATAAGCGCATTAATGCCATAAAACAATAATAATATTTAAACCAATCTATTCAAATGCCCTTACAAAATGAACCCACCAAGGTAAAACGAAACTACGTTTGCAACTATCGACGTTGCTCCGGCTTGCTTCCAGTTCATTAGAAACACGCGATAGATTAGCGCCTCGAGAGCAATTACTATTATTTCACCAAACAACAGGTATTTGTCCGCTGGAAGAAAAGGAGGAAATATAAACCACAAATATGGAAGCGTTAGCGTCGAGGCAACTATTGCCACAATTGCACTACCGCGCAAATCTTTTAGTTTAAAGGCAAACTTCGCGAGGAGCAAAACAACCGCGACTTCTATAGCTAGCGTTGCGAAAAGCGCAATTAGAAACTTTATTTCAAGTAACATTTCAACACGTTATAGCAGAACGCGAAAATCTTTCGGACTTTTGCGCTTTCTGCTAGATAGCAAAAGGCCGAAAAGTCCTAAAAGACTTTTCGGTTTTGCTATAACAAATCAGCACTTAGCTCCGCCGAATAAACTAGTGAAAAAACACATTATGCGTTCCAAAAACCCACGTTCAGCTTGAACTGGCGCAGGAGTTGGCTCAGGTTCAGGCGATGGAATTGGCGTATTGTTTACAATCGCAGCTCCGCCGTTGCTGTGTTGTGTCACTAACTTATTTTCAGTAAGGTCAAAACGCAACTCGCAAACACGCGTTGGTAACTCGCAATATTCGTCTTCCCCGCACCCGCTTTCGTTACAAGTAGAAAAATCTATAGGCGAAGAAGAATAGTTAGAAATTGTGAAGTTACCATCAGGCATTTGCCCTTCCAAGTCACAGTACTTAATTGCAACGTAATTCATATAGAAATCTTCCTTTATCCAAGCGCCATAATGAGGCGCAGTTGCGTGGAAGGAAAACACTTTTGAAATTTCAGAATCTACAACCGGTTCTGCAGGATGACGTGTATATCCATAACAGTTAACAGCGAAATCTACTGATTCATTGTACGGCTGGCCTGCTTTTCAAAAAACACATTAGTATAGGTTTCTATTGCAATGTCCGCAGCCGCAAGACCAGTAAAAGCAGCTATCAATAATATTGAAAACAAAAGTTGAGATTTCATAAATAAGCTAATAAAATGAACAATAAAAAACCAGGAGTTATACCGCCTAAAGTCGTTTGCAGAACCTTTCTATCATTAACCAACCGCAGAAGTAAACATTTTTAACCACTAATTTTGTTGAGTTTATATGAAATCTCGCGTAACTAAAACTATTTTTATAATTGGACTGCTCGTGCTGTTCGGCGTATTTTTTGTAGGCTGCACTCAACCAAGCAATGCAAGTGACAACGCAGTAGGCGCACGCAATGCCGACGTTGAACCAGCCGCGCCGCCAGTAGGCGCCGGGGAAGCGGTAAACAACACTCCAGCTCCAGCAGCTTCACAAGCTCCAGCTAGTATTGACGTAGCTAGCCGCAAGGCAATTTGTGCTGCGTTGAAAGAAAAGCCAGAAGACTGTATAGCTGGAATTGCAATTGACAAGCAAGATGAAACTGTTTGCGGCGGAATTACCGAAGCTGACCTTGCGGCGGAATTTAACGATAGTTACTATCAAGTTGAACCAGTTGACCCAAACAAACGCGATTCTGACAATGATATGCTAAGCGACGTTAGAGAAGCGCAGCTTGGTACAAATCCAAATAAAACAGATACGGATAACGATGGTATGTTTGACGGTACAGAAGTTGGAACAAGTGACCCAAAGAACCCAGATACTGACGGCGATGGAATAATGGACGGCGGCGAAGATAATTCTTACACTGATCCAACTGACGCTAGCGATAAGCCAACAGATGCTGACCACGATGGAATGGCTGACAATTGGGAAACTAAATATGGCTTGAACCCAGCAAGTGCAAGTGACGCGTCACTTGACACTGACGGCGATGGCTTGACGAATTTACAAGAATACCTTTATTCAGGTAGCCCAATTGGACCTGATGGAGATAATGATGGTTTTACCGACGCGGAGGAAATTGCAATTGGAAGCTATGCGGGAAGCAATCTTTACACGCCAAACGACGCTGATTATAGCGGAGACGGTACGCCTGACAAGCACGAGGAAGATGTTGCAAAAGAAAACCGCGCGAATGAACTGCGCAACGCAAAGAACACTTGCTATGCTGTGATTGCAATTAATATGCGGAACGCGGAGCTATGTAGCAAAAGTGGGTGGATTGGCGGAGGAGCTTTGAGTGTTGAATTTTCAGGAACTTGTCGAACTATAATTGAAAAACTAGCGGGCAGCGAAGCAGAAAAAGCAGATGTTTGTGATAAGTTCTCAGGAACACTTGCTTTGGCTAGAGTACCTTGTTAAGCTAGTTAGCTAAGTTTGTTAATGGAATCTAAAGCAATATAGTCGCCCTTGGGGATAGCCACAGAGCTGCTGCGATAACCCAAGCCAAATTGCAGGCTCATTGCTATAGCCAACTTTACCCGAACCGCTGACGCTCGTCCAGTCACCGCAATTTGGCGTCCAGTACATTCCACTTGAATAAGAACCAGACCATACATAAGAGGCGGAAACTTGATTTCCATATTCATCCCATTGTATAAGATTAGTTATAGTTCCATCCAACAAATCAGCTTTGCTAGTTGCAATTACTTCACCTTTTGAGTTCTTAAAAACGCCATCTGGAAGCCTATCCTTTGCATTCATAGTAGAAGTGCTAAGCAACGCTTTGTATTCAATTATATTCCTACCGCTTGCTGCAGCTGCTTGTTGACATTTAGTATCTGCACCGCTTATTCCTCCAAGGTTACCAGTAAATAACTGAGAAGTTATAAACATCCAGTAACTAGAGTCGTCGCAACTCGCTGCATTGTTGCATATGCCACTTAAACAAATTGTATTAGAGTCATAAACACAAGTACCGCCAGCAACACAACGGCCATTTGTATGCATAAGTCCATTACTACAATAATTATTGCAAGTTACTCCAATGCAACCTGGCTCAACACAATTGCCACCTGGAGCTTCGCAGTCAACACACTCATAGTGAGTTTGTGTTCTTTCATTATACTTGCAACAAAGAGTGTTTGATTTGCAATATTGCCGATTTCCAGCACAAAGCCACTTAGTATTGTTAGTTAAGCTTTCAAGAATTTCTTGCGGCCAACTGTAATTACAAAAGTACTGCGGTTTACAAACACCCCCGCTACAACCATAAGGACAAGTTTGGCTAGATGCATATTGACAAACGCCGATAGAACAAGAGCCGCCATATTTACGTACGTCGCCTTCACATTTGTCAAAACAATTTAAACCTGCACAAGGATTAGCTTTACAAGTTCCATTTTCACAACCATAATTACAAGATTCTCCAGACGCGTATTGGCAAACTCCATTAGAACAAGAACCACCATACTTGCGAGTAGTACCGTCACATACATTTGGACACGTTATTCCGCTACAAGGATCTGCCTTGCAACTGCCACTCAAACAACTAAAGGGACAAGCTTGCGTTGAATACTGACACGTTCCAGCAACACACGTGCCGCCAGATTTAAGCGTATTTCCATCGCAAACATTCCCACAAGTTACACCCGCACATGGATTTACCCCCTTACAGCCACTTGACTCACAGCCATTTGCACACGCAACTTCAGAATAAACACACTGGCCAGTCGCACTCAAACACTGCCCATTATACTTACGTTTAGTTCCATCACACTTATCTTGGCAAGAAACACCGGCGCACAAGTTTACATTAGGTATAACGTGCGTGTTGTTTGGCAACGTGTTGTTCTTCAAAGTGTTGTTCAACAAGTTGCTCGAACCATTACCAAGAGAACCGTTGGCCAACGCACTATAAAAATCACTAGCTGAACTGCCACCATTATTTGTAGAAACGCCACCGCCAATAGTTACACAACGACCACCAAGACACAACAGAACACATTTTGTCTCGTTACTCCAAGAACAGTTGCCATTTTGAAACGCTTCACTGCCAAGAGACTTGCACTTCCAACCCTCACGGCACACATTCACAGAGTTATTACTTGAAACTGGAAAAGAAGAATTAAAAGGTTTGCCAAAAACATTAGTAAAAACTTTTGAATTAAACTCGCTTGTAACCGATTCGGACAACGGGCCAATTGAAAAAAACAGCGCTACAAAAATAAGAAGAACACAAGCAGAACCAACCAAAACAACTACATTTCTATCCATTAAAGCGCCTTGAAAAAGCTACGATAAAACAATACTTAACTATTTGCTTTTCAGCATATGGATGATAAATGTAAATGTTTTTAACTACCCTTTTTGTTGAGTTTAACATGAAACTAAATACGCACAAAAATATTTTTTTAATAACTTCTTTACTGTTACTCGGGTTACTTTTTGTTGGCTGTACTCAACCAAGCGATGCAAATGACAGCACAGCAAGCACACATAATACTAGTACGCCAATTGTCCCTCCAGCAAACGCAAGCGAAATAGTGAACAACTCGCAAACAACTACACCTGCGCAGTTGGGAATTGAAAATAATTCAAACGCAGCGCCTTCAATTGCGACAATTACTGTAAACAATTCAGTTCAAAGCCAAGCGATTAACTACACTCGCTATACAAACGTAAAATCATTTTACAACTTTACTGACCCAGCAGAAGGTGCTTTTACAATTGAAGTGCCAACAGGCTGGACAGTTACCTCAACCTCTAAATTAATACGTCCGTACATCGATGCAGGGGTTGAATTTGAAGCAAAATCACCACAAGGCCAAGAGTTCTTTTACAAGAGCCCGTACGACTACTTATTTGCAACTCCAAACGCTCTACTTAATTACGCTGGATTTACTGAAGGTTCCTTTTACGACCCTTCAGGCGGAAAAGTTAAGCCAATGATCGTAAAGCGCTTTAAAACTGCAAGTGAATTTGCAAGTGAAATTCAAACTACTTTAAATGTACAATCGACAAACGTTTCAATAACAAACCGCCCGGACCTTGCAGGCGAAGTAATTGCACCGACAACAAGGCAAACTGCAGCTGAATTGTCTTTTTACTATAACGAAAACAACCGACTTATGAAAAGCACGTACATTATACGCACTGCGCTTGTTGAAATGGCTGGAACTGGAATTTGGCAAGTAAGTCTATCGCAATATACATCGCCGCTTGAACTGTTAAACGAAACTGAGCTAAACGTACTCGCAATGCAACGCTCGTTCACAATAGATCCCGAATGGAATAAACGAGAACAAGAAGCAGTTAAGAAACGCATTGGTTCATTAAGCCAAAGTCAAAACAGTGTTGCTGATACAATTAACTCAGTTGTAAAAACGCGAAGCGATTCAATGGACAGGCTTTACAACCAGTGGGAAAATGGAATGCTTGGAGTGGAAGACGTTTACAATACAGATACAGGCCAGCACTATATTACAGACAGCGGGGCAAACTTTTACTGGGCGGACAATAGCGGAAACGTGTATGGTACAAATACAAACGATAATCCACTGCCAAGCGAAGATATGCACATGCTTAACTGTCCTGGCTGTCAATAACTCATTTGCTTTTCAACACTTTTTCAATTACACTAAGCGCAGTTTCAAGCTGCTCCACGCTTGGAAGGAAAACAATTCTGAAGAATAACCGCTTTCTCAACTCGGGGCCAACAAACCCGCTTCCCGGAACAATTACAAC
>JAZDHP010000065.1:0-2981 GCA_043805855.1 Microcaldota archaeon
TGGTGGGGAAGAAGTTTTCCTTAGCTTTGAAGCAAAAAACTTACTTTATGGTTTTTGCCGGTTGCGTAAACCATTTGCACCTTTTGTAAAAGAAATTGATGAAAACACTTGCGGCGTGCGGGAACTACATGTTTACGGTGATGAAGTACAAATTAGAAAAAAGGGAACAACCGCTGAAAAAGATAAGCTACACCAACAACACCATGGACTTGGCAAAATCCTACTTGAAGAAGCTGAACGCATATCGCGAGAGGAGTTCGACGCGAAGAAATTACTTGTTATAAGCGGGGTGGGCGCAAAGGAATATTACTACAAGATTGGCTACGAAAAATTCGGAAGTTACGTTGGCAAAAAGCTATAAGCAAAAAATCCCGCCAACTCTATTTTACGTTTTCTCTGTCTCGTTGCACTTCTTGAACTTTTCTCATTGCACGGTGGCGAAATACGTTTATCATTTCTCTAGAAACATCAAAGTGCCGGCCAATATCTCCAATTGAATAGCCATAAATATCATGGAGCGTAAGATAGAGCAATTCTCTCGCTGTATGCCGCGGGTGCCTTAGCAAAAGTGCAATTGGCGAAGGCTCTAAAAAGTCAGTTCCAACTGGTAGTACAGGCAAATCATTATACAAACTGCGCCCAGTTTCGTCCAACTCATCTAGCGACACTTCGCCTCTGCCCATTTCACGGCGAACTGCTTCATTAACCGCCGCTGCTATGTAATTACCGGCATGGCGCGAAAACTTGCAATCTCTCTTCGGGTCATAAGTTTCAAGCGCTCTTAGCAAGCCAGTCATTCCAAAAGAAGCGGCTGTATCGTGGTCAAAAAAACGCTGCCAGCCTGGAACTAAAAAACGATGCCCGCGGTTTAAAACGTGGTGCACGAGCCCCAAGTGTTTTTTAATATCTGCACTTGTAACGTCTCTTAATTTAGGCAATTCTAGAAGTGGTACTTTCTTAATTAAACCTTTAGCTCTAAGCTGCGCCATAGCTTGGTGTACAAGCACAACCATGTGACTCAATTGCGTTGCACTTGGCCGCGTGCCGTTTACTTTTCCGCTTGCCTTTAAGTGTTGCCTTGCAATTTGTTCAAGCGACCACTGGCCCCTACGCGTTGCGCGTAAAGCCTTAGCTTGAAGGGTAGACAACGGTTTTTCTGGTTTTGGCAACTTTTCAACAACTGGATGAAGGCGCATTTGTTGAGAAATAACTTCAGCGTCGCTCAATACATCCACAGGCGTGCGATACCTTCGCGAATTAAAAAAAGCTCGCGCTTCAATTTTATTCATTGTAATAACTTTCAATTAGAAGATATAAAATTCTATAGCCCGGCTATGCCAACCCAAGCGCCAATTGCATAACCTACCAACGCAGCTGCGCCGCCAATTGCAGCTAGTTCAATTCCAGACTTCCACCACGAGCTAAGCGCATATTTAGCTTTGTACGCGCCAACTACAAATAGACACAGCACCGAAAATAATAGCACGGGAAGCATTCCATCAAGAGGCGCAATGAAGAAAAATGGAATAACTGGAATAAGCGAACCAATAATGGCAGATATGCCAACAATAACCGCTTCTCGCGATGGGTTAATGCCTTTGCTTTCATTTAGCCCAAGCTCTTCGTTCATCATTGTGTCAAGCCAGCGCTTCTTATCCTTGCAAATTGTGTCAACTACTTTTTTCAACGCGCTACCCTTGAAGCCTTTTTTCATGTAAATAAGTTTAACTTCTTCGCGCTCGATTTCTGGAAACTTTTCAATTTCCATCTTTTCCCGCTCTAGCTCCTTTTCGTAAAAGTCAAGCTGTGCTTTGCCTGAGGTATACGCGACTGCGGCCATTGAAATGCTCTCTGCAAAAGTAGCAGCGAGGCCTCCGAGAAGAACAATTGTGCGGTCATTCGTCCCCGCAGCTAGCCCAAGTACAATTCCCAAAACGTTTACAATACCATCCTGCCAGCCGAGTATAATTTGGCGCAGCAAAGCACCATGATTAGTGTTTTGCCCCTGTTCTTTCAAAATATGTTCTCGAGCTTGCTTCTTTGTAACTGACATTATTATTGCCTAGCGCGAGAGCGCTTATAAGTTTACCGCGCTAAAATAGTTTATGCCAAACTTAGAAAGAATAGTTAGAAAAGCGTGGCGCGAAACAAAAGAAGGCGAGACGCGGCAATACGGAAACCACACAGTTCACCGAGCGAGGAAAATGCTTATTGTAGTTCACGGCTCATATGAAGAAAAAACTTTTGAACGGGTTAAACGCGAATGCAAAAAACCCCACTTTTGTGAACCAGTTCAAATAGTTGCTTACCCGCACCCTAAGCATTTAAGGACATTTAAAGAAGCACAGCGCGGTTTACACAGAGCAGGGCCTGCAGATACTCATCCCGGCTCAGTTGGTTCAATAGAGGCATATGCTCAAATAGGAGATAACGGCAAACGCGAGTTTAGAGTACAACACATTCAATCACATTTTAGCACAACAAACACAACTCCATTGCCGCGACAACTTGCAACGCATTACATGGGCTGGAGGCCACGAACAATGGCACACTTACTTCAACTTGCGCGGGAATTGAAAATGCCACTCGTAGTTCCGCGAAGTAAGTTATATCCTCAAGAAACAATAGGCCACAGGGCAACTGAAAAAACACCAGCACACAAGGAATTACTTGCGCTTTGCAAAGAACATGGGTTCAGCATGTCACGCGTTGCCTATTGGAGTGGAGCGTTTACAATTAAAGATAAACAGAAAAGTGAAAAGAAAAGGAGAAGGGAATAATGAAAATATGCCAAATTTAACGCGAACCGTAACTAGAGCCTGGGAGACAATGAAAGAAGGCGAAGTGAAAACAATAGGCAAGCACACGGTTTACCGACATAGAAAAATGGTAATTTTAATTCACGCTGCT
The DNA here is from genome assembly GCA_043805855.1 of Microcaldota archaeon. Classification (GTDB taxonomy): domain Archaea; phylum Micrarchaeota; class Micrarchaeia; order Norongarragalinales; family UBA8480; genus JAHFHC01. Next base: position 2,911 of record JAZDHP010000065.1, read on the forward strand.
GCCGGCGCAAAGTCACTTGAACAAGTGAAAAAAACGCTTAACAAAAAAAGAGCGTTTCACGCAATTCAAAT
>JAZDHP010000066.1:0-18677 GCA_043805855.1 Microcaldota archaeon
ACGCTAGTTGCGGGAATCGCGCAGTTTTATAATTGTGAAGAAATCGTTGGAAAGAAGATAATCGTCGTCGCTAACCTCGAGCCACGCAAGTTAAAGGGAATTGAATCCCAGGGAATGTTACTAGCTGCAAGCGACGAAGGTAAAGATAATTTAGTGTTGTTAACTGTTGACCGAGAAATTGTCGATGGTTGTAAGGTTGGTTGAAAATGAAGTGGAAATGTGGCCAGTGTGGGAATATTGTAACTAGCGTCCCGCAATTTTGCCCAGTGTGCAGCGCGACGCCAGAACGCTTTGTAATGCAGCCTGGTAACTAGCTTAGGTAATGCTTTAAATTACTGTGCGGCACAATAAACTAGCTTAATTATACGTTTAGAGAGTGAATTGTAAAAATATGGTTTCAAAAACAGTTTCAAAATGTCAACGTTGCTCGAAAGAAACGCACTACTTAGAAGTTTGTAATTATTGCGACAAGCCAATTTGCAGATCGTGCCAGAAAAGCGCCAGAACTGCTACAAGTGCATCTGGTAAAAAAGAACGCTTAGTAATTTGCAAAACCTGCTGGGGTAAGATGCCAGTTCGCAAAACTTTCCTAAGGCCACTACGCGCCTAGTCTTCTAGACGCTACTATTGCTAACCCGTGCTTTGCTCTTAGTTGTTCAGCTTTTTCAAAAAGTTTAATTAATCTGCGGCGATGCGTGTCCATTGCTCGTGAAACTAATTTTGGTAATTTTTCGTGTAGGTTAACTTTTTGCCTACGAGCTAGAGTTTCAAGTTCTTTTGCCATGTTATTTGGCAATACGGCCTTTCCGCGTAACTGGGTGTGTTTTGTAGCATAGCGGTCAATTATTCTCAATAAATTTCCAATTTCAATTGCGTGTGTTCTTGATTCCTTGGAAACTTGCATGTGGGTAACGTTAATAATTCTTCCAGCGCTTAGGTTTCTCAAAGTTACAGATGGACGGCGTCTAGTAGCTGCTCTTGTAAATTCCCGTTCTATCCGTTGTAATTCAAGCTCTGGATTTGCCATATTATCTCTTTTTAATAAACTTGTTTAAAAACCCGCCACTAGCGAAAAGGCATTGAAATGGTTTAAAATAATTAACGTGCTTATTCTTCTCATGTCTAATTCTATAGTTCCATGGGTTGAAAAGTACAGGCCGTTTTCACTCGACCAAGTCATAGGCCACGACAATTTAGTTGCACGGCTAAAATCGTACGTTCAAACGCGCAACTTGCCCAACCTTTTATTCAGCGGGCCAGCCGGATGTGGCAAAACTACTTGTGCGTTGGCAATTAGCCGCGATTTATTCGGCGACGACTACCAATCTTCTTTCTTTGAGTTAAACGCAAGCGATGATAGGGGAATAGATACCGTGCGCGGCAAGATTAAAGATTTTGCGCGTTCAATGCCAGTGAACAACGTTCCGTTTAAAATCCTCCTCCTCGACGAAGCTGACGCGCTTACGGCAGATGCACAGCAAGCTCTACGTAGGACAATGGAAAAATATTCGTCAAACACCCGTTTCATTTTATCGTGTAACTATTCCTCGCGTATAATTGAACCAATTCAAAGCCGATGTGCATTAATGCGCTTTAGCTCGCTAACTCCAGAAGATTTCAAGAAACTTTTCAATTCAATTGCAGAGAAAGAAGGGCTTTCAATTGAACCAGACGCTTTCGACGCGCTGTTATATGTTGCAGAGGGTGACGGCCGCAAAGCAGTAAACTGTTTACAAAGCTGTGCTTCTTTCTCAACGAAAATTACTGCAGACGCTATTTACTCAGTTAGCGCCCGCGCTCGTCCAAAAGAAATAAATGAACTACTTCAGCTAGCGCTCGCTGGAAAGTTCATCGAAGCCCGCAAAACACTTGATAAGTTATTATTTGAATATGGAATTAGCGGCGAAGACGTTGTGCTGCAATTATTCCACGAAGTTAACCGCGCGGAAATGGACGACAAACTACGGCTAAAAATTATAGAGCGCATCGGCGAATGTGACTACCGGTTAAACGAAGGCGCAAATGACCGGATACAAATCGAAACGCTACTTGCCAGCTTTGCACTTTTAAATTCCAGCTAAATGCTTTTCCCACCAGTTCCAAATACCGTGAACGGTTCTGCCATAGCCGTCAGCGTATAAGCCCGCTGCTTGAACTCGTATAATTTGTGCAAATTTTCCCCTTAATTTTGACGTGTTTCCCGGTAGTTTTTCTTCCGGAATTGCCAACGTTGCCCGGTGTACTTTTGCACCCGCGTGTGCCAATACCTTTGCAACTTCTTCTAATCGCTTGCTACTTATTCTATAGCCGTGTCGGTTTTCCGCAGCTGCAAGTAATGCTCTGCCGTGAAGCCCATGGAAAACTTTTTCGCCAAGAGCAGCTTGTAATACTAGGCGGTTAACGTTTACTTGATGCGCGCGTAGTTCGCGAGTCGTAGTTTCAGCTGAATGAAACGGCGCAATTGCGGTTTGAATCGTAAGTTGATGCTCTGGGCGCATTAGAAATTCTTGAATTTGCCTTTCGCTTCTTAATTTTAAACTAGCCATTGTTTTTCAACTCGTTATTGTAATTGTATTATCGCCGGTGAAATATATAGCCTTTTTTACTTGTTGTTGCTAATTTTATTATGCCGACTCGTGAACTTTGGAAAAGAATTGGTACTGTTCCGCTTGACGAAGCGATTGGAATTATTCTTGACCAGCGCACGCGTTATGGTGCTGCGGTTTCAACTCAATCTGTATCTGCAGCTGCTAAGCGCAATCCAGCTAATGCGGAAGTACTTGCAGAGGCACTTAGAGTAATTTCGCCAAGGATAGTGCATTTGAGCCGAAGTAAGCGAAGCTGCGGGGCGCGTTTAGCGCTTTTGGAAAAACAACGTGAGATTTTAACTGCAATGCAAAAGTATGGCGACAGGCGGTTACATGCTTCTGAGTTAGTTGCAGCGCTTGTTTTGACGCACGGGCTAGGCAAGGAGCAGTTACGGCCACATTTAAACGCGGCAATTAGGTTACAAAAACAATTAACTCATCCGCCTTTTGACGGTAGTGTAAATTCTTTTTCTCAAGCAATTACTAATGATGGTTTAAAAAGAATTTACCAGAAGCTCCATGCTGATCCAACTTATTATGCGTCTGCCCTTGAATTAGCTGAAAAATTAAAGTTAGAAAAGAGGGAAATGGTTCCAGCAACTGCTATTTTAGACTTGGCAGGTGCCGTGCACAAACTGCCATTTGATTCAGCTTCACGTTCATATATATGGATGCACGCTAGCGGAAAGCCGCCCGCGCCAATTTGGCACCATAATTACAATGCATTAGTTGCAGCTATCACTGCCGGGCAGCCAGTTAATGGCCCTTATCTTGTACAAGCTGCTGGTTTAGATAGTTTAGGAGTTGTAATTCGTTTAGAAAAGCAAGGATTACTTACCGCAGTTTCTGGCCGGCAGTCAAACATGCCCCTGTTTAAAGTTAATCCCTTAATTGAAGATTCAGTCAGGGAAACGCACCGCTCTGGAGTTTTGCACAGAGATTTAAACCGAGTGTTGTTAGGCTCTTTTGAAGTAGATAGGCCGTTGCTTTCGCCACACCAGGAAGAAGCTTTGTTAAAAGAAATTCGCTTTCGCTTAGCTTTTCAGGAACGCACTGACCGGCCCATTGCTGCATTAGCATTACTGCACGGTTTAAATAGAGATACTGCCAGTTGCTATGCCCGGGGGGTTAGAACTGGCTTGCGTAATTTTTCAGTTAAAAAAGTTCTGGGAGTTGCAGACCAATGGACGAAAAAAGGATGGATGCACGAAGCGGATTTCCTGCGCATTGCAGCTAGTTTAAACCGCGAAAAAATAATTAAGTGATTTTGTTTCTAATGGCTATGTTTATTCCCAGTCAACTCTATATCTCAACAGCACTGCAACTTTGAAACTTTTGAATTCCATTCCAGCTTCGTCTTCGCTGTTAAAAATTGTGATCTTCGCGCCCATTTTCTTTGCAGTTGTTAATTCAGCTTGTACTATTTTGTCCTTGCGTAGCTTTTCATCCAGCACTAGAAATTCAGAAACTGCGCCTGTGTTAATTACTTTTGAAACGTTCTCACCGTAAACGCTTAACCCATCGTTGCGCCCCAAACTAGTTTTGAACTTTTCAAGCGCTTCAAATTCATCTTGCAACTTTTGCTCAGTCATTAAACGCTGTAATAGCCCGCGTTTTAGCAGCTCTACAACTGCAGTTGTCTCTGCACTGCCAGCGTGTTCATAAACAACTCGCTTTGCCAACTCGCGGTAATTCGCGTCAATTAATTTCTTCAAGTTATCCTTTGCAAAGCCAGGGCCAGCAACGAGAACTTTTCCGGTTTTTGCCCGCTTGTCTAATTCGCTTGCAGTTGTTTCAAAATACTTCTTGTTCCTCTCGTCGAACGACTTCGGATCGCGCTTGTTCGCGTTGTTGTGAATTTCAACGCCAAAAACAATTCCCTTTGTTTCCAGCTCTGCAAATAAACCTTTTTCCTCATCAATTACAAGTACGATTACTTTCAAGTGTTTTGAACGCTTCTTCGCTTCTTCAAGCATCGCTTCGTGGTACGGGTTGAACTCTTTTTTCACTTCAATAGTTTCTCCAATGCCTGTGTCGAGGGTATGGTGTTCTCCCCGCGGGCAGAAATCTTCAGGCTCTCCAGCGAGAATCGTTCCAGTAAGACGCAGTTTGTTGGCAGCTTGTGCGAATTCCACTTTTTCAACTCTAATTTCAATCTTCACTGGCTTTCGCTCAGCTGCACCTGGCCGTAGCGCGTCTTGCGGTTTCCACAATCTAAAGCTGTGCCCCTTTGCCTTGTCGCCGGGTTCCACTATCTTCATCAAGTACCACAAATCTTCCAACGACTGCGGCTCGACTTTCAGCTCGCCTTCTCCTTTGTCAAAATGCCTTATTTTCATTTTTTATCACTTATAGCGAGTGTTCTTCCACTTGCCATTTACTTTCTCGCTTATTATAAATGCAGCGGTACATTTTCAATGCATCGGGACCGCGCTTTGCAATTTCAGCCCGCGCTTCTGGCGTTAGTTGAATGTTTTGCTTTAACAAATCTTCCATTCCTACGTGCCCGCCACCAATATTTATCCCAATATTGTGGTGCCCTGTTTTTTCAGCTAGCGCTTGAATTTTATGTGCCATTATGATATTTCTTGCGGTTACGCCTGGATTAACTGAAGCAGTTGTTTTGGTTATAGCTTTTGAAATCGTTCTCCTTGAAGCATCGCCTTTTCTACTTAGCCAAAACCCGGGACCAACTGTAAGTGTAGCGCCAGCCGCTAGTCCAGCTATTCTTAAGAATGTCCTTCGCGATGGTTTTACGTGTAACGCTCGGTTTGCGCCTTCACCGAGTGCGCCGCCAGCTAGTATAAATGCCGGGCCATATAGTGAATTTAACACATTTTCGATATTAGTTAGTCGGACGTCTCCAAGCCAAAGTTCAGTTCCGCTTTCCCGAGCTCGTTGAATTATTTCAGTTACGCGATTAGCTGCACCTTCTTTAACTCGTTTATTTTGCCAAAATTGGTCTAACTTGTTTAAATTGCGCTGAATTTCGCTTGAATTATTTGGGTGTAAATCGCTGCTTTCAATAAATATTGCATCGAGCTTTTCAACTGGCAGCTCAGTTGGGGTTCGGGCTAGATGATATTCTAGTTCCATCGAGTATTTCCTGTTTCCACTTTGAAAAGGCAGTAACCCCATATTTTTCACTTTGACTGTAGTGAAATAATTAGTTGCTTTGCGTTTTATAGCAATATGCTAAGGTCTTTCAGTGTGCTTTTACGCATATTGCAACTAGCACGCAAACAACGTCTTTCTACCTTTTTGTTTGGCGCGCTATAAAATTAGCTACACGTGCCTAGTGTGGTGTTTGACTCTGGCCTGCAGTACATTCCCTCTGGGCCTTCCCAGTAGCATTTGCCAACTTTGCAATTTACACCCGTGCCTTGCTGGTAAGTGACGGTTATTTTCCACTTGCTGTTTTCATTTGAGGTCACAAGTGCGCTTGTGATTTGTGAATTTGGAAACTGCGTTTCAACGTAGTTCTGTGCAATTTGCACAACTTCGCTTTCACTAAGTGTAGTGGAAGGCGTTTGCACCGGCACTAAATAGCGAGGTAAAACTATAACCGCAAGTAGTACTATAATTGCGACTATGACAAACCAGTAACGCATGTATTTGTTAGCATTCGTTATTCTCTTTAACTTTTTGGTTGAAAGGCCGCAGGCCTTCAGCACAATTCCGCGGAATTATGACTGCGATCATCGCTAAGGGCGATGTCGCGTCAGAAGTCACAAAGACTTCTGCCAGAGTCACAACGCGAAGCGTTGTGCTCATTCAGACCTCTGGCCGAGGTGGTTAAGAATCTAAAATAAACAAAAGAAGAAAAAAAGCAAAAAATACAAAAACACTAGCCAAGAACTCTAATTCCAACGTTTGCTGCCTTTGTCGGCTTCCACAGTTTTTCACCAATTGGGTTTGTCGGTAAACTAGTGCATATTAAGCCAACTGGGTTGCCAGTCTGGTGAATAAAACCAACTGGGTTACTGGCTTGTGGCTTTATTACTGTTGCCAAAGCAACAGATTGCGGCTTTAGCATAAGTAGCGCACTTGCTTGTGTTGCCATTCCGATTACTAGTAGCATTATAAACGCTGCTAAAATTGTCTTTTTCATAAACGCACCTCTTTAGCTATTATGCTGTGGGTATATAAAAGCCGCTTTGTGGGCTTTTATTTAGCGTAATTTTTGTATTCTTTTATATATCTCTTGAAGAGCCACTGTACAAAGATGGAGTTGTTTTTCTTTACTTGGCTGCGTTCCAGTGCAGTGTAATAACTGTTCCTGTTCTCGTAGGGAATGTTCAAAAGCGGGAAGCCATGCTTGTGAAGGACGAAGTTCATCAAAAGCCGACTTATTCTACCGTTTCCATCGCCGAACGGGTGAATTGTTACAAACTTCAAATGCGCCAACGCCGCAAGTTCAACTGGGTGAAGTTTATCCTTGCTTTTGTTGTACCACTTGAAAAAGTCATTGAACAAAATTGGCACTTCGATTGGGCTAGGGGGCATGAATTTACTACCCGAAATCGCAATTTGGTAACCGCGTAGCTTGCCAGCTAAGTCTAGCTTAGTTGCTTCAAAGAGCTTCTTGTGCCAGTAAAGCACAATTTGGCGGGTCAGTTCCTTTTTATAACCGAGCATTTCGTAGAACAGTTTCTCATGCGCTTCTGCCTCTTTAATGTCTTTAACTGGCTTGGCGCTCGGCGTAAGGCCCCGTTCAAGCAAATCTGCCGTTTCTCGGTAGGTAAGCCTAGAGCCCTCTATTCGATTAGTGTCGTAGGTGAACTTGACTGAAAAAGAGCGAACTTGCTTTTCCAATACACTTTTTGGAGTCTTCTGTTCTTCTCTAGAGTAGTTTTGTTTTATTCTATTAAGTGTAGGGTGCCAGCGTTCCTTGTAAATTTCAGAAAGAAACTTGGTTTTGATCTCTTCAATTTTGCCGGGAATTTGTGTGCCTAGGTATTTCTCCTTTTTTGTAACGCCGTGCGCCGTGCGAATTGAGTGCTCAAGGTAATAGTATTCTTTAGCTGCGACGGTTCTTTTCTTTACACTAACCATACTAAGTTTATACCCCTACATCTTTATAATGTTTTCGATTTTCCTTTAAATGTAGGGGTATAATATTGTTTGTAGTTATTAAAACGCGTGCAGAAGCGCTGGGAAAAGCACAGCCGCTCCCAACGCTCCTTTGTTAACACTATTTGAGATGCAGGTTAAGCCAACTAAGCTACAAACTGCAAGGCAGGCTATTCCCACGACGCCGCTTGTTGCGAAAATGTAAGCGGTAACTAGTGCAAGTGCTCCGCCGAGAAACAGTTTATTCTCGTGAATTTTTGGCATTTTGTGTTCAAATTTAATTATGACAAACGCGGCAACCGCAGCGCAAACTAGACCAATTAGCAATAGTGTGGCTATTTCTGTGAATGTAAAGAAATTGTTTTCAAGCATCTTTGCAGTTGCGCCTGAGCGTCCCTTGCGTATGAATTCAACTGCGGCAAAATCCGAGACCAGCCGACTTCCGACAACTGCCGCGTTCAACGTTAGGAAATCTTCTTTTTTTCCAATTACGCCAAATGCGATGCTAGTGAGAAAAGCAGGGGTCATTGCTGGTAAAAAAGCAGAAGACATGCCAATGACGCTTCCAATTACTGTGTGTTTCCAAGAAATGTTTTTGTTTGTTAGCTCTAGCGCAGTTTTTTCTTGTTTTTCAAACAACATTGGCACAGCGAATAATCCCGTCAACAAAATGAATAGACTATTTGAAATGTTTTTTTCCAACGTTATTACCCCGACTGCACCTGCAAGAAGTGAAATTGTAAGTGTTGAAAATTTATTCTCTTGCGTTACAATGAAACAAGTGAAAACCACCACTAGCAAAAAACCCGCAATTGGTTTTAAAATTGGTGCAATGAATCCAGCAGTCAGGGAATAAAATGGAAAAAACAAAATAGAAACAACCATGGCGGCTAGGCAGCTGTACAAAATTGGCTTTACGTTGTAATTTCCAATTGAAAGCACAGTGTTTTCACTTGCTAAGCCAAACGAGTTCGCAGCGAGTTCAAACGGTAGTCGGGTAAAGACAAGCGCTGCTGCAAATAGTCCAAAATTCGCGAAATCAACGTTTTTGGTTAGTTCAACAATTGTATTCGCGTGTAAAAATGGAAGCAGTCCAGTTGGTCCCAGTAGAAAACCTAAGGCAGCGTCACTCAATTCGCCGTACAATTATTCTTGTTTCGCCTCCTTTTTTTTCAATTGTTCCTGTAACTGTAACTTGGCCAATTACGCGCAAATTGTAAGTTTTTATGCAAACTTTTTTATCGCATAGTTGTGACCAAGTGCTGAAGCCATTTGTAGTTACTTGTTCGCCGACGTGTTGAACTGCAGTTTCCAACGGGTAAAATGGAGTTGTTGTTGGTAAAAAGTAAAGTGCAACCAATCCAGCTAGGCAAATTACAATCGTGAGCCAATTCATATCCGAATTGTTGGTTTTGCGGGGTTATTTTAGAAATAGTGTAAAAAAGTGGACGTTTTTCCCACGGATAGTTTCATCTGGGTTAAAAAAACTTGCAGCTTTAATCTATATTCATGTACTGGTCTTCAGCGTCAATTACGCGCATTGTAGCGAATATGAACGAGTTGAAACAACGCTGTGCGATAAATTGCACGGAAGTGCAAAAAGCTTATGCTGATAAGAAAAAACCAATAATTTATGACATTGCTCCAGTTAGTTTCGATGGCGTCGTCGCTGCGGTTGACTCTGGGTTTTCAACAAAGCAATTTGTCTCTCTCGACGTGATGCTTCTGCGTAGCACAGCGGCGGTTTTTACTTACAAGCAAAACGCCCTCGTGGCTAACGAGTATTTTCCAAGCAGGGTTCCAGGTGTTTCAGTTCACTGTGGTGTGTTTTCAGAACCAAGCGACTCACTATGCTTTCGCTCTCTCCTTCGGTTAAGTGCCGAGTTAAACTGCGCGCTGCAAACCGTAAAAATGTACTCGCCGCAAATGCTGCTAATTGACGGCAGCTTGTTGCCATTGCCTAATGATAAACCGTCAAAGGAAAGCTCGCTTCACGAAATGTACGCCGAAGTTTTACAAGCGTATAACAACTTATTCGCAACTTGCAGCGAAATGAACTGTGCGCTTGTCGGAGTTGTAAAAGACTCCCGTAGCCAGCGTTTGTGCAATTTAATTGAACAAGAATTAAAACAAACGCTTCCAGTTAACAGCGACGAGTTTGTAACTGATTTACTTCTATCACGCAACCAGCGCTCGCTAGCGTTTCAAATAAATGAAGAAAACGCGGCGAATGTAAAACTCAGCGACAAAATAAACGCGTTTTACATGAAAGCAGGCGACGCGCTGCCGTACCGCGTTGAATTTATAGGCGGTGAAGAAAAAGCCGATGAAATTGCAGCTAATTTATGTGCGTTGGGTTCTTCGCAGTTTGCCTATCCTTCAATTTTAATCGAAGTTGACATGCGTGCGGCGCTTACGCCCGGCGAAATTACAAGTGTGTTCAATTCTCTTGAAAGTGTAAACCGCGATTTAGTTTTACGTTCCAATTCTCGTCCATTCAGGTGAAAAATAAAATGCAAGTTATGTTAGGCACAATTATTTCCAACGAAGAAGGTCCTTCAACTCACGAGTTTAGTTTTGTGTTGAGCCCCGGGCAAGTTGCTGCAATTGGTCAACTTGTAAAAGTTCCAACACAAAGCGGTGAAATAATTGCGCTAGCGAAGAAAATCACGCGTCAAAACCGCTACTATCAATTCGCCGAGTCAATTTCTCAATATGCCAAGGAGTCCAAAACTTTTGACGCTAGTTTTCCCGCGCGTGACTGGGAGTATATTGTAGTTTCGTGTTCAATTCTCGGCGTTTTCCAAAACCACCTTCTCCGCTGTTCTTTCCCTCCGTCGCCTGGAGATAGCGTTGCAGTTGTCGAAGATGAAACTGCAGCTAAAGTGCTCGGCGTTTCCCCAAACGGGCTCAATATTGGAACACTACTCGCCTCTAACCTCCAGTGCAAAGTTGACCTCTCGCGATTATTGCAAAAGCACCTTGCTGTTTTGGGAATGAGCGGAAGCGGCAAGAGTCACCTAATGGCGGTTATAATTGAAGAACTCCTTTCGCGCGATAAAGAAAACGGCAGGCTAAGTGTCATAGTGCTTGACCCGCACGGCGACTACGCTTCTTTTGCCCATCCGGGAAACGCGTTTCACGATCGAACTCAAGTTATCAAAGGGGAAAACGTGAAAATATCAGTAACGCACTTATCGTCAATGTTGTTGAGTGAACTTGTTCCGTCGATTACTTCTCCAGCACGGCGCGAGTATAGTAAAATACTCGCTAAAGTTAAACGCGCTTGTGAGGCTGAGGGGAAACTTCTCACTCTTGATGAGTTGATTGTCGCAGCTGAAGAGAACACTCGCTCTAACTTGGCGGATGTGTTAAACGAAGTGAAGCACATTGGGCTGTTCGACGCGTTTGACGAACCGTCAATGAACTTCGCAAAACCCGGCCGTCTCACAATTTTTGACTTATCTAACACCAGTGCAAAAGTCAAGCAAGTAATTGCAGCGTTTTACGGCCGCAATTTATTCTCAATGCGTAAGCAAGGCAAAGTTCCCCCGTTTGTTTTAATTGCAGAAGAAGCACACGTGTTCGCGCGGGAAAAAGCAAAGAGCGAAAACGCAATTTCAAAACCAGTGATTGAAAGCATTGCCCGCGAGGGAAGAAAATTCGGCGCGTGTTTGTGTCTAGTTTCCCAGCGGCCAGTACAGCTAAGTACAACTGCGCTTTCTCAGTGTAATAGTTTCATCGTAATGCGCGTCACTAATCCTTATGATTTGCAGCATATTGGCGAGAGTTGTGAAGGTATCGACAAGAATACCCTCGACGCCATAACCTCGCTGCGCACCGGCGAAGGGATTGTAATCGGTGAAGCGTTGAACTTCCCAGCGTTTGTCAAAGTGCGGCCTCGGGAGTTCAAAGGCGCAGCTTCAGCTAAGCTAGAGGATATAGCAAAGGATTTTGAAACCCGCAGCGTAGCGATTAGCGAAAAAGACGCAGGGGCAGCTTTTCTATGAACTGGAATGCAAACGTCAGCGATAGTAGGCGCGGCAGCAGTAATAGTATAATGGAAGCGCCCACTCTAGAGCCGAGCTTTGAAACCTTTAACACTGCAACTGAAATTCTTATAATTGCGCATTTGCCGGGAGTTGTAAAAGAAGAAGTTAAACTCTCTGGCGACGAGAAATCACTCACTGTAAAAATCGTCGGGCCCAATGACAAAGAACAGCTTAGTAGGATGGGCTACTACTCTCACGAAATAACGCGACTCTACGGCTTCTCAAAAACAATAGTATTCCCAGCGAAGGTAGACTTCTCACGGTGCAAAGCAACTTTCAAACACGGGGCACTCGAAGTAAGAATGCCGAAAATAAAGTAGATAAAATTAGAAGCTCAAGAAAGACGCCACTCTGCGTCGCTGTACTTCTTAGTTTTGAATAACCGTTCTATTTCTTTTCTAATTTCCGCCACGTCGCCGTCGTTCAGTGGTTTGAACGTTGTGTAAAATTCCGGCTGTTCCTTTCGATCTGGTAAATACATTGATTGATTGTAGCGTTGTACTTTTGCACTTTTAGCCCGGCCGTAAATGTGAATGTGAAAATAAGGGCCGTCTGGCTTGTTGACACTCCAGTTGCCCATATCTTGGTAGTTAACCCGGCCGACGTCAACTCCGCGTTTATTCATTGCCGTCGCCATAGCTTCACCAACAACTAACGTGAGCCGCATACACTCTATTGCTAATTTTGGACTCAGCGCCTGGCGGTTAACGATTCTTACTTTTGGGCAAATCTTGATATGCCCTCCTTCGTTTCGGTCAATATGTGGAGTTGGTTTTTCAAACGATTCAACAATGAAGTTTTCAGTTTCGTAAATAAATGCCATGAAAAAATTAAGCAGTTAAAATATTATATGCTTCGCTAATGGAAAATAAAACAAAAGAAGAAGAGAAAAAAGAAATAAAAAAATAAAAAGAAAAAAGGGAAGAACAAACATTTTCTATTTGTTTGCTTGTTCTTCTGCGAAGTTTCCAATTACTGGAAGTTTGAACTTCTCGCCACTGTAAGCCTTCCATATACAGAACGCCCAGATTACAAGTTCAATTAATATCCATACTCCGCTGACCAATATGCTAATAATGGTACCAACGATTGGTATAGCCAAACCGAGCACAGAAGAAATTATTCCTAAAAGTATTCCAATTACAAAAAGCACTATGCCTAGTATAATAGATTGCCACGCGTGGAACTTTGCGTATTTGTCTTCTGGCTTCATTAATAGAACTGCTATACCTGTTAAGGTAAACAGAACATAAGCCAGTGCTCCATACGTGTTGCTGTCGCTTGAGCCCGAAGCTGCCATTTTATTACTACCACCTTTTTTGTTTTGTACTGCCATATTTTATTTCACACACCCTCTTTACACAAGAGGTGAAATAGTCACACTTGCGACATTTTTATACCTGCCGGCGAGCTAGAAAAAAAGTAGCGACGATAGCTGGGGGGCTATGGGTGATTTGGCAAAAAGGATTAGCCGCCACATCCACAACCGCCGCTTGAACCGCAACTGTTAGCAATTGGTGGCGATGCGATGTTCGTAGGGACGTTGCCGTTCGCGTCTTCGACTTCAATTTTTCCATTTCCCATTCCCATGGGGCACGAAATGCGGAACGTTCCAGCTTTATCTGCGGTGAATTCAATTACGTTGTCTCCTGGGGAAATGCGTTTTCTCACTCCAAAGTCAGGAGCAACTATTGTAGTCATACAGCCGCGAAGTGTATTTGTGTCAGCTTCAATGCGCACCTTGTCTCCAAGTTTCACGCGGAGAACTTGCGGGGAGTATGCGGCGCCATCGAAACTCAACTGGAATGTTTTCACGTTGCCAGTTGCTGAACTAGCTTGCGGTTTAATTTCTGAACTTAATTTAGAACCAGCTCCAACCACTGCGCCTGTTAGACTTTGAGTCGTCGTTGTTGATGTAGGAGATCCGGATGTGAATTGCATAGCCAGCATGCCAAATATTGCTATTACTGCAATGGCAAGCGCCGCGAACACTTTATTTTTCATTTTTTCACCTTTTCATTTTGCCTTTACTTTTTTATTTCATTCTTTCATTTCATTTGGGATTCTTGCAATGGAATAAACTGCATTATGTCCATACTTGAGTTAGTTTGCTTGAGCACGCCTACCACGATAAAATTCTTATCTAGGTAATTTCTCATTAAATCTCCAATCGCAACAAATTCTTTCTCTTCGCGCATTTTCTGAGCTTCTTGTGATCCAATAACAATTGGATAATACGTGCCATTTCCTAAGTTGTGTAACGAGTAGCCATTCATGTTGCCTTCCTCGAGTTTAAACTGAGGCGGAAGCTCGTCTCCTGGGTTCAAAACATATAACAATTCGGGCAATCCCTTGAATGTTTTTGCGAATACGCGGTCAGATGACGCGTTCACTGCTTCGAATGCATTTTTTCCAAGAAAGTGAATTTCATCAACTGGGCTTGACGTCTTTTCCAACACGCCAGCAATGGTGGTGCGGTTTAATCCGAAGAAATTGTTAAGTGAATCGCCAGGTTTTGTAAATAACTTCTCTCTTTGCATTTCTTTCGCTTCGTTGAAGCCAATTACTATTGCATCGTCTTCTGTAAAGGTGCTTCCTTCAAGTGCAGTAAGTTTTGCAAGTGCGCTATTCTTCACGTAGGCGAAGAGCTTCATGGAGTCATTGGAGGAAAACGCCACTTTGAATTGCGCTCCGTCAAAGAATGACGAATCTAACTGGTTAGATTCCATTGTGTTCTTTGGGCCAAATGCCAAGTAGGCTGCGGAAACGCCTATCATAAAAAGCAACGCAAATAGTATTGCTTTTTTGTTTTCATTTATAAAATTGTTTAATACTTTCATCATTATTCATCTCCTTAAATTTACTTAGTGAAGTTTAACCCACTTTAGTGTAAGTGCGTTTAATACGACGGAGACGCTTGAGAGCGCCATTGCTCCTCCGGCTAAAATTGGAGAAAGGAGAATGCCGTAAGTTGGGTACAAGAGTCCAGCGGCAATTGGAATGCCAAGCGCGTTGTATACGAGAGCCCAGAACATGTTTTGTTTAATTTTGCTAATTGTTGCGCGTCCTAGTTTAATCGCTCTTGGAACGTCCATTGGGTCGCTTCGCATTAACACTACAGATCCAGTTTCCATTGCAACGTCGGTTCCTGAACCCATGGCAATACCTATATCCGCTTGGGCAAGTGCAGGTGCGTCGTTGATGCCGTCGCCCACCATGACTACTTTGTATCCTTTCTCCTGTAGTTGCTTGACGTATGTTGCCTTATCCTCTGGGAGAACCTCTGAAAACACATTTGGAATACCTGCTTGTTTAGCAATCGCCTTTGCTGTGCACTCGTTATCGCCGGTAATCATCCACGTTTCAATACCTAGCTTCGCAAGCTCTTGTACCGCCTCCACGCTTGATTCGCGAATAGTATCCGCAACTCCAATAATTGCAAGAAGCTTGCCATTGACCTTGAGAATCATTGTGGTCTTTCCCTCTTCTTGCAAACGTACAATAATAGGAGAAATATTTTCATTTGATTTTGACGAGAAGTCCGGTTTACCTAAACTCACCTTTTTTCCCTCGATAGACGCTTCTACTCCAAATCCAGGAACAGCTTTGAAATTCTTGACTTTCTTAAGCGCCGCGTTTTTCGATTTTGCGTATTCGACAATGGAATCAGCAAGAGGATGTTCAGAACTTTTTTCAATTGCGTAAGCGTATTCAAGCAACTGCTTAGCTTTTCCGGAAATTACAATAAAGTCCGTTACTTTTGGCTTTCCTTCTGTAATTGTGCCAGTTTTGTCGAATACAACTGCGCGTACTTTATGCATCATTTCAAGACTTTCTGCATTTTTGATTAGAATGCCACGCTGTGCACCGATGCCGGTTCCAACCATAATTGCAGTTGGCGTTGCAAGTCCAAGCGCACAAGGACAGGCAATGACTAGCACGGCTACTGCTACCATTAATGCAAATGAGAACGATTGCCCGAGAACAAAGAACCACGCTAGGAATGTGATAACTGCAATTCCGATGACTATTGGTACAAATATCGAGCTAATGTAATCCGCGAAACGCTGTATATCTGCTTTACTTCCCTGCGCTTCTTCAACAAGGCGCACAATTTGAGAAAGTACTGTGTCCTTGCCAACTTTTGTTGCTTTGAACGTGAGCGTTCCGTGTTTGTTAATTGTGCCGCCAATAACTGAAGCGCCCTTAAACTTTTCAATGGGAATACTTTCTCCAGTTATCATACTTTCATCAACTGAAGAGCGTCCATCCACTACGACGCCGTCAACTGGAATTTTTTCGCCAGGCTTAACGAGAATAAAATCTCCTGCAATCACTTGCTCTAGCGGTATTTCTATTTCCTTGCCTTTGCGAATAACTAGCGCAGTCTTAGGCGCGAGGCCCATTAGCTTTCGGATAGCATCGCTTGTGCGTCCCTTTGCAACTGCTTCAAGATATTTTCCAACTATTACTAAGGTAATCAACACCGCTGCTGTTTCAAAATATTGTTCTTGAACTAGTCCGAACATTGCGGCGACACTGTAAAAGTAAGCTGCGCTTGTTCCAACTGCGATGAGCGTGTCCATATTTGCGCTTTTGTTTTTCAACGCGCTCCATGCGCCGAGGTAAAAGTTCTTCCCTATTATAAATTGAACTGGAGTAGCGAGGAGAAAGAGTAACAGCATGCGGTAAGGAATGTCCATGAAAACCATTCCAATAAGTAGCGCGGGAATTGACAAAGCTGCGCCAGCAATAATGAGTATTTTGAGTGTTGTGATTTCCTTTGCTCTTATTTCCTTTTCAGCGTTAGCGTCCACACCAACGCGTGCGCTATACCCTGCTCTTTTCACTGCTGCGAGAAGTGCTTCTTCTTTTACAGAATCATCACTTTCGACTAATCCCTTTCCCGAAGCGTAGTTCACATTCGCGTTTTTTACTCCTGGAACCTTTTGCAGCGAACGTGCAATGAGTACAGAGCACGAGGCACAGTGCATTCCTCCAATAGTTAATTCAGTTTTCATGTTTTCAACCCTCTAATCGTTAATTTGGCGTTCATGTTTACAGCCCCAATACCACTCCTGCCTTGGGAGCGAATACGTAAATGAGTGTTAGCACAGCCGCGAGTGCAACTGCGTACGTCGCAAAATCAACAAGTTCTACTTCGACAGCTTCCTTGCCTAACGGTCCATTCTCTTTGTACAGCATGTAAGAAAAGGCAAGCATAATTGCCATTTCTATCCCAGTGAGAATAAAGAGAAACGGAATCAAATTGTCATAGATAAGCATAACTGAGAGCATCGCGCCCATTGTCCCGGCCATCAAGCCGCCCATGAGGCCCTCCATGACGCCCATAACGCCACAACACTTGCCTGTGTAATAGCCTAAGCCCATTCCAATTGCTACTCCAACAAGGCTTCCAATGAACATTCCATTTGTTGCGCCGGCAAACGCGCCGAAGAGAAACCCAGCAGCCATTCCAAACGTCATGCCGATCATCATTCCAGTCATGCACGTTGCCTTCTTGCGAAACGCCTCTGAGTGGAATACTCCGTTGAGAATAACTGGAATTGAAATCGCAGTCAATAAAAGAACGCTCCAATAAGATGAAATAAAGTTTGGAATATTTTTAAAAATAAGAAAGTAAAGTCCTATTTCCATGGCGATGATGAGAAAGAAAGAAATTATAGAATAGCCGAGAAGTCGGTGCTCTCCGCCGAATCCAGGTTTTCCTTGAATAACATTAGAAAGAAACGAGATCCCGCGAGCTAGTTTTCCTCCTTCAAATCCCTCTTCTGCAACTTGACCTGGAAGTAGGAGTTGATATCCCCTTTCCTTCAACTGAGATTGAATGATGGAAAGTTGCTCGGGGTTGCAATTCAACGTTACCGTGTTCGCAGTTGTATCAAGCGCTTTCACTTGCGCGCCATCGTTCTTTGAAACAATACGCTCAATCATTTTAGCGCATGAGTCGCAGTGCATTCCTTCAACTGTTAATTGATATTCCACAACATTTCCACCTTTTTCAATAATTCTACTTTTCTATTCATTATGCAATTTTATATCCTTCTGCGGTTACTGCTTTTTGTACTGCTGAAAGTGCAGTTGCAGGCGCGTCGACGTCGATTGTTCCCTTTTTGTAATCGGCTTTTTTCACCTTGGCTCCAGGCACTGCATCTTCGATAGCTATAGCTAGCAGCTTTTCACACGATTCGCAGTGCATTCCCTTTACTTTTATTATCATATTTGACGCCTCATTTCATTTTGTTTCATTTTTTGATTCACTGAACGATTAAAGTTCCTGGACCCCACATGCCCATACCGCACGTGTAAGTGTACGAACCTTTTTGAGTTGGAGTAAATTCAACTATCTGTTCGTTACCCGGAGAAGCATTCACCCGAACATTTAATCCCTGAATTACGAGCAGTTGTCCACAACCCACGCCTGGTTCTGTTGAAAAATGTAATCTCACTAGCGAACCAGATGAAACGGTGATTAAATTTTTATCGTATGTTCCGTCAGCCTTTGCTTTAATGTAAATATCTTGCACACCTTGCCCCTGCTGGCCAGTAAGTGCGGTTCCCGAGTCGGGATTCTGGACTACATTTGACGTCGTCGCAAATGCAATCGCAATAAATCCAAATGCGATTGCGCTTACGAGTATCAAAAAAGTCAATGCTTTCATATTATTACTATATCTCTTTTTTGCCGTGTTTCTAATTTTCGCGGTAACAAGCCACTTGACTTGCAGTTATTGTGGTTGAAACAATATATATCGCTTCATGAAACAATCAAGTAAATGTGTATCAATAAATGAAACGAACCAATAATTTCAAGAAACATCAAAATCAAAAATAGAAACATGCGATTCAATATAGGGTAAATTAATAAAGGCCGGTTCCAACAAGCTTATATGAAAAAAATAGTTGACATTCCGCTTAAGAAAAGAGTTTTACTTTCCATATC
>JAZDHP010000067.1:0-24795 GCA_043805855.1 Microcaldota archaeon
GCAGAGTCTCCAGGCGCAGTTATCGCAACGCATTGTTTTACAATGCCACAATCTGGATCTTGGCTTATTACTAATTCATAACCCGCACTACAACTGTTTGGTCCAGTTGGACAAGATGGGATATTGTCGCTTTCACGTGAAGAATCACCGCGGTTAGTTTCGTCACTTCCCGTTGCATCTCTATCTACAGCATCATTAGTAGAATCATCGTTTAACGCGTCGTTGTCAAGAACACCATCTTGATTTTCATCGTCATATAAACCGTTATTTAAATCACTAGTTAATTCACCATCCTGTGAGTCAAATACGTCGCCGTTTTCACTTTGCCGGTTGCGGGCGTTTATTAAACTGCGGTCAACCATTATTGGCGAAGCTGCACTGCCGCTTTTACCGCAAATTGCAACTCCATCTTCAATTCGATAAACAAAATTACTATCTTCACACATTCGCTTTAATACAGAACTAGGCGCTATCTTTGTAGAAACATCAATACTCGCGCCAGCTTCGCAAGCTTGCGCTGCATTTTTAGCTGCAACTTCACAGCGTTTTTTAGACGCGAGTTCAAAAACAGCGGCGTTAGTGGCAGCTTCTTCACGCTCCGCTTCATTACGAGTAACACACTGCGATTTTAGTGATTCAACTGAAATAGATGAACACTCGCCACTTTTCAACGGTTCACAAAGATAACTTGCAGAATAGCTACAACTATCGCGAATTACCTGCACGCCTTGACATGCTTGGGGAAGTGAAAGTAACTTAAGCCTCTTTTCTAGCTTCTTTTCAAAAGTTTCTCTATCGTCTTTGTACTGACAAAACGTGTTGAACTTCCCCTTGGCAATAAAATTATTTTTTATAAACGAAGCAATAGAAGCTTCGGCAAGCGCATTTTCATCAAGTACCTCGCCAATCTTCGGTGGGAACAAACGCGGTGTTGAAACTAGCCCAACGTCAACAACAGCTTCGCCTCCAAAAGAAAGCGAATAGCCAAGCGGTGCAAAAAGCAACGCAATCAAAGGAAGCAAAAGAACATATTTCATGAAATAATATACACAAGGCAGTTTTTTAAACATTCCAGACTAAGCCATATTCACAGAAGTTGAAAACAATGGAACACATTGCAATAATGAAAAAAACCTGGGGCTTAACGCGCAAGATACTCTCCGGCGAAAAGAAAATCGAATCCCGCTGGTACAAGCACAAACGCAGCCTGTGGAACAAAATTCACGCAGGCGACATCGTTTATTTCAAGGATTCAGGAGAACCAGTTTCAATTAAAGCAACTATTGAAAAAGTTCTACAGTTTGATAACTTAACGCCGAAAAAAGTTGGCAATATTTTACAAAAATACGGCGTTGACGACGGCATAACGCCTAAAGATATACCAAAGTTTTTCAAAATGTTCCGTGACAAGAAATACTGCCTGCTAATTTTCCTGAAAAACCCGCAGAAAGTACCGCCGTTCAACATTGACAAAACAGGCTACGGTGCAATGACAGCGTGGATCACAATAAACAACGTAAATCAAATCAAAATTACCTAGAGTAAAGGCAATTTTCACAGTACACCTTGCTTTATCTTTTCCTCTAGCTTTTGTTCAGCTTTTAGCCGACCGAGTTCATCATCAGTCAAGTGACAAACAAGGTACTGCACCACAAACGGATACTTTTCTTTCAATATCGCGTACATTTGCTGAGCAATCATTCTATACGAATAGTGCCCTTGCCTTGTACTACGAAGTTTAATGAAATGATGTAATTCGCGCAAATTAGCACTAATTAAAACACGCTTACGATATGCCATTGGCACAATGTACTGCGCTTGCCACGGGTAAAGTGGTTGTAATTTAGTAAATAATTCATTTGCTTGTTTCATAACTTTGTCAAATTCAGGCTGCACGCCCGCGCCAGTTATATCTGGCGGAGTGTCATAACCATGAAAAGTCGTGAGCAACTGGTTCGTCTGCGTCATTATACGATGACGTTGTATATCGCGAAACGCACCGTAGTCCATCAAAATGTCAATTGTAAACTGCAAGTGTTCTACTTCACGCAACGGATAATCGAATTCACCTTGGCGCGATAAATACTCGTCAAGTACTTTTTGCTTTTGCCCTTGCTCCATTTTACCAACGATTTCCAAAAGTTGTTTAAACGGCTGGTGTGAATAGCGATAGAGAATAGCAGCGATTAGCACATTATCCGCGTTTTGCGGTCCGTTCACTAAAGTAATAGGCGCACTTTGTGTTTTTTCAAAACTAACAAGCGACGGAGTTAACTTTTCCATTGCGCTTTGCGTCTCGCTAAAGTAATTATTTTCATTTGCGTATTTCAACAACGAAGGTAAAACTTTCCTACCTTCAACGCGAGTTTCTTCTCCAATATCGCGCAACTCTTGCAACGGATGTGAAAGTAGTTTAGAAATTCCATAGGCTAATGCACGTGCATTTACAGTCCAGCCAAAACTAGTCATCGTGCCAGCTGGAAGTAAATAGCGAACTGAGTCAAAACGTCGCGCGCCGCACGCTCTTGTCCATGCGGCTTCGTTTTCCCCTTCTTTCAACGGCGCCTTTCTCTTTACATAATCCAAAACAACGGGAGATAGCTGCTCGTAAGTGTCAAAAAGGTCATTTACAATGTTTTGCACGTCGCTCCCGTACTGCGATTCCTTTAAAGTTTTGTCAAAATAAAAAGAACCCTTGTTAAAAGAAACATAACGCGTGCTCTTTTCAGTGTACGAACACAAGCGATTATCCTCGATGAACTTCGTTGCTAAAATTGAAACACCTTCTAGTCCGATTCCAACAACTGCACCTTCTGCAACAGACGCGTGGCCGTAACCTAACACCCACTTTTCCATGAATTCAATTGCTTTGCCAATTGCGTTTTGCATTTGCACTTCGTTGCCATTCGCAATCGCACTACTGAGCTTTGCAAAATTCTCTGGATCTTCCTTTAGCAATTCCAAAAAGCCTTCGCGCATTCCTTTTTGCGAGCGGGAATAGCGTGCTTGCATTAGTGCCCAAACTTCAGGGTGAAAGTTCTTCGCCGCGAAAATCGGCTTGTCTAAATTAGTAAAAAAGTAATTAAGCACGCGTTGCTCTTCTGGAGTATAAGCTACCATCTAACAAACCCACCGCAAGAAGTTACACTGAAAAAATTTAATAACCAACCGCAAAGCCGGTTACTTACTTAGCTAACGGTAGTTCAAAAGAATTTTGCCATTCGTCCACTTTTTTGACCGAAGTTATTTTGAAAACAAGAACCAAAAATAAAGCTATATGCAAGAAAAAACATTAAAGTTTGAAGTGAAATGTAAACTAAACAAAGTTATTCGAGTAACGCAAGCTTATTGGAACTTTATAATAACCGCAAAACACCCGTCAGTAAATGGAAAAGAAGATCTTGCAAAGGAAACTCTCATAAACGCAGACGAAATACGCGTCAGTAAAACCGATTCTACTGTTTTCCTTTACTATAAACAATTCAACGACCTTTTCATGGCAGTTGTCTCTAAACATTTAAATGGGACTGGCTTCATAATAACAGTATACTTGACAGACCGAATAAAAGAAGGTAATTTAGTATGGAAAAAATAAAAATCATTTTTAACAAAGCGGCCAATACCCTTGACATTTGGTTCGACGATCCAAGCAAAGAGGCAATGTGTGAAGAAACTGGAGAAGAACTAATTCTAAAAAAAGACAAGAATGGAAACGTCATCGGCGTGGAGAAACTAAACGCAATTAACCCCGCGAAAAAACACGCAGGCATGCCAATGGAACTAACCCTGCAGTAAAAAAATTTAATAACCCGCCTCAAATAACTAAATTCACAGTTTACCGGCAACAGCTTTGCCGCTAATTTCTAGAGGTAATTTCACGTTCACCGGCAGGCACGTGTGCTGGTTTTTCTTTATATACTCACCAGCGGAAGTACTTGTCCGTGGGTATTATATGCCAAAAGCTTTTTGGGCTTCCGATGCGTCCAACTCCCGCAACGAAGCCCAAGCTAGGCAAAACTACGGAAAAACAAAAGGTGGTAAAGAAATGAAATTCGACGTAACAAAATTAACATACGGAGAAATAGTAGAAGCGTTTACAAACACGCGAGGAACTCCATTTTACGTTTCAAAACTCGGTTCAAACATCATAATCGGCGTAGACGCACTAGCAGTGTAGGACACCAGAATGATGAATGAAACGTGTAGGGTGAAATATACATATGAACGAAGAAGAACAAAACCAAGAGCAAAGCGAAGGAGAAATGAAAACGTTGTTTCAATTTGAAACAGTCGACGGCGAAGAAAAAGGAGGCAATAAACACAAGCCGCATTTTAGTGTGAAAATGAACCGCAACTTCGTGGGCAGCGCATGGCTGCAAGACGGAAAGTTCGGCAAGTACGTTTCCGTCGCGATAAACCACGACGTGCCAAAAGGCAGTAGAATCTATATTAACCCAACAAGGGAAAACGCAATGATACTAGGCTAATTTAACAAACTGCAAAGAACGAAAGGTTTAAGTGTATGTTTAAACATACACTTACTTTATGACGGTGAAGACTATCACAATAACACTAGAAGCATATGACACGCTAAAGAAGCTAAAGCGCGGAGACGAAAGCTTTAGCGAAGCCATTATGCGAACAATACCTAAACGAACAACTATAGCTGACTGGCTTGGCGCACTAAATCAAACCCCCGAAGAAATAGAAGAACAACGCAGAATAACCCGCGAAATAAGAAAACAAATGGGCGAAAAAATGCAGGAGCGGATAAATAATGTACGTTCTAGATACTAGCGCAGCAATTGAAATTTTAAACAACACTCCTGCTGGCGCTAAAGTAAAAAAAGCAATAGGAAATGCACCTTTTGTAATTTCAAGTATAACCGCTTTTGAAGTATTGGCAGGCACTAAAGAACAAGAGCGCGAAAAAACGTTTACACTAATAGAAAACGCCGAAACTCTAGAGTTTGACAAAGAATCCGCAAAAATAAGCGCTAAAATTGCACAACAATTGAAACAAAGAGGAAAAACTATAAACCCCCTTTACACGTGCATAGCCGGAAATGCTATGAAGTACAACGCAGAACTAGTTACACTAGACCGCGACTTTGAACGAATACCGAACTTAAAAGCGATAATTGTGAAAAAATGAAAACGAAACGCCCATATATAACGCGATTAAAATGACTTACTTTATCATTATTCGCGGTCCGTTGGGAAGTGGAAAGACAACAATAGCAAAAGCAGTTGCTAAAAAACTAAAGGCAAAGTACTTCGCAATCGACGAGCTACTTGAACAGTTACACTTAGATAACAACTACGTTCGCGATGGCTACATTTCAGAAAAAGCTTTCTGTGCGGCAAACAAAAAACTAGCACCAATAGCAGAAAAATGGTTGAAAAAAGGCAAGCCAGTTGTAATCGACGGCAACTTCTACCGCAAAAGCCAAATTCAAGACTTACTCACGAAAATTAAATATCCGCATTTTGTATTCACACTAGCAATTCCGCTGAAAATTTGCATTGAACGTGACGCCAAGCGTAAACAACCGCTGGGAATCGATGCGGTGAAAGCCGTTTACGCAAAGGCAATGGAGTTCAGCTACGGCGTTGAAATAGACGCGACGAAGCGAAAAAATGAGACTATTAGTACAATTTTAGCATATATCGGATAGAGCGATTTATGAGCTATCCGATATTGCCATTATTTTGACACTCTAGATAGAGCACGTCTACGCGCTGGCGAAAAAGCCGGTTCCAAAGAAGGCCGCCTAACTAAAGCAGCTAATCTTTCCCTCGCCCAGACTTTTACTTTTTCCGGAGCTTGCGGTGGCTCTAGATAAACCCGCCAACGCCACGGAAGCAAACCAGATTTACCATACCAGCGCTTTTGATCTAAATAGCGCATGTACTCTAAGCGCGTTGGCTTTTTGAAAACCAAATCTCCCCTTCCAGTGACGTAGAAAACTGGATGTGTCTTCGCTACAAAGGCAGGCGACATCCATCGAAAAGGATAATGACCTTCGAACTTCGTGTCCAAAAGCCCATGCTTGTTAATCGCTTCTTTGAGATTTTCGTGAGCTCTTTGAATCTTCGGCGCTGTAATCAACTGACTAGTTACAAAAGCTAAAGATACACCTGAAACCGCGCTGGCTAATTTTGCAGGAACAGGCACATCTTTACTAATGGCCTCTATTAAAGCAACCGGGCCAATTCCGCCAGCTCGTATAAAGTTGCGACGACCACGCCAACCTTGTACACTAGTAGACCTAAAAGGATCTGGATTAAATTGAAAAGCTTCTTTTTGCGAATACCCAATCGCCCGTTTAACGCCTTCGCTCAAGTGTTCAAACGGAATCTTTACCGTAGTTTGTTCTTTCAATTCACCGCGGGGTTTTTGCGGTTTTTCCTTTGACATGGAATAAACTAGTAAGAATAGCTAGTTAATCTTTTTCTTTGCTTTTCAAACGAGTTACTGTAGGAGGCGCATTGGTTTCTTACCTTTGTACAACTTAAACGCTTTGGCTGCTGCGACTTTTTTCTTCTCGCGCGCTAGTTTTTTCAACTCGCGGATTTCTTCAACAGTTAGAGAATAAGTACGATAATCACTGTAAGCCAATTCCTTGGCAGAAGCGCCAGCTGCAATAATCGCGGCTTTAATTTCGTTTAACTCAAGTCCAGAAGCAGTTCGCATTACAATTCCATGGCTACAACTAGGACAAATTTTAAACTTCTTCAAAACGTCGAAAAACTGGTCGTACCCGCAGTTACTGCAAGTAATAATAGTAGCTTTAATAGTTTCCATGTTTATACGAACACTTCCCCAATATATATGGATACCTCCAAATATAAAAAAGTTAGGATTACGAAGTAGTTACACTTGTACTTTTAGCGCTTCTATTCCCGGCAACGTTTTGCCACTTATGTATTCAAGGAACGCGCCGCCTGACAAGCTAACGTGGGAAATTTTGCGTTGTTCGAGTTTAAACTCGTTGAAAACCGTTGACCACGAGCCACCGGCAACAATTGTGAACGCGCGGGAATCGGTCAATGCTTTGCCAAGCTCAATTGAACCTTTTGCAAATTGCTCATTTTCAAATTGACCAGGAACCCCGCGAGCAAACACAGTTTCAGTGTTCTTCACAATTTGACAATAGTTAGCAATTGTTTTGCTTCCAATGTCTTCAAATGGATAATTTACCGGCAAGTCAACAACGCTATACTCGCGTCGTTTACCATCAGCATTAGCTGCGACGTCAACTGGAGTTGAAATAATTTCCGAATATAACAAAAGCGTTTTTGCAATGTCTAGAAATTTATCTGCGCCGAGTTCAGTTAAACGTTGTTCAGTTGGTTCGCCTAGCGCAACGCCTTTAGCTTTTAGAAATAGCAAACCTAGTTCACCGCAAAGGAGGATTTTTTTCGCCTTGTGTCTCTTGCAAACGCCAGTTATCAACTCGAGATTTTCCTTTAACTTTACCCCGCCGAGTAAAAATACCGCGTTGCTTGAATGTGCAATTATTCTATCACTGGCGACTATTTCACGTTGTAATGCCCGACCTGCAAAACTAGGCAACAAGGAATTAAATCCAATTACACTCGCTTGGGAACGGTGGCTAACTGAAAACGCGTCGTTTACAAATAAATCAACCACGCTAGCGAGTTTCTGCACGTGCGTTACGTACGAGGCGCTTTCAGCGTCAAGTTCAAGCATTTCTTCCGATAGCAAGCGCACGTTGTCAAGAAGCATCACTTCTCCTTCTTGTAGCGCTTTTATCATCGCGAGTGCAGTTGGACCGCAAATGTCAGGCATGAACAAAACTGGCGAGCCGATTTCTTGCGATAAAATAACAGCGTGTTCTTGAAGCGAGCGAAATTCACCATCGCCGGGACGCCCCTGGTGCGCCAATAGTACTACTTTTGCACCTTTTGAAACTAATTCTTTTATTGTAATTGCACTTGCTGTAAAGCGGCCGTTTTTTTGAACTGCGCCGTTGCTTATGCTAGAGTTAATGTCAATTCGCACAAGCGCAATTTTACCCTTAAGATCACCGACGTCGTCGAGAGTTTTTATTCCATCTAACATTTTTTACCACTTAAATATTCAATTCATTTTCAATTCTATTTTATTTTCATTTCTTTGCAATGTGTTTCAACAAGTCAACTAATTTAACTGAATAGCCCCATTCGTTGTCGTACCAAGAATAGATTTTTAGGAAGTCGCCGCGGCCACCTAGAACACTTGTAATTGAACCATCTACAATTCCAGTGTGCGATTCGCCAATAATATCAACAGAAACAATTTCTTCTTCAGTGTAACCAAGTATTCCTTTTAGTTTTCCTTCGCTGGCTTTTTTCACAACGGCGTTTACTTCTTGGCTAGTTGTTTGCCGCGATAAAATTAACGAAAGGTCACTGATTGAACCGCACGCAACTGGCACGCGCATTGCGATGCCGTCCATTTTGCCAACCAGCGCAGGTATAACTTGGCCAATTGCACTTGCTGCGCCTGTAGATGTTGGGATTATAGAAAGTGCAGCTGCGCGCGAGCGACGCAGTTTTTCATTAGGCAAATCCATTATCCTCTGGTCATTTGTATACGCGTGGATTGTTGTAAGGAAACCTTTTGTAATTCCATATTCGTCATTTAGCAATTTCAATAAAGGTGCAATGCTGTTCGTCGTGCACGAGGCCATTGAGATTACATTGTGTTTTTCAGCATCGTAAGTTTCAAGGTTTACACCAGGTAAAAGCACGGCATCTGCGTTTTTCGAAGGCCCGCTTATAATTACCTTTTCAGCGCCGGCGTCTAGATGTTGTGATGCTGCGTTTTTTTCTGTATAGCGCCCAGTTGATTCAATTACATAATCGATGTTCATTTGCTTCCACGGTAGCGAGAGCACGTCTTTTTTCGAGAGTATTTCAGTTTCCTTGCCGTTGAAAGACAAAGTTGTTTCGCTTGAGAATACTTTATCCTCTAGTTTGCCGTGAACAGAATCGTACTTCAACAAGTAAGCGAGTGTTTTTGAATCTGCAATGTCGTTTATTGCAACGATTTCAAAGTTTTTTGTAAACGTTTCATCGTGCATTGCCGCGCGGAAGAACATTCTACCAATTCTGCCAAATCCATTAATTGCAACGCGTTTTTTAGCCATAGAACAATAACCACCTTTTTTCAGTTACAAGAGTTAAACACGCACTTAATTTTAAAACGTTGTTTCGACACCGCAATCGGACAATTGAACCAAAACAAAGCTAGCAAATTAGCGAATTAACTAATGCGGCTGGTTATTTTTTTCAACATTTCAACAAAGACAAAAGCGCCAAGTCCTACTGACAATGGAAGCAGCCATTCAACTAGCAAAAGCGGCGTTAAGCGAAATACTCCGTTTAACGGCGAGTATATTGCAACGAGCATTATGCAAAAAGCAAAGATAGAACCAAAAACCATTAGTTTGTTTGAAAAAACTTTGGTTTTGAAAATTGACTCTGAAAGTGATTTAAACGCAAACGGGAGGAACAAAATTGTACTTATGATTGCAGCAAATGTAAGCGTGCGCGCTTTGTCAAGCTGTTCAAACGGGTTGCTTGCCGTGAATAAGAGAAAACATGCCAATGCAATGAACGCTGCAGTGCAAAGTATTAGCACTAAGTTGCGTTTTTTCAAAATTTGTTCATTTGGTTTACGGGGTTTGTTTTTCATTAAACTTGCAGTTGGCGCGTCTAGTCCAAGTGAAAGCGCAGGTAGTATTTCTCCAAAAGTGTTTATCAACAAAATTTGAAGTGCAATTAATGGTAAGTAGTTAAAGCCAAGCAACATGATGCCTAGAAGTATCAAAATAACTTCGGTGAAGTTACGCGCAGTTAGGTAAACTGTGAATTTTTCTATGTTATTGTAAATCGCGCGGCCTTGTTCAACTGCACATACAATAGTTGCAAAATTATCATCTTGTAGTACAATGCTGCTAGACTCGCGGGCAACTTCAGTGCCTTTTAACCCCATTGCAACGCCAATATCCGCCTTTTTCAACGCAGGCGCGTCGTTTATACCATCGCCAGTCATTGCAACAATATGCCCCTTTTGCTTCAACGCGCTTACAATCCGCAATTTTTGTTCAGGCATAATCCGTGCATAAATGTTAATACTATCAACAAGCGATGAAAACTCAACGTCGTTTAATTCATTTAATTCAGCCCCGGTTATAACGTGGTCTTCAGCTATTTTGCGTAGTTTTTCGCTTTCAATTCCAGACAACGATTCACTTTGAAGCGGCAATCCAACTGCACGACAAATTGCACACGCAGTTTCCTCATTGTCGCCAGTTATCATCACTATTTTTATTCCAGCTTCTTGACATGTAGCAATTGCTTGCTTCACCTCTTCGCGCGGCGGGTCGCGCATTGCAACTAAACCCAGAAAAACAAGGTTTTCTTCAAGTTCAACGCCAGAAGATAATTCTTTATAGGCAACTGCAAGAGTTCTAAAAGCAGAAAATGCAAATTTTTTATTTTGCGCTAATATTTTAACACGTTCACCTGCGGTTAACTTTTCAACCTTTCCATTAAATTCAATAAAAGCACATTTCTCCAGAAGATTTTCAGGCGCGCCTTTTGAAAAAACCATTTTCTTGCGGCCGTGCCGGTAAAGCACGGTCATTAACTTACGTTCGGAAGTGAATTCCAACTCTTGCTGCTTTTCGTACTCCATTCCCAAATTATCTTTCCATAAACCAGCTTTTGCGCCAGCGACAACAAGCGCCGCTTCAGTTGGATCGCCGATAATTTTCCACTCGCCGCTATCTTCACGCAGTTCAGCGTTAGTGCATAAAGTTGACGCTAACAAAATTGAATTAAGCGCGCCACTGTTTGCGTTAACGGCAACATTGTTCTTGTAAAACTCACCTTTTGGAGAATAGCCAGCGCCGTTAACGTAAAAAACTTCACCGTTTGTAAAAATCTTCTCTACAGTCATTTCATTCTTAGTGAGAGTGCCAGTTTTGTCAGTGCAGATAACAGTAACGCTGCCAAGCGTTTCAACTGCAAGCATTTTGCGCACAATTGCTTTGCTCCGCGCCATGCGTTGCATCCCGTAAGCTAATGTCAACGTTAGCGTTAGTGGAAGGCCTTCTGGAACAGCTGCAACTGCAAGCGCCAGTGCAATTATTAAAATATCTAATATAGGCGCGCCTTTTGCAACTCCAATTACAAACGTCAACGCACACGCGGCCATTGCAATTATCGAAAGCGTTTTTCCAAGGCTAGTTATATTACGCTGTAATGGAGTTTCAACTTCTTTAGTTTGAATTAAACCCGCAATTGAACCAAGTTTAGTACTCATACCAGTTAACTGTACAAACGCCTTGCACTTACCATGCACAATCAACGTACCTGCAAAAACAATTGCACCGTTTTTCTTTTCAACAGGCGCACTTTCGCCAGTTAATGCACTCTCGTCAA
The DNA here is from genome assembly GCA_043805855.1 of Microcaldota archaeon. Taxonomy (GTDB): domain Archaea; phylum Micrarchaeota; class Micrarchaeia; order Norongarragalinales; family UBA8480; genus JAHFHC01. Next base: position 11,461 of record JAZDHP010000067.1, read on the forward strand.
CTTTTAGCCCAGTTGTTTCAAAAATTTGAGCATCTGCAGATACCTTATCGCCAGTTTCTAATAGAATTACATCGCCTGGAACTAGTAACCGCGTTTCCAGTTCAATTAACTTTGTACCGCGGTAAACCCGCGCAGTTGGTTGGACTATTTTTTTCAACGCTTGCATTGACTTTTCAGCACGGTACTCTTGGAAGCAACCTAGACAAATTACAAAAACAATAATTGCAATAATCGCCGCGAAATTTATCGTTTCGCCAATGAAAAGTGAAATTAATGCTGCAGCTAGCAAAACATAAATTGTAAAGTTGGAAAATTGACTCACAAGTGTGTCGAGCAACGCGAATTTGTTCTTTTCAACTAACTCGTTAAACCCGCATTCAGTTAACTTAGCTTGCGCTTGAGCTTCAGTTAAACCGCCAAATGAAACTTTATCTAAAGGCATCAGTACTCGCTACACAATAGGAAAAACTCCCTTAAATACCAAACTTAAACACCGTGGCTAGATTTTTAAAACACAACCGCGCTATGAACATATAGGCAAAAAATATGGAAAGCCAAAACTACAAAAGAGTAAAAGACATCGCTAGCAAAGAGTTTGTAACAATAGACGCTAATGAAACTCTTGAACGCGCGGGAAAACTAATGCTCGAAAAACGCGTTGGACTGTTAGTAGTTATAGAAAATGGAAATACAATAGGCGTTTTAACCGCAGGCGAATGGTTCAAATCATTTTACTTACACGTAGCTAATGCCTTGCCAGAAACGCGTTTTCAAGAGGGAAAAACTGCCCAACCTGAACTACAACTTGCAAGAAATGAAAATGCAAAGAAACGCGCAGGTGAGTTTAAACAAATGAAAGTAAAAAGCATAATGAACCCACATTTAAAAACAATTAACGAAAACGCTTCGCTCACTGAAGCAGTTAGAGAAATGAAAGCAACTGACCTACGTCGATTGCTAATTGTAGACGAAAATAAACAAGTAAAAGCAGTGCTTGGAAGAACACGCACTTTAGTAACGTTACTAGATGAGCTAAGCTAGAAAAAATAGAAAAAAGTAAAAAAAGAACAAAAAAAGAAAAAACTAATTATAAAAAAAAGAAATTTATCCAGTTGGTTTACTTGATAATGCGTTTACAAGTGCTTTGACTGTTTCAATTAAACCGCCAGCTGTGTTGTATTGCGCGTCTGCTTCATTGCAAAGTTGTTTTGCTTCTCGTTCCATTGAAGCAACTTTTTCTTCACAACTTACATCGCTGTATTTAGAGCAAACGTCACTGCGCAGCGTTTTAACAAGTTCAAGCTGCTTGGTGCACTGTTCCCTCTTTAGCTGCGCTTCGCGGCGGGCCTCTTCAGCGCGTGCACCGAACATCTGGGCAAACTGTGCTTGTAAATCAGCGAAAATGTCTTTTCTCAACTGTTGCTTAAGTTCCTCGTATTGAGCTCTTGTTAGAACAATATCTCCTTTTAATAATTCTAAACTAGTTTGTTCAATTGAAGAAGATGTAGTTAAATTGCTGAATAAACCAATAACTGAACTATTTTGCATTGAAATTGCAGTGCATTCCATTTCAACTTGGTGCTTTATCAATTCCCTAATTTTATCGCGTGAAATAGACTGCTTGCATTGAGCGTAAGCATTGTTGAATTTATCGCTGCTTTCAACTGCCCGTGCTTTGCACTGCGCTGCAATTGACTCACTTAAACTCACTGTGCTGCTTGAATCACTGCAAGCAACATCTAGGTTAAGCACTGTTGACAACGCAACTACGTTTGCTTTAGATTCTGCAACGCAGCTGCTTTCAATGCTTTCAGGCAAGTAAGCGTTAATCACTTGTGTCCTCCAATTCTCCAAGCAAGACTTAACAAAACCTTCGTAGTTAACTGAACCAGAGCGAGTGCATATAGACTCAGAAGTTGCGCTAGTAGCAACTGGAACCAAAGTAGCTGCTTCTGTAACTTGCGATTGCAATACGTTTGGCACTTCGCTTTCAACTACTAAGCCAGTTGCTTTTGATTTAACAGATTGGTTTACTGGCGGAGTTGCTGGTGTACAATCATAGCTAGATATACAAGAAATTGAACCAGTACAACCTGACGGGTTCATCGTGCTGCGCACTGGATTTAGTGTACCACTGCATGAAGGTGGGCTAATTGGCGTACAGTAAGATTCAGTGCATGGCGGTAAAGTTGAAGTTCCTCCTGAACCAGAACAATCGCAAGAAGAGCTCTGGCAAGAGATTCCGGTTGTACAACCTGGCGGCGTGTAGGTGTAAGGATCTGATCTAGACGTGCAGCCTGAGCCACAATTTTCCATCGGAGGTGGCGTTGGGCATTGCAAGTTACCGCAACTAGTGCCTGTACCTGAGCTTGTTGAACCAGAGTAATCGCACCATTTTGAATAACACTTGCATGAACGGCCGTTTTCAGTTGTAGTGTATGCTGAGTCGGAAGTTTTTATTGTACCTCCATTACAAACTGGCGTTGGACACATTGAAGCGCTGCATTCTGTTAAACCACTAGTGTCTTGTTCGCACCATGTAGAAGTACAGCTACATTGTTGGCCGTTGTTATTCATTGAAGAAGGTGGCCCTTGTTTTTGTACCATTCCGCTTGAACAAACAGCTGGAGTTGGACAAACTGACGTTGGGCAAGCTGTTAAAGTTTGGCAAGATGCTCTTGCACAAGTGAAGCCGGGCGTGCTACACGCTAGTGGCTGGTTAGTCCAAACTACGGTTTGGCCTGACGGGCAAGTTGGTGTAGGCGCTGGACCGCAATTACAAGTATTTGTACCAGTTTGAGTTGTAGTGCCTTCGCACCAGCTTGACCTACAAGCGCATTTTTGACCGCTTGTACTGTCGAACATTAAATTCGAACCACTTTTCAAAGTTTGACCAGTTGTACAAGACTGTGCGCCTCCAGAGCAAGATGAAACTGGACACGCTGGATAAGAAGCTGTTGAAACGCAGTTTGTTCTCGCGCAAGTGATTTGGTTTCCTGAAGGCGTAGTGTACATGTAAGAGCCGCCTGATTCTGATGCTTGGTCAGTAGCACAGTTCATTTGTGGACAAGTTTCTCCACCGCTAGGCATTATTGTAGAAGCGCAAGTGTAAGTTGTACATCCATTGTACGTTCCTCCTTTTTGTATAGTTCCTCCAGGACAAGATGGTGGCATTTGGCAAGATGTTGATTGACATTGGTAAACTGGACAGCTGCCTGCGCTTGGGGTTGCAGTTGCTATTGCAACTTCTCCATTTGAACAAAATGGCGCAGGTGGACAAGTTCTAGTTGGTGGAAAGAAACAGTACTTGTTTGAACAAACTACTCCTGATGGCAAAGTATATGAATTAGACGAAATGGTTCCCCCTGAATTACGGCATTGCATTTCATCAAGGAATCCTTGCGCTGGGCAACTTGCAGTTGAATAGGAAACATTGTTTCCTTGAGACATACAGAACTTATACGAACAGCCATTGTAATAATTCATTGAAATGCTTCCACCTGAAGCTTTGCAATTAACTTCCATCGTAGGGGTAAATGGATCAACTTGACAAATTTGGTTAGTTTGAGTTGGCATATTACACTGGGCTATCTGGCAACCCCCTTGGCCATAAGCATAGTAAATTCCACCGCCTTTCATATTACAATCTGCAACGCGTTGATTGTTTTCCACTGCAGTTGGACAAATCGCATTAGCGCCCATTCCACGACATTCAAATTTCATACAAGCTGGCCTCATTGGGTCGCTTTCCACTGAAGGATTTCCACCTTTAGCACTGCACTCTTCTTTCCAGTTTCCTGGCAGTTCAGGACAAGGCATTACTGGACCAGCGCGCATTTGGCCCTTGTTACAAAAAGCGTATTTACAACCAACTTGGTCAACATTATATTCTACAAAGCCACCGTTTTGCCTGCAATTCATTGCAAACTCGCTGTTTTCACTTGGCACAGTTGGACAAGCTTGGTTTGGCATCCTACACTCGGCTTTGGGACAGCCATAAGAGTCATCTGGAATTGGAATTCCGCCACGTTGCCTGCATTGTTCCTGCCAGTTTGGCGGAATCCAAATAGCTGGACAAACTGCGTTGCCTAATATTGAATCTGAAGAAAAGCTACATTGCTGAACAAGGCAATTACCTCGCATTTCTGGCCTTGGCTTTCCACCAGCGCGGGTACAGTCATTTTCCCAGCCAGATGGAATATAAGGACATTCGTTTTCCCTAACTAAAATTGGCTTGGGGCCTTGTTTATAATCGCAAATTGGATAACCACAGCCGCTGAACTCGTCTCTCTTAATAACTAGCTCCCCCCCGTTGCGTACACACTGTGCTTTCCACTCCGAAGAAACAATTATCTCAGCTTCAGAACAAACTGCTCGTGTTAAAGGCACAGGTTGACGGCAAAAACGCTCAATGTCCCATTTATTTTGTGAAAACATTGCTTTGCACTTTAACAAGGCATAGTCTTCAGCTGCACTGTAAGTTTTTTCACTTTCCTTGCGTTTCTTACAAATATTGAAAAGCGCTTGCTCGAGAGAAGCTGCATTATTGCACGTTAAATTCTGCTGCTTTAAAACTTCACAGTAGCCCTTAGCGTTATCTGTTTCGCTTAAAACTGAGTTTAATTGAGTACAAATCTTTTCATATGAAAAGCCTTCTTGCTCTAGTTTTGCACTAACCTCGTCAGTAACTTTACCCGCATCTGGGCAGTATTTTAACAACTCGCGATATTCTGGCCTAGAAAAAACTTCTTTACTAACTTGAGTTGAAACAATGTCATTAACAGAATAAGCTTCAATAGAAGTAGGTATAACATTAGAGCCAGCCACATTTGTAGGTACAAAAAACGGCTGAGCAACTGTCAATGACATTGACAGTATAAAAAAGATTGATAAAAGTTTAAAGATTACCATAAGAAAGCTAAGTTTTTGCAGTATAAAAACGTTTTTAAATTCAGGCAAATAGAACTTTCATTGAAATACAAATGCACGGCGTTTATACCGCGGTAATTGCAGGCACAATAATGCTAACCCTTACGGGTTTCGTTACTCTTGAGCAGGTGTTTATTTTGTTCAGCGTAAGCGCTGCAGGCATGAGAGTTGGAAATATAAAATAGCACGCAGCGTTACGAAAATCTTTTTCTCTTAATTTCAATTAACCCTTTTTCTAAAGAAGTGAATTTAACTCCGAGAATTTTCTGCGCGGCCGTAGCGTCAAAATTGCGATTCCACGTTAACTGCTCAACATTATGTACACTAAGCGTAGAGCCGCGGCCAAATAACTTACGCATCGCAGAAGAAAACGCAGTATAAACCAAAGCCAAGTGAATTGAAATCCTCCCTCGCGGTAGTGGACAGTGAAAAACTTTACTAACTAAACGTAATGCTCGTTCTTGAGTTGGTTCAGGCCCGACAACATTGAAAACTCCACTAATAACTTTTTTATCGCCCTGCAAAAGCTTTTCTACACTATTCACAACTGCAACTGCTACATCTCGTTCAAACACAAGCGGAATTTTATTCTTTCCATTGCCAATTACCGGCATTTTACCGCGTCGCATCATTTCAATTACTTTTTCAAAACCACTCGCGAAATGCGAGCCGTAAATCATTCCAGGACGCAGCACAATCCAATGCAATTTACTAGCAGTAACTATTTTTTCGCCTGCTAGTTTACTTTCGCCGTAAACGCTATCTGGATGCAGCGGCGCATTTTCGTTCAATTTTTTCTCGCCGTGGCCATAAACCGAAATACTAGAGCAATGAATTAGTGGAATTTGCTCTTTTTCGCACGCTTCAACTACTTTGTGAGTTGCATCACAATTAACCGCGAACAAATCACGCTTTGAATTGTCAACGCCAACTAGCCCAGCTAAGTGAACAATAACTTGCGAACCGCGCAATAAATTACGAATTTCTCCCACGCTAGCCTTAGCTAGATCAATTTTCAGTTGTTGAAACTTTGAAAATCGCGATGTATTTTCTCTTGAAATTAAACGCAAAGAAAAGCCAGCTTTGTCTAGCGCAGGTACAACAACTCTGCCTAAATTGCCACTAGCGCCTGTAATTGCTACCAACGCTTTTTCTTTTTTTTCTCTTTTTGTCATAACGAAGAGTATAAAAGAGTGTAATAAATAGCTTTGTTGTGGAATTACATTTTCTTGGAGGAGCAGGCGAAGTTGGAAGAAGCTGCGTTTCCCTTTCAAACGAAGATACGACAATTTACTTAGACTGCGGTTCGCGAATGAACGAACAAACTGAATTGCCTCTTTTTGCAAATGCAAAGCGGCCAGACGCAGTGCTATTATCTCACTCGCACTTAGATCACTGTGGTTCAATTCCAATTCTCTACAAGCACGGCAGCCCAAAAACATACTGCACTACGCCGACGCTTGCAGTTTGCGATATCCTTTACGAAGATGTTCTGAAAATTGCAAAGCAGGAAAAACTACCGGCGCCGTTTTCACAAGCTGACTTGAAAAAAGCACATGACCACTTCGCGGCATTGGGTTACGAAAATGAGTTTAAATTAAACAATAATTTAAAATTCGAATTTATAGACGCAGGGCACATTATCGGCGCTAGCCAAATTCTAGTAAAAACAAAGAACACAAACTTGCTTTACAGTGGTGATTTTAAGCTAAAAGAAACACGAATGCACAACGGAGCGAAAATAGAAAAAAACGTCGATGTGCTAATTGTCGAAAGCACTTACGGCGACAAGAACCAAAAGGAACGCCAAGATGTTGAAACAAAATTCGTAAACGACGTGCAGGAAATTGTAAACGACAACGGCACAGCGTTGATCCCATGCTTTGCAGTTGGCCGCACGCAGGAAGTTCTCTCACTGTTAAACGCTTCTAATTTCAAAGGAAAAATTTTCATCGACGGCATGGGCACTCGAGTCAACGAAATTTACTACCAATATTCAGGTTATTTGAAAAACGCAGCTGGCTTCAAAGCAGCGTTGCAACGGCTAGAAGTAGTAACAACTCGCGAGGATAAACGCGATGCACTCTCTGGAGGCAACGCAATAATTTGCACCGCAGGGATGCTTGAAGGCGGGCCAGTACTCTCTTACTTGCAGGCGCTTGAGAAAAAAGAAACAAATGGAAAAATATTTTTAACTGGTTACCAAGTTAACAACACTAACGGCCGGCGTTTGTTAGAAGGCAAGCCGATTGTAATAAAGGGCAAACCCAGAAAGTTACTGCGCGTTTCTCTACCTTTTAAATTGTACGAATTTTCAGCACACGCGGACCAGCAAGAGTTGCTTGAATACGTTGAAAAAGTAAACGCGGAGAAAGTAATCTGCGTACACGGAGACGACACGCAATACTTCGCCGAATTATTGAAAGAAAAGGGGTTCAACGCAGTTGCACCTAAAAATGGCGAAAGGATAACTGTTTAATTCAATCTATTTACCAAATAAAAAAAGAGACAAAAGTAATGTGGGTCGCTAAGATTAAAATGTGGCACGCTGGTTCAGCTAGTTTAGATTTAACCCACAAGTACAAAGTTACACTTACAGTGCATTATCTCAACGCTTTTCAAGAAAAGGGAACAACTTGGATTAACCGCGCAATTGTAATTGAAGGAGAAGAAAAAGAAAAGGCGTTGCGAGCCATATTGCGAGAAGAAAAAAAGCGAATAAACGTAATTGAGACAAGCAACAGCCAAGTGATTTACAGCATTAAATGCAAAGACCAGTATCACATTACAATAATGGGAAACCGGACGTTTTTTGTTCGACCAATTGTTGTACGCGATGGATTTGAATTTTGGACTGTCGGCTCACACGACAAAAAGCAAATAGTTGAACTTGTAAAACAACTAAACTGTACCGGAACTTCAAGCGCTGAAATGCTTTCACTTAGAAAAGGAAATCCTACATTCTACGCAGCAGCTGAAACCGGCAATTTAACTGAAAAACAAATAGACGTATTTCGCTTAGCACACCAAGAGGGATACTACGAATATCCTCGGAAAACGGATTTGAACAAACTTGCAAAACTGGCTAAGCTTTCAAAAACCGCACTGCGAGCTTGCCTTCGCCGCGCCGAAGGAGCAATGCTCAAAAGCGCCTATAATTTATATAAGTAGCACATGCGCTACAGTTATAATTTATTGTCAATTCAGCCAAAGAATCTATTAAAAAATAGTGAAAGAACGTATGAAAAAAGAATGGATTTTTATTGAACAACATTTTGACGCTCAGCTATACCCATATCACCTTTACATGGACGCGCTCACGCACGACGGCTTCAAAACAATTGGCCGTAATTTAAAAGATGCGTGCTTGTTCTACGAAGACGGCGGCTTTGTTCAAACGTTTGAAAAGCAAGACTGGGCTCAACTGAGTTCCAAAGCATTTGAATACATAAACGATGCAAAGCGCGCTGCGCAAACTGCACAAAACGCACGTAAAGGCATAATGGAATTGTTCAAAGCTGGCCACGATATACGTAAAGCACCGCTAGAAAAAATGACTGGAGAAGAAATTACTGCGTTGCTTGAAAAGTTTAACCGCGCATTTACATCTGCCGCGCGCGGGGGTTTAGTATTTCCAGCTGCAGAGCACGAAAACGCGTTTGTATCAAAGAAAATAAAATCACTCATTGAAAAAAAGCTAGGCGAAAACAACGCCAGCGTTAATCCCAACGACGCGTTTGAGCTACTAACGTATTGGCCAGAAAATACCTACGTTAATCGCGAGAAAGAAGACATGCTGAAAATAGCAGAGAAGGTAACCCGCGGCGCGAACCAAAACGAAATTGATAAATTAATAAAAAAACACACAGTTGATTTTAGCTGGATTGCATTTAGTTTTCAAGGCCCGCTGCTTGACGAAGCGTACTTCCGCGCGTGTTTAAAAGATGTTTTGAAAACTGGCGCAACACTAGCACAGTTTAAAGTTGAACAACGAGAAAAAGCCAACAAGCGGGAAGAACTACTTAAAAAACTCGATTTTAATGCAGAAGAAAAGCAATTGGCAAACGCGTTGGCTGAACTTAGTTTTTTGAAAGCGTATCGCAAAGACGCTGAGTTTCACGGCAACTACGCGCTTTCCCTAGTTTTCAAAGAAGTTGCAAAGCGTTTCAATATCCCCTTAACTCAAGCGCGTATGCTTCTTGCTGGAGAACTTATAACTGCATTCAAAAGCGAAAAAATAGACTGCGATGAGCTGGCAAAGCGCAGTAAGCGATTTACATTTTGCTACGAAGATGGTAAACTTTCGCTTTACTCCGGCGAAGATGCGCTGAAATTTAAAAATTTAGTTCCAAAGCAAGAAGTAGCAAATGTAACTGAATTGCACGGCGACGTTGCTTGCAAGGGAAAAGCAATTGGTATTGTCAAAGTAGTCCATGGAAAAAATGACTATAGTAAATTTAATGACAGCGATGTGCTTGTAAGTATAGCGACGAACCCAAACATGGTTCCGTTGATGAAACGCTCCTGCGCGATTGTGACAGATATTGGAGGAATAACATGCCACGCCGCAATAGTATCGCGCGAGTTAGGTAAACCTTGCATTATTGGCACGAAAATTGCCACCATTGCGCTGAAAGACGGTGAAAAAGTAGAAGTCGACGCTGAAAAAGGAATCGTTCGCAAAATTGTTTTAAAATAATTTAACGCCTTTTACTCCTTTAAAGTCAGGATCTCCAGTTACGAGTGTTGCGCCGACGCTTTGAGCTGCGGCATAGGTAATTATATCAACTGCACTGAAATTTTTGCTCTTTTGTTTCAGTTCATCACGAATAACCGCCGCACTAACTGCTAGGTCAATAGAAACTTGCAAAACAATTGAATTATCAGCAATTATCTTAACTGCCTCTGCAGCTTTGTCAATGCCTTTATCTTGCTTCAGCCGGTAAAAAACTTCATAAACGTTAAGCGTAGTTGTGTACTTTTCGCAACCAACTACAAAGTCACGCACCTGCAACGCTTTTGGACCGTTTTCAAACACTTCTAAAAAAGCCCACGAGTCAAGCAACAATTTAGTCATCTTTTCCTTTATCCTCCTCATGTTGTTTTCTAAACGCAGCCATGTCAATTCCTTTGTACCGTCCAATGCAGTCTTCAAAACGTGGGATTGGCTTTAAAATAACTTGTTCGTTTTTAACGTCAACAAGAAAACGAGTAGCAGAAACTTCCTTCCGCACAGCCTTTGGCAACAAAATTCGGCCAAACGAGTCCATAGTAACTACCATTTCCATAAATTCAGCAAAACCTCCGGTTTTGTCTGAGTCACAAAGTTCCACTTTGTGCTCATTCACCAATTTTTTAGAAATTGGCAAGTTTAAAAAGTTTGGCATTTTAATCAATAACCATAACGAACTAAAAATAGAAGATAATAACCTTGAAAAGAGTGGACGAAAAGAATAGTGCTACTCTAGAACTTCAACTGAAGGCAGTAGCTTCAATTGCTGATCTCCGGTTAGAAGCTTGCACTTTTTGTGCAATGCAGTTGCATAGATAAATGCGTCACTTGTTTTCAATCTATACTTTTTTCGTAAATCTGCAGCACTCAAAGCGATTTCTGCGCTAAGGGGTTCCACGACGCTTCGCGCCAACATAAAGTCTATCCATTTTTGAAACGGTTTGTTTTCTCGCATTAGCTTATTTTTCACTTCATAAAACACCAGCGCCGGCGTTACTATAAGCTCAGTTGAGTCTTCTACAAATTTTTCTACGGCATCTCCAGTTTCGCCTTCAAGAAAATATTCAAACCAAGCATAACTATCAAAAACAATCATTCAAACTCCTCATCGGGAATCTTAACGTCATCCAAGCTAAACCGCTTCAACGTTCCACGCATTGATTTTAACTTTCTTGTTGTAAAGAGCTGTTCAGCTGCAAATTCGTTCAACGCCTTTGAAATTCCCCGCCTTCCAAATAGCTCGATCAATTTCAGGTAAATGTCGTCATTGAGAATAACCGTAGTTCGCATGAAGATGTTTTATGCTTTATGCTTTAAAAATGTTGTGGCTAAGAAAGTAGACGAAAGGAAAAAAACACAATAAGTTACTAATGTACTAACCGCTTTACAGCTAACTTCGCTGCTTTTTCAACTTCGTACAAATCCCGTTTAAATGCCCTTTCGCCGGCTGCGGTTTTTGGATGGAAATACGGATCTTTCAATGCCAAGCCGCGCGCTAACCGCGTGCGAAACGGTAACGTCCATTCGATTTTGTTTGCAAAACCTTTAAGCGTCCACGTTTTGTCCAAAATATGCCTATGCATATTCGGCGCTTCGTCGGCAGTGAACTCAGCTGCAAGCGCAGCGTGGGAAGGAGAAATTGCCAGCAATATGTCTGCACCTTTTATATCGCTCTGCACATCATCGTCCGCAATATGCCTTCTACTATGAGAAGATAAGTCATAACCCATTATTGCGGCATGACCAGTTGTTCTAAACGAAGCTGCACCATGATGTTTAGCAGGAGAAACACTTGTGCCAAAAGAAAATACTCTAACATTGCGCAATCCAGCTTTTTCCAATTCTCTTTGCAACACCGCGTGCGCCAGAGGGCTTCGATCGCCGTTGCCAGAGCAGAAAACCCCAATTGAAACAGGCTTCCCTTCAGCAATTTTTTTCCTAACTTCACTAACTCTACGCAATTTTGTAAAAACCATTTTTTTATTCACCACTTAAAATTTTTCACAATTTTCTTACAACGCCTTTATTTGCGTCTACTTCAATTAAGTCGCCGGTTTTAATTACCTTTGTCGCAACGTGCGTTCCAACTATACAGGGGATTTGAAGCTCACGAGCAATAATCGCGGCGTGCGACGTCATGCCTCCTTCGTCTGTAACAATTGCCTTTGCTATTTTTGCAATTGAAATCATATTAGGCTGAGTCATCGTCGTAACTAGAATTTCACCTTTTTGAAAACTATTCATGTCAAGCGTAAGCTGCTCAACTCCAATTACTTTTACAACACGCGCAATTCCCTGCACTTTTCCACGATTAGCAACAGCGCCAGTTAACTGCTCTTGTTTTTGACTTGCAAAATGCTCTGGTAACTTTAATTCAATTAACCGCTTGGCTTTTTCACCGCTTGAAAAAATCACCTCCCCGTTTTCAACTTGAACAACGTAAAGATTTTTTCTATTCTTTAGCTCAACGGCACTAATCGTCGTTTCATTTACAAGATAAGCAATTAGCTCAGGAATTGAATAAACGTAAAAAATGTCATTTAAACTAACGTGCATTCGCTTTGCAACTTCTTTGAACAAACTTACAAAGCGCCACTCTGCACCGGCCCAGTAGTTTTTCAGCTCAAGGCGATCCCAGCCAATTTCGCGCAAGAACCACGCTGCCCGTTTGCCTTTATCGCTGAGATTCTTTTCTAGCTGAATTTGCTTTTTCTTTCTTTCACTTAGTTCAGTTTCCATTTCCGCGCGTAGCGAGTCATACGCTTTCAAAACAGCGAGCCTATTTCTAAGAAATTCAATGTTTTTTTCTTCGTTGTAACTGTTGTAAAATGAAATTGGAAACACAAAGGCGTGCTTGCGTAAATTTTCAGTTGTTGGAGCTTGTTTTAATTTCGCCAAGGCAAGTTCTTCTTTTTTAATCATGTCCAGCTTATCAGGAGAAGCTAAAATACTGGCATCTTCAACTGGATTTTTTGAACCAGCTCTGGAAAGTTCCTCTTGCAAAACTTTGTACGGAAAGTCGGTGAACTCAGCTTGCGACATTATGAAACAACGCATTAACTCCGCAAATCCATTTTCATATTCCGACAAAAATTCAACTAGCTGTGCGTTGGTTAAATTAGCTAAGTTTAACGCGTTAACTTTTTGAAACAACTCTTCCATTTTACCCCTAGCGCTTAGACTACTCTGTAAAAACTCTTTTTGAAAACCAGCGTCAACGTATTTTTTAGAAAACTCTGCGCTTCGCCTAATATTTTCCTGCGAAACATAAGCAGTTGAGTCTCTCTTCTCGCAAGTGAAAATAAAATCTAAATCTTTGCCAATAAAATTACTGAGTTTTTTAACCGCCTCGCCCCAAAGGACAGATAACATCAGTGAGTTACTCTCACTCCACTGAAAAACAAACTGAGACATAAACTGTTTTGACCGCATCTAATATTTTAACTAAATGCTAAAGCTCAGCTTTCGGACTAGAAGAGCAATAGCCTTTTTATGGACTGATTTCGTTAAGTGGTGTTACTAAACTAGAAGAATTAGGTGTCATTCGTGAAAGTTTGTTTTGTTAATGCGTTGTTTTACCCGTTTCGGGGCGGTACAGAGACGCACATGCTTGAACTGGGAGAAGCGCTTGTCAAGCAGGGCGTTGAAGTGCATGTTGTTACTGCAAGGTTAAA